>NZ_JARAWX010000001.1:0-523929 GCF_033793585.1 Streptomyces sp. MI02-7b | reverse complement strand
GGGGGGGGGGGGGGGGGGGGGGGGGGGGGGGGGGGGGGGGGGGGGGGGGGGGGGGGGGGGGGGGGGGGGGGGGGGGGGGGGGGGGGGGGGGGGGGGGGGGGGGGGGGGGGGGGGGGGGGGGGCGCCCGGCGGCCGCCTTTCCGACACTGGTGACGTACCGGCGACGGGGGGCACAGACATTGGCGACGCGCGCAGAACCGGCGCAGGCACCGTTACCGGAGCGGCGGCCGGAGCTCGACGCGATCCGGATGCTGGTCGTGATCGGGCTGGTCTTCTTCCATTCGGCGCTCGTGTTCGCTGCCGACGACGACTTCTACGTCAAGAACGCCGAGACCACCGAAGCCATCATGATCATCGCCGGGTTCGGGGTCGTCTGGGCCATGCCGCTGCTGTTCCTCATCTCCGGCCTCGGCGCCTGGCACTCGCTTCAGCGCCGCGGCGCGGGCGGCTTCGCCGGCGAGCGGCTGCTGCGGCTCGGCGTTCCGCTGGTCTTCGCGACGCTCGCGCTGAACCCGCTGCCGCAGTGGCTGCGCCTGCGCTCGGCCGACGCCGACTACCACGAGTCGTACCTCGGCTTCCTGCCCCGCTTCTACGACGTGCACCTGGAGCCCGGGGAGTTCCCCTTCCTCGTCCAGGGCGAGCACTTCGAGACCGGCCATCTTTGGTTCGTCGTGCTCCTCCTGGCGTTCTCCCTCATGCTGGTGCCGTTCCACCGGTGGCTGCCGCGCGAGCACGTCCGCCGCATCGGCGACCGGGTGGCGGAGGCGACCCTGCACCGGCGGGGTCTCGTGTTCCTGCCGGCCCCCGCCTTCGCGGCGATCTGCGCCTTCGCACGGCTGGAGGAGGACTACGCGGGCTGGCACCGCTGGTCGTACCTGCTGTTCTTCGTCGCCGGCTTCGTGCTCGCCACCGACGACCGCTTCCGCACCGTGATGCGGCGCGACGCCGGGACCGCAGCCTGGCTCGGCGCCCTGCTGTTCGCGGCAGCCGGCCCCGGCTTCGCCCTGGCCGACGAGCCCTTCACGGAGATGACCGCCCTGGCCACCGTCTCACGGGCGCTGTTCGGTGCGGCCGGATGGTGTCTGGTCGTCGCCATCCCGGGCCTGCTCGACCGTCGGCGGCGGGAGCAACCGCGTGCGGCGCCGAACCCGACCCCGACGACGCGTCAACGCCTCTACGGCTGTCTCGCCGCAGCCGTGCTGCCGCTGTACGTCCTGCACCAGCCGATCGTGGTCGCCGTCGCCTACTTCGTGGTCGGCTGGTCGGCGCCCATCGTGGTCGAGTACGCCGTGCTCGTGGTGATCGCCCTCATCCTCACCCTCGCCGCGTACGAGCTGCTGGTCCGCCGCACGCGGGTGACCCGCTTCCTGTTCGGGATGCGACCCTAGCGGCGTCTCGAATGTGCCGGTCGTTGCCAGGTTCCGTTGCGCTGCCGGCGGCGGAACAGGTCGTACGCCCGGCCCCGTACTCGGCGGGCATGTCCCGCACGGGATGCGGTACGGGCCCGGAAGTGTACGCCGTCGGTCGGCTGCCGTCGGGTCCGTATCGGTGACCGCCGGGCTTCTTGCCCCTCGGCAACGGCGGCTCCAGCACGCCTGTCGCTCATCCGCCAGATCTGCGCAATTGCCGATCCGATCACTCGTGCGGCCTGGCGCGGCGAGAGACGCGCAGCGCATCGGTCAAGGCCCCGAAAGTCATTGCGGGGTCAAGGGGTGACATAAGTGAACGTGTTACGGTTATGTCCTCGGGCTCGTCGGGACCGCTCGCAGGAGTGGGTTCCTCCTGGAACGGTGGGAAGATGACCGACAACACGGCGCCGAGGCGCCGGGGCAGCGGCAATCCTGCGCCGCAGCCCACGGACTCCTCTCCCCATCGGCCGGTCGACCGTGCCGGCGACGCGACGTCGCAGGGATCGGTCCTTGACGGGGTCGTGCGGGGGCCCGAGGACGTTCGCACGGTGCCGGCACACGCGCGCACTCGGTACGGGCGCCGGGACCTCCTTCACATCTGGGTGACCACGGAGAGAACGGCTTCGTCGGGGACCGCGTATCGGCGGCGGGCGGTGAGCCGATCGCCGCTGCCGTCGGTACCGCGTGTCTCCGGGCTGCTGGGCGAGCGACTTTCAGGGACGCGGTACGCCCGTACATCGCCGCCCCGCAGGCCGACGACAACCTCGACTGAAGGAGAGATCCCATGCCCACGCCAGAATCCATGCGCGCGCTCGTAGCCGGGAAGGTCGGTGAGCCGAACGATGTCCTGCGGCTGGAATCCCGGCCCGTTCCCGTGCCCGAAGCCGGTCAGGCATTGATCCGTGTGAGGGCGACCCCGATCCACGCCAGCGATCTGCATGTGCTGCGCGGGCGCTACGGTTTCACCCCCGAGTTTCCCGCGGTCGGGGGGAACATGGAATGCGTGGGCCGTATCGAGGCCCTGGGCCCGGACACCGAGGGCCTGAAGATCGGTCAGCGCGTGGTGGCCGTGGCGATTCCGGCGGTGCCCGGGCCCCCCGTGGCCGGCACGTGGCAGGAATACCTTGTCGCCGATCCGCGACGGCTCCTGCCGGTCCCCGACGACCTGAGCGACTCCGACGCCTGCCAACTCGCCGTCAACCCGTTGACCGCGCTGCTCCTGGTGACGCGCGAACTCGACGTGCAGCCGGGCGAATGGCTGGTGCAGACGGCCGCGGGCTCCACCGTCGGCCGGCTCGTCATTCAGCTCGCCAAGCATCTGGGTGTCCGCACGATCAACGTTGTCCGGCGGCGCGCTGCCGTCGACGGGATCAAGGCGCTGGGCGGCGACGAGGTCATCTGCACGGAGGACGAGGACCTGGTGCGGCGCGTGGCCGAGATCGCGGGACGGGACGGCGTGCGCAAGGCCGTCGACTGCGTCGCGGGCCACGTGGGCGCCCAGGTCTCCCAAGCGCTGGCTCCCGGTGGCGAGGTCGTGGTCTACGGCGCGCTCTCCACCCATCGGCAGACCGACCCGGCGGCGCTCACGATCCCGCTGTCGGCGCGCTCGGTCATCTACGAGACCAAGGTGGTGCGCGGCTTCTGGCTGAACCGCTGGTTCGGCAGTGCCTCGTCCGAGGAAGCTCTGCGCGCGCTGACCGAGGTCCGCGATCTCGTCGCCGCGGAGGTACTGAGCATCCCCGAAGGCCGGCCTTTCCCGCTGGAGGACTTCGCCGACGCCGTCACGCTCGCCGAAACGCCCGCACGTGGCGCGAAACCACTCTTCGTCTTCGAGGGCGGCCACGACGAGCACGACGGTTAGGGCGCCGCACCCGCCCCGGTGGCCGGCGCGCGCCCAGGACCCTGTGCCGATGGGCCTCGACGACAAGGACGACCGGCGCCGAATCCCCCGTCGCGCACCTGGGCGAACGGCCCGGCAACGACTCGCGGCCTCGCAACGCAGCCGGGGCCTGCCCGATGAATCGGGCAGGCCCCGTAAGGGCGCTGGTTCCCCTTGGCGGTGTCCGCGTACAGCCGCGCCCCGCCCGCGAGAAGCCGTTCAGGCGCGGCCGGCGTCCGACGGGTCGGCATCAACCGAGGGGGCGGCGCAGTACTTCGCGTATTCGGTCCCGGCGAAATGCTCGCCCAGTTTCCGGGAGAAATACTGGAGCATGTGCAGCGGACGGTGGTTCATCACCAGATGCTGCGTCTTCCCCTCGTCGTTCTTGTAGACGACGGCGATATTGGCGATCGGCCTTCCGTCCACCGTGGCCGCGTAGTCCTCGACGAATCCGTTCTCTCCGTACTTGCCGATGTAGATGAAGTCCTGGAATTCGTACAGAGTGCGTGCGTAGGACAGGATCGCGCGAACGTCCTCGGCCCCGTGGACGGTCCCGGTGAAGACCCCGGCCTCGAGCGTCACGTCATCGGCGAGATTGTCCAGCCAGGGAGGGTAGTAGTCCTTGCGCTGCCGAACGGGGTCGCCGCTTCCGAGATATGTCGGTGGCGTCTTGTAAGTCATATCCAAGCCTCCTGTGTCGAGCATCTCCTTCTCCGAACAGAGTCGCCGGACGCGACGGCCGCCGTCCAACGAAAGTCGGAGACCGCGGCCATCTCGCAGAGAGATGGTCGGGGGCCCGTGTGGGATATTGGGAGTGTGGAACTGCGCCAACTCGAGCACTTCGTCACCGTCGCCGAGGAAGCGAACTTCACCCGTGCCGCCGCGCGGTTGCACGTCGTCCAGTCCGCGGTCTCCAGCACGATCAAGAGCCTCGAGCGCGAACTCGGCACGCCGCTGCTGGAACGCACCTCCAAACGCGTGCTGCTCACCGATGCCGGGGCCGCCCTGCTCCCGCGCGCCCATGCCGCCCTCAACGCCGCCCGGGAGGCCGTGGACGCGGTGGCCGAAGTGCGCGGTGGACTGCGCGGCACCCTGCGGCTGGGCACGATGTCCACGGTGGGGCTCGTCGACTTCCCCGCGCTGCTCGGTGCATTCCACCGGCGTCACCCGGGTGTGCTCCTGCAGACCAGCGCCGCCGCCTCCGGCTCCCAGGGCCTGATCGACGCCCTCCTCGAACGGCGCCTCGACCTCGCCTTCGTCTCCCTGCCGGGACCGTACCCGCCAGGCGTCGCGCTGACCGACCTCGTCACCTCGGTGCTCGACCTCGTCGTGCCGGTCGGCCATCCGCTCGCGCAGCGCCGCACCGCGTCGATCACCGATCTGGCCGGCCTGGACTTCGTCGACTTCCCCGAAAGCTACGGCATCCGGACCGTTGCCGACCTGGCCTTCGCCGCCGCCTCCGTGACCCGTCGCGTCGCCCTCGAGATCACCGACGCCCCCACCGGCGTGGCCTACGTCCGCAACGGTCTGGGCGTGGCCCTGCTTCCACGGCCCGCCCTCGCCGAGGCGGAGGACGTCGCCACGCTGACCATCGACGATGCGAACCTGGACTGGCCGTTCTCCCTGGCGGCTCCGTCCGGGCGTACGCCCAGTGCGGCCGCACGTGCCCTGGTCGCGATCACGCACGAGTTCCTCATCTGGCGGGGGTGAGCATCGCCTCGGAGTGTCCGCACGGGGTGCGTCCGCCCGTGCGGCCGGGAACGCCGGCCGTCGGCTTCACGAGAACCCCGGGTGCGGAGTCCCGCTCCGTTACGGCTCCGCATCTGCGGTGGCACCATGCCGAATTCCGATCTTCCAGCGGCTACATGACGCGTCCTCCCGAGCAGAACCGCGTCCAGACGTTCCACCCCGCGCGCGACGTTCGGTGGCGGCCTGCGGAGGCAGCGCGTACTGAGCCTCCTGCCGCGTGTCCCGGGCCCAGCCGTCTCCCCAGCAGGAACAGGTGAACTCGCCCTTCCACTGCCGCCATCGCCGCCCGCCGACACGATGCCCCGGGACAGACGCTCCCGTTCGAGCACACGAATCGCCGCCTTCGCCGCCCCGGGCAGGCCCGGGACATCCCGGTACCGCACCCAGGGTCTTCCCCGGCGGTGTTCCCGTGGTCGCAATGAAGCGGGGTTCCTACGCGGCACGGCCCCTTCGCATGTACGTGATGCACGGCGTCTTCCCGGATCTCACGACCGGCCGGAGGCCACGTCCGCACGGCGTGCCCACGCCCGCAACTTCTTCAGGGCGCGTTCCTTGCGGAGACGGCTCGCCGCCATCTCGCCCGGGCTCGTCATCAGGGCGGTCAGCGGCGTCCATCGCCGGCGCCCGTTGCCGGCGGTCCATCGCACCGCGGGGAAGTCGGTGATCTGCGTGATGCGGGCGCGCTCGATCACGCGCGTGCGCAGGTAGCCGCGGATCACGACCCGCGAGTGCTCATGCGTCACGCCGAGCCGGTACCCCCGCACCGCGAGGGCAGCGAAGCCGATCATGGCGGGGCCTGTCGCGAGCCACGCCGCAGGGGTGTTCGCCTCTGTCGCGAACGCAAGGCAAGGCGCCAGGGGAAAGGCCCCCAGGAAGCCGCTGGCCAGCCGGTACGGCATGGGGAGTGATGGCTGCACGGTGTTCCTCGCGTGATCGGGTCTGCGGCTGGGCCGACGCCGACCCGGACCGGCGCCGGATTATGCCGCAATGGCCCGCCCTTCCCCGCACGGCCCCCGGCAGATCCGCGGTTCCGCGACCCGGTACACGCCGCCGGGCCATCATCGCAAGCGGCTCCGGACGTACAGCGGAAGCCCGCCGTCCACGATGTCGCGCCGAGGCAGGCGCAAGCCGAAGTGCGCCGTGATCACCGACATGCTCAGTCGCGCACCGCGCGGGTCGCGTTGCGGTCCGACGGGGAGTACCCCCGCACGGTTCAGATCCGGGACCAGAAGGTCAGGTGCGGTACCCCACCTCCAGCCCTCCTCACCGATACCGAAGGAACACATGTGGACCCCGTCGCTGTAGTAGGCGAACATCGACGGCGGATGCCAAGGGGTGAGCAGGAAGTTCACGGCCTCGCCCCCGCCGCCGGAGGCGGCTCGCAGGCCCCACTCCGTCGGTCCGGCGGCGTCCCCGTACTCCACGGCGAACGACCAGTCGCCGAGCCGGCCCACCCTCGCGACCGCCAGGATCTCCGGATCGGCGAGCATGTCCGCCGCGTCCTGGGCGGACCCCCACGACACGTCCGGTCGCGGCGCGGCTCCGAGACGCGAGGCCAGGGCGGCCGGTTCGACGTGGCGTGCGAACGTCACGCAATCGACCACGTACGGCTCCAGCAGCCATCCGATGCTCATGCCGCTTCCTCGGCCGCCCCCGCTATCGGGGGACCTCCGTGGCCAGCCGCAGGGCGCGCGCGTCGGCGGCGAGGGAGTCGAGGTCGATCTCGCCGTTGCGTCCCGTCGAGGTGACGGTACCGATGGTGCTCCGGTCGGCCCACACGCAGTAGCCGAGCTTGGCGATGCCCTTGCCGGTCACGGTGACCACCACGCAGTGCATGGGGCCGTCGAAGACGTCGGTGTCGACCTGCCGCCGCGGGCTGTACGCGACCTTCACCTTGATCTTCCCGCCGACCATCGTGCTGACGTCGCTCTCGGTGTGCCGGCGTTCCTCCTCGCCGAACGCGGTGTCGAGAACCTCGTCGGGGGCCAGGTCGATGCGGTCGCGCGCCTGGAAGCCGAAGAAGGACACGTCGCGTTGCTGCGCGGGATCGCGGTAGCTGGTCACGACCGTGGTGGTCTCCGGGATCGACTCGATGAGCTCCTTGAAGGCGCCCGTGTCGTCGTTCCAGTCGTCCATGACCTGCACGATCTCCGGGTCGTCCGCATCCATCCGCTCCATGCCCCGGAACTCGTCGCGCGGCACCAACCGGTACGTGGCGGCCGACGGCAGGGCCGCGGCGACGGTGTCGTGGGCCCAGGGGCCGGCGTCGGTGAAGGCGCCGACGCCGAAGCCCGCCAGCAGGCCGAGCGCGAGGAAGAGCACACGGCGGGACGTGCGCCGCCCGTTCCTCACGGGGCCGGTAGGCCGCGGAGCCCAGGAAACCCGGGGGGTGCCCGCCTCCGCGGCCCCGGCAGCCCCCTGCACGGAATCGACGGAGGGCCGGTCAGCCGGCGACGGCCGGGGATCGCCGCCGACCGGTGCCACCTCGGGATCCGTGGTCCCCGCTTGCTCGCCGCTCATGGCAGTCCCCTCCCCAGTGACCCAATCGCGTCCGAACATCAGAGCGGCCGCGACATCGTCGCGTCAACGATCTTTTATCCGGGCCTCGGTCTTTGCTCGCACTACGCCCCGAAAGATCCCTGCGTTCCGTAGCCTCTCCTTGCGACATCGGCGGACGAGCGGCGGCCGTACGACGGGCCGGGGCAGGGGGGGACGCGTGGATCACCTGATCGCACTGGACGGGCACGGCCGCATGGTCCCCACCGACCGGGAGGCTCTGACCCGGGCGGTGGCCGATCTGCTCGACGGTGCCCCCGACCGAGCCGCGCCGCTGCGTCGCGCGGGTGTGGGTCTCCTGGTGCTGGGCCGCCGTGAGGAGGCCATCAGCGTGCTGGAACAGGCGTTGGCTCTTGCCGATGACCGGGTGGCCGTCGCCGTCCACCTCAACCTGGGAGACGCCCACCGCTACGGCGGTGACCTGGAGGCCGCGGAGCCCCACTACCGACGGGCCCTCCACCTCTGCCAAGCCCACGCCCCGGACATGCTCTCCTTCTGCTTCCAGCACCTGGGCAAGCAGCGCCTCGACCAGGGGCGTACGGATGAGGCCCGGGCCCTGCTGGAGAAGGCGCTGTGCCTGCGGCGCGCCATGGGGGACCCCTCGCTCACGACCGCAACGCAGACCGCGCTGCGCCTGGTCGACGAGGCGGAAGCCCGGGCGGAGGCAGCCGCCGCGGTCACAGCCGGACCGTGACCAGGGCGATGTCGTCGGCGCCGCCGCGGCTGAGGCCGAGGCGGTCGAGGACGGCGTCGGCGAGGGGCTCGGCGCCGAGGCGGGCTTCCGCGGTGAGCGCGTCGGTGAGGCGGGTCAGGCCGACGTCGATGTCCTCGCCGCGGCGCTCGATGAGCCCATCGGTGTACAGCACGAGCGCGTCGCCCGGCACGTAGGGCACGCGTGCCTGGGGCCGTGCCGCCTGGCACGGTCCCGCACCGAGGGGCGGGTCGGTGGCCTCGTCGAGCAGCACGCAGCGCCCGTCGGTCCGCAGCAGAACCGGCGGTGGATGACCCGCGCTGCTGTAGGTGATCTCCCGGCTCTTCCGCATGATCAGGACGCTCACGGCCGTGGTGGCCAGGGCCCCCTCGACGCTGCGGGCGTACTGCCCGAGGATCTCCAGGGCCCGCGCCGGTCCGGGGGCGGTGCGCGTCGCCGCGCTGAGGGCGCTGCGCAGCATGCCCATGACGCTCGCCGCCTGCAACCCGTGGCCGACGACGTCGCCGACCGCGACCGCGAAGCGGTCGTCGGGCAGGTCGACCACGTCGTACCAGTCCCCGCACACGTTCAGCGAGCCCGCGGCCGGCAGGTAGCGCACGGCGACGTCGCCGTGCTGGGCGAGGTCCGGCGAGTGGAGCATGGCGTCCTGCAGCGTCAGCGCGACCTGGCGTTCCCGGGCGTGCGCCCGCCGCAGCTCCTCGTTGAGCACCTGCAACTCGCGGGCCCGCACGTACAGTTCCGCCTCCATGACCTGTTCCCGGGCGCTCAGCCGCCCGCCCTTCGGTACGTGGCGGTGACGGCGGGCCTGCACAAAGGCGGTCACGTCCTCCACCCGGTGGATGATCCAGGACACGGTGCCGTCGGGTGCGAGGACCGGGGTGTTGATCGGACTCCACCAGCGCTCCTCGAAGGCGCCGGGCCGGGACACCACCGGGATGTCGTACTTCTGCGGGGCCATGGTGTCGGACGTGCGGAAGGCCAGGACCCGTTCCAGCGAGGCGCTGAGGTTCCGGACCCCGTCCGCGTGGGGATCGGCGGGGTTGTCGGGGAACGCGTCGAAGAGGTACTGGCCGAGCAGGTCGTCGCGGGTCCGGCCGGTGGCCTCCAGGTAGGCCTGGTTGACCCCCACGATCATGAACCGGGGATCCAGGACCAGGCACGGGCTCGGTGTGGCCGCGAACAGCGCCGCGTAGTCGATGTCCGCTGCCGGCGCCGTTCTCCGGCCGTCGCCGGTGCCTGACAGGCCCACTCATCCAATTTATGTCCGATTCATGCAGTGTGCCGTGCCACCCGCCGCACGGGCGTCCGCCTCATTCACGCGGCCACACCCCCCGCTGCAACCGGCGCAGCAGAAGGCCCCCGGCGCGCGGGGCCGGCCGGCGCGGGACCGGCCCGCCCGGGCCGCCCCGCACGGTGTCGCGGATGCGCGTGAGCACGGCGAACCGTTCCCTGCGGGTGTGCGCCGCCCGGTCCAGCTCCTCCATCAGGCGCTGCGAGCGGTGCTCGGGGGTCAGTTCGTCGAGGATCCGGTCCACCTCGGCCAGGACGGCACCGTGCAACTGCCAGGCGTGCGGATGCTCGCGCACCCGGTCCAGCAGCAGCTGCGCGACGTTGTCCCGGCTCGCGCGGGCGGCGCTGAGTTCGGCCGCCAGCCGCTCCTCGGCCTCCTCGGCGTTCCGGCTCACCTGTGTGGTCACCAGGACGGCGAAGCTCACCAGGGCACCGCCGAGGTGGGCGAAGAGCTGCTCCATGACCACCGCCACGTCCCAGGCGAACAGCGGCTCGTCCTCACCCCGCCGCCTGGCCAGGTCCGTCAGCGAGCGGGTCAGCACGCGGAGCACGACGACGCAGATCTCCAGCGTGTCCAGCCCGGTCCGCAGCACCACGCGGGACAGCAGTCCCTCCTTGACCCGCGGGTTGAGGCGCAGGCTGTCCTCGGCCCGGCGCAGTGCGACGTCGACCTCGGAGACGTCCTGGTCCAGCCGGCGTGCCTCGTGCAGCCGGGCCTCGGCGTGCTCCACGGCGGTGGGCACGTCCAGTTCCTCCGAGACGCGCAGCAGCAGGTGCCGCATGCGGCGGGCCAGGTCCTCGATGGACTCGCCCGCGGTGCCGACCCACACGGGCGGGGCGAACAGGAAGTTGAGCAGCAGGCCCACGCCCGCCCCGATCAGCGTCTCCAGTACCCGGTCCCATGCCTGGTGCGCCAGTTGGCTCACGCCGAGGACCAGCATGGCGCTGATCGCGACCTCGTTGACGAACTCGTCGACCCGCACGAACTGACCGACCACCAGCGCCGCGAGGACGACGAGGCCGAGGCTCCACCAGGTCAGGCCCACCAGCGCGCTGAAACCGACGGCGAGCAGCACCCCCACCACGACGGAGTTCACCCGGCGGATTCCGGTGGTGATCGTCGAGTAGAGGGTGACCTGGACGACGAGCAGCGCGGTGAGGGGTGCGGTGAGCGGCGCCGCCTCCGTGCTGATCCGGAGCGCGATGACGTAGGAGATGGTCGCCGCCACGGTGGCGCGCAGGGTCAGGGTGACGACGGGGTCCCTGCCGCGCTTGAGCAGCGCGGCGACGGCTTCACGTGCAGGCATCCCCTGACCTTGCCCGCACCGCCCGTTCGTACACCCGGCCTGGGCACATGCCCGAGGAATATGGGGCGACACGGACAGCGCCGGGGCGGGGGCACGTGGCCCCCGCCCCGGCGCGGCCGGGCGGTGTCGCGCGAAGCGGCGTCAGTTCTGCGAGGCCGGTCCGGACGGCATGTACTCCTGCCCGTCGTACACCGGGGGCACCGTGGGCAGACCGAGGGCGATCGGTGCGTCGGGCATTCCGGCGCCCTGCCGCATGTGGTCCGCGCCCGGCACGGGCCGGCTGGCCGTGCGGAGCAGCGCCATGAGGTGGTCTGCGCGTTCGGCGGTCCGCGGGTGCGGGGAGCTGCGCAGCTGGTCGTGGTGGGCGAGCAGCAGCGCCGCCAGACCGGTGAGGTGCGCGGCGGCCAGCGCGGTCCCGTCGGCGACGGAGTAGCCGTTGCCCGGCACCGTGGTGACGATGGCCGCGCCGGGGGCGATCAGGTCGACCCCCGGCCCGACCGGCGTGAAGGGGGCGGGGAACGGGCCCGGCCACGGCGGCTGGACCGCGGCCACCGGGCTGCCGGGCGGGTAGGTGCCGGTGTGCGCCAGCGCGCCGACCGCGAGCACGGTGGGCAGGGCCGCGAGCGGCGTGATCGCCGCGCTCGTGTCGCCGGCGGGCGCGATGACGGCGATACCGGCCGCGTGGGCGTCCAGCAGCTTCCACGCGACGAGCTGCGAGGGCTGACCGAACGCCAGGTTGATCTGGGCCAGGTCGATGTCGTGGGTGACGCAGCGGTCGATCGCGTCGAGCAGGTCGCTGACCCGGCCGCCCGGGAACAGCTTGAGGGCGTGGAGCTCGGCGTCGGCCGCGATGCCCGTCATGCCGTTGCGGTTGTCGGCCGCCGCCACGACCCCGGCGCAGCGGGTGCCGTGCCCGGTCGCGTCGGACTGCCATCCGTCGTCCTCGGCACCCGGGGTGAAGTCGGCACCGTGCCAGACGGTGTCCTTCAGGTCCGGGTGGTGGGCGTCGACGCCGGAGTCCAGCAGGGCGATGCGGATACCGTGCCCGCGGTACGTCGGCGGGATCTGGTGGAGGCGCATCGCCTGGGTGCCCCAGCCGACCAGCGGCTGGTCGGGGAAGCCCTCGAAGGTGTCCGCCAAGGCCAGGACCTCGACCGCCAGTTCCGTGGACTGCGCCGCGTCGTCGAGCAGCTGCGGGCGCCCGGTGCGCGTCGGCCAGTAGCCGCCGACCGGGCGGACGAACAGCGAGCGCAAAGTGGCGGGGGTGTCGGCGGGAAGCGTCAGACGCGCGCGGCCGTCGGCCCCGGTGACCGCGTACGAGGTCATGCTCGTGCCCGTGGCCCACACCTCGGCGCCGCCCACGGACTGCCCGTCGCTGCCGGTGACGCGCACGGTCAGCTGGTGGGGCTCGCCCAGGGTGACGCCGATCGCGGGGTCGGCGGCCGGTGCCGCCAGGGCCGCGGGGGCCGGGGCGGACGGGTAGGACAGCGGCTGGTCGGACTCCACCACGATCTGCGGGTTGGCGGCCAGCGCCTGGGCCCGCTCGTGGGGCATGGCGACGACCGCGACCGCCGGGCACATCGGCAGCGGACCGGCGATGGCGCCGAGCCCGCGGGCCCGGGACGGCCGCACCTGGCGCAGCGGCTCGACGTCCGGGTCCTCCTCCAGCAGCTCGAACAGGGCGGACGCCTCGATCGGCGGCACGCCGCCGGGCAGCCAGGAGACGGGCTTCGGTGCGACGAGGTAGCGCCCCCAGCCGCTGCGGGTCTGCCGGGTGCTGTCGCGCCCGGGGGTCTGCCGGAACGGCTGTCCGGTGCCCCGGTTCTGGTCCTGGTCGTGCTCCTGCCGGGCGTTCGTCGCCCCACTGGTCTGCGACTCCCGCGGGCCGCCGGTCTCGGGCGCGGGGCCCGTTTTGCGGCCACCGTTCCTCGAGCCGCCGGACCCCTTCGCCGCGGCGCCGTTGCCGTGCTGCTCGCTCATCACTCCGCCTTCACCCTTGTCGCTCCTGCATGTCCACCCTCAACAACCGGCCGCGCGGTCCGGTGCCGGACGCGCCCGGCCGTGGTGACGGCCCCGGCCGGGCGGGAACACCGAGGTGTCCCGCCCGGCCGGGAAGCCGATCAGATGCCCACGGGGGACATCTGCGCGTAGCCGTACTGCGGCTGGCCGAAGTGGTGCTGGCCGTACGCGGCCTGGTTGCCCTGGCCGAACTGACCGAACTGGCCGTACTGCTGGCCCTGCTGGCCCTGGCAGTTCTGCGCGAGAACGGCGTGCACGACGGGGGCGACCCGACGGGCACACTCGGTCACGACGGCGCTCCAGGCGTGCGGGGGGATCTGGCCCTGGGCCTGGATACCCATCGCGATCTGCGGGTCGACGCGCATCTGCTCGACGACCGCGGACACGGCGGTGGCGGCGGAACGCAGCGCCACCTCCGTCACCAGGAGCGGCAGCTGCTGCTGACCCTGCCCGTTGCCGTACTGGCCGTACTGCTGGAACGCCCCGTGCTGCTGGCCCCAGGCCTGCTGGCCCAGACCCTGCTGGGACGCCCACGGCTGCTGCTGGCCCCAGGCCTGCTGGCCGAACTGCTGGGCGTACGGCTGCTGCTGCCCGAACTGCTGGGGGGTGTAGACCGACATCAAACTCCTCCTTGGGAGATGTGTGCGAGAGGGGAAACGCGGCGGCGAAGCGGACGTGGGTCAGGGCCGGTCCGCCGCCATGGGCAGCAAACCATCACGGGATGAAAACCGCTTCTTATGACATACCGCCATATGCCTCGGCGTCCCCTGGGTGGCCCACTCCGGCCCTTCGGTTGTCATCCGTCCGGCCTACCTCGCGGGCCCGGGATCGCATTCCGGGCCAATGGGTGGCGGACGGTCACGGGCCGCCGGGGCGGAGGCCCCGGACCTGGAACGAGGCCGGGAGCGGGTCGAGTTCGGGGCTGGGCATCACCGGTCCGGTGCGGCCGGGCCGGGGGCGGGCGGCGCCGGTGATGGCAGGTGGGACGGGCGCGTCAGGGTTGGGGGAGCGCCCGGCGTTCGACTTGCGGGGCGCGGGCCACGTGCCGCATAGGCCGAACGGGCGATGCGGCACGTGGCCCGCAACCAGGGGAGGCTCCGGTGGCCGTCGACCGTCGTCGTGGCACCGGAGCCCCCTGGGCCGTGGCTACCGCTCCCGTGTCAGATGCTCAGCCCGCCGTCGACGGTGAGCAGCGCGCCCGTGATGAACGCGGCGTTCTCGCTCGCGAGGAAGGCCACCGCCTTCGCGACATCGCCGGTGGCACCGAAGCGCCCGAGGGGCGTCATGGCCACCTGGTTGGCCGCGAACGGGCCGTCCGCGGGATTCATGTCCGTGTCGGTCGCGCCGGGCTGCACGACATTGACGGTGATGCCGCGCGGGCCGAAGTCGCGCGCCCATCCGCGGGCGAGCTGGTCGATCGCCGCTTTGCTCGCCGCGTACTCGGCGACGCCGGCGGCGGGAATGCGGTGGGCGACGATGCTTCCCACCAGGACGACGCGCCCCCCGTCGGAGAGGAAACGTGCGGCGGAATGCGTGGTGGCAATGGTGCCCATGACATTGGTGGCCATCATCTGCTGGATTCCCGCGAGATCGTCCGGCCGTCCGACTTCGCCCATGACGGCGACGCCCGCGGAGTTCACCAGCACGTCGATCCTGCCGCCCCATTGCTCGGCGGCCTGTTCGACGGCGGTCACCGCTTCATGGGGAACCGACTGGTCCGCCTGCAATGCGAATGCCTTCGCCCCCAGGGCGGCCAGTTCGGCCACGACCTCCTCCGCCCGTTCGCGCGACGTCCGGTAGGTGATGGCGACATTCGCCCCCTCGCGCGCCAGTTCGCGGGCGATCTCGGCACCGATACCCCGTGATCCTCCCGTCACGAGCGCGGTCCGTCCTGTCAGAGTCTCGGGCATGGCGATGTCTCCTTGTGCTGGTCAGCCGGATTGCACGTACTCGGCCGACGCTAAGGATTGACGCTAGTGTCAAGGTCAAGCACGTCACCGGCGTGACGGTCGGCACTGAGCGGGTTCGTGCCCATGAGACGGAGATATTCGTCGATGGCGCTGCGATTGCGCGAGAGCACCTCGATGCGGCGGTCGATGTTGTGGATGTGCTGCCGCAGTGCGGCGACCTCTTCCTGGTCCAGAGGCTCGCAGGAGGGCGTGGAATCGCATTCCTGGTGCCCGAGCCAGGGAAGCACGGTACGGACGAGGCGCGTGGGAAGTCCCGACTCGATCAGTTCCCGCAGCTGAATGACCAGCCCGACCGTCGCTTTCCCGTACAGCCGGTACCCGTTTCCTCCGCGGCCGGAAGTGAGCAGCCCTTGCTGCTCGTAATAGCGGAGCATGCGGGGGGTGACTCCCGCTTTTTCGGCGAGCTCGCCGATCGTCATCACGGTGGCGCCTTTCTCCATGAGCCCGGGTGCGTCCCCCGTTCGTCCGGGCCCGGTGGGTCCGTCGCCGGGCGGTGCGTTCGGGGCCGTGGAAAAAGCTAAACCTTTCCATTAATGTGAAGGTCAAGGCGGTGGCGAGGCCGCCCCCGGGCCCCCACCGCAGGAGAGCGATGTGAAGATCGGAGACCTGGCCGCGAGGACGGGCGTCGCGCCGCGACTGCTTCGCTACTACGAAGAGGTCGGCATCCTGCACCCGTTCCGCAGCAGCAACGGATACCGCACCTACGGCGAGCCCGCCGTCGACCGGGTACTGCAGATCCGCGAGCTTCTCGAAGCCGGCCTCACGACGCAGATGATCCGCGAGGTCCTGCCCTGCCTCGACGCCACGAAGGAGGGCACGGAGCCGCCGGACTGCCTGGCGGAAAGGGATCTGGACGGGCTGCGACGCCAGCTCGGCAGCATCGAACGACGCATCGACGCGCTGCAGCGCAACCGGCAGGCGATCCGGATGTACCTGCGCGCCTGGGAGGACGCCGCCGCTGCCGCCACCCCCGCGACCGCGACGGGCGGCGGGAATCCCCCGGGTCCCGCCGCCGACCGGTAATCCGATCGCCCGCGCGGGGGGCCTGCGACGACAATGCCGTGGTCGGGTCGTCGTCGAAGGAGCGCAACGCAATGAGCAGTCCGCAGCATGCCCACGCGAGTCTGGACGGACTGGTGCTGGGCGACGCCTTCGGCGACAGCTGGTTCACGCTCTCCCACGAACCCGTCGAGGAGCAGTGGGCCGCGCGGGAGCTCCGTCCCGCGCCGTGGCCGTGGACGGACGACTCCGCCATGGCCTTCGTGCTCTTCGCGCACCTCATGAGGCACGGGGAGGTGCGCCCGGACGGCCTGGCCCGGGAGTTCGCCGCCGAGTACGCCCGGGATCCGGCGCGCAAGTACGGTGCGTCCATGCACGGCGTGCTGCGCCGCATCGGTGAGGGCGAGGACTGGCGGGCGGTCACCACGGCGCAGTTCGGCGGCCAGGGTTCGCACGGCAACGGTGCGGCGATGCGGGTCGCCCCGCTGGGCGCCTGGTTCCGCGACGACATGGCGGCCGCCGCCCGGCAGGGCGGGCTCTCCGCGTCGACCACGCACGCCCACCCGGAGGCGGCCGCGGGCGCCGCGGCCGTGGCGGTGGCCGCCGCACTGGCGGCCGCCGGCGCGGAGCAGGACGCCCCGCCGCGGTCCGCCTTCCTGCGCGAGGTCGCCTCCCACGTGCCGGACAGCGATGTCCGCTCCGGGCTGCTGGTCGCCGCCCACTTCCCCGAGCACACCTCGGTCCGCCACGCGGCGTCCGTGCTGGGCTCGGGCACGCGGATGTCGGCCGGGGACACGGTGCCGTTCGCCCTGTGGGCCGCGGCGGGGCACCTGGACGACCTGCCCGAGGCGCTGTGGCAGACCGTCGCCGGATGGGGCGACCGCGACACCACGTGCGCCATCGCCGGCGGCGTCGTCGCCTCCCGCACGGGCACGTCCGCCGTCCCGGCCGCCTGGCTGCGGGCCCGCGAACCCATTCCGGCATGGAGCCGCTGGGCCGCCCCGTCGGCGGCTCGGCAGGGCGCCACATAGTCCGGGGGGAGCGGGGCGAACGGCTCGCGCCGCTCCCGGATGAGGTGGCGGCAGCGGCAAACGCACGGCGGGCCGGCAGATACGGACGGGGGAGCGCGCATCTGCCGGCCCGCGGTCACGGTACCGCTCGGGAGTGCTCGCCGTACGGGCGTCGGCCAAGTGCGTCTGAATACAAGCGACTTGTCGTGCCGACGCCCGTACGGGCGAGTCCGTCAGCGCAGACCGAAGGCGCGGATCACCGACTGGGTGACGGTGTTTCCGGCCGAGTCGCGGGCGGTGGCCCGCAGGGAGACGAAGCGGGCCTGCTTCGGTGCGGACAGCGCGAAACGGCCGTCGTGACCGCAGGTCGCCTTCCGCCACGTGCGGCCGTCGTCGTACGAGAACTCCACCGTGACGGGGGCGATCGTGCCCGCTCCCGCGGCACCCGGCAGGTGCGCGGCGGAGACCGTGACCGCGGCGTGGCGGTCGGCGCGGCCGTCCGGGTCCGTGGCGATGCCGTAGTCGAGCTGGATCAGCGGCAGGACGGCGGACTCGTCACCGGTGGGTGCCTTGGAGTCGAACCCCCACTCGGTGTGCGTCGTGGCGGAGTACGGGCTCACCGTGGCGTCCCGGCCGCCGTCGAGCACCAGGCGGTAGGGCAGGCGGCCGGCGCCGGGAGCGTCGGCCGCGACCGTGGTGTACGAGCCCACCGCCAGACGGGTGCTGCCCTGGTAGAGGGTGAGGGACTGCCGCATGCGGTCGTAGTCCATGGACATGCCGACGTGGTCCGAACTGCCCCACCCGGGCACGTCGAGGTTGAGCCGGCTCCCGCTGCGCGTGGGCAGCTTGTAGTTGTTGTCGAGGTACGGCCGTGCGACCGGCTTGAACCACTCCTGCGTGTGCGAGCTGCCCGGCCGGTAGGTGGTGCGCGGCTCGATCTCGTAGATCAGGCCGTCGACGTACGCCTCCTGCCCCCACGAGTAGCCGCTGCCGGTGGAGACCCAGTCGACGCGGCGGCTGTTCATGGGTTCCCGGATCGTCAGGCCGATGCCCCAGTTCGAGTACACGGGCCAGTCGTAGCGCCACTCGCCGCCGCCGAGCGACGGGTCGGGGCTGTCGAAGGTGACGTCGACGCGGGCCAGGTTCTTCGAGCCGCCCTTGACGACCAGGTCGGCCGGGACACGGTTGTGCCACGTCCACATCAAGTCGTACACGTAGGGGCTGTCGGGCTGGGAGTCCACCGTGAGGACGGCTCCGCGCCCGGTGGCCTGCCGCAGCAGCCGCTCGCCCTCGTCCGTGCTGAGCAGCGCGACGTCGAGGCTTGCGGCGGTGTCCCAGTCGGGGCCGTAGCTGCGGATCTGGCGGCCGAGCTGGTTGTTGACGACGAGCAGCAGCTTGGCGCCGGCCTTCGCGGCGGACGCCGCCTGCTCGGCGTCGCCGACGGAGTCGTTACGGCGTACGACCACCGCCTTGCCGCGCGCGTCGACCTTCGCCCAGTCGGCGGCCGCGCCGTCCCCCGCCGCGACGAGCGGGAGCCGGTAGTGGCCCTTGGCCAGCGGGGTGACGCCGTCCTGCCGCAGGACGTCGGTGAAGGCGCCGCTGGGGGTGGAGACGGCGAGCACCGGCTGCTCCTTGCGCCAGCGGGCGCCGAGGTAGAAGTCGCCGTGCTTGACGTCGTGGGTGGTCGGCTGGGCCCAGAGGCTGTCGTAGCTGGTCTGGGTCTCCATGTAGTCGCGCCAAGTACCGCCGCCCATCGCGCGGTTGTACTCCAGGCGCTGGTAGGTCGTCTCGGTCGACCGCGGTGTGGTCATGTCGACCCGGCGGAGCTTGCGCGCGTCCAGCGTCACGGTCGTGTCGTGGTCCATGACGACCTCGGGGTCCCCCAGCAGCGCCATGCCCAGCGAGTGCGGGCCGTGCACGCCCTCCACGTCCTTGAAGGACAGCACCGAGTACACGTCCTCGGGCAGGAACGTCTCCAGGACGCCGGACTCGTCGACGACCCAGAACTCGGGACCGAACTCACCGGACCTGAGCAGTTCGACCACGCCCGACATGGGGTTGCCGTGGGCGTCCTTGAGCAGCACGGTCAGCTTGTGCGCCACGTCACCGAGGGACACCGCGGTGTGCGCGGCGACGGCCCCGGACGCGTCGGTCGCGATGACCTGGCCCGACCAGCGGTTGTTGCCCGCGGCCTTGGACGCGTCGATGGTGAGCGTGATCTCGGCGGTGCCGTGCGCCGGGACGACGACCTGGGAGGCCGAGATCCGGAACAGGCCGGCGGGGGCGTTCGGCGCCTGCACCGACAGGCCGAGGGTGACGGCCAAGTCGCCGGTGTTGGTGTACGTCACCGGGCGCTGCACGGCCCCGGTGCCGCCCTGCGCCACCTGCCCGGCGAACGCGGTCGCCGAGGCGAAGACGCCCGCACGCAGCGCCGCGGGCACGTCGACCCGGCCGCTGCCGGCCTGGAAGGCGTCGTACAGCGGGGTCTGCTTCGAGCTGCTGACCAGGAGGTCCTTCAGCTGGGCGCCGGTGAGGCCGGGTCGCGCGGCGGCGAGCAGGGCCGCGGCGCCGGCGACGTGCGGGGTCGCCATCGAGGTGCCGCTCAGCGTCTGGTAGCTGCCCTCGCCCTCGGGGGCGTACTGCGACCGCGCGGCGAGCACGTCCACACCGGGGGCGGTGATCTCCGGCTTGAGGCCGCCGTCGCCGACCCGCGGGCCCTGGCTGGAGAAGAACGCGACGTCGTCGGCGGAGTCGACGGCGCCCACGGTCAGCGCGGCGTCCGCGGCGCCGGGCGAACTGATCGTGCTGGGCGCACCGGAGTTGCCGGCGGCGATGACGAACAGCGCGCCGGTCTGGGCGCTGAGGCGGTTCACCGCCTCGCTCATGGGGTCCGTGCCGTCCGACGGGGCGCTGCTGCCCAGGCTCATGCTGATGACGTCGGCGTGCTGGTCGACCGCGGCCCACTCCATGCCGGCCAGCACCCAGGAGTCCTGGCCCCCGCCGGTGTCCGACAGCACCTTGCCGATGTGGAGTTCCGCCCCCGGGGCGACGCCTCGCTCCTTGCCGCCGGAGGCCGCTCCGGTGCCCGCGATGGTGGACGCGACGTGGGTGCCGTGACCGTTGCGGTCGGTGACGTCCTCGTCGGGGACGAAGCTGGCGGTGCCGGCTATGCGCCCGCCGAAGTCGGGGTGCCCGGCGTCGATGCCGGTGTCCAGGACGGCGACGTCCACACCCTGCCCGGTGTCCCCTTCCGCCCAGGCGCTGGGCGCGCCGATCTGGGCGGTGGTGTCGGCGAGGTCCGCCTTCACCTTGCCGTCGAGCCAGATGCGCGCGATGCCGGCGCCGAAGGCCGGGGCACCGCTCTTGGCCGCCGCCCTCGCACCGTTCGCGGGCGCCGCGGTGACGGCCTGCCAGAAGTCGGCCGAGCGGTCGCGGTCCTCGGTGAGGGCGGCGCCCTGCACACTGCTCAGGTCCCTGACCCGGGCCGCACCGGGGGGCGCCGTGGCGCGCAGGCCCGCGGCGGCCGTGGTGTACGAGACGATCAGCGGCAGCCGGTCGCGGTGGGCGTCGTCGTAGCCGTCGGCGACCAGGTCGCTGACGTCGAACAGGCGCCGGTCGAGCGTGCCCGCCGCCACGTAGGGCAGTGCGGCGGAGGGAAAGACGTACAGGTCCCCGCCGGACTCCATGACACGCGCCTCGGCGGGTCGGCCCGTCGCGGTGCGCACGTCGACCGTGCCGCCCTTGCCGTTGCCGGAGGACTGACGGGTCGTGACCACATCGCCGGTGATCAGTGTGACGGTGTGGGTGCCGGGCGGCACGTTGTTCCGTGCCGGGGTGGCGGCGGAGGAGGCGGATTCTGGGGAATCAGGGGACGCGGTGGCGGGATGTGCCAGGGAGAGAACGGCGGCGCCGGCGACGGCGAGCACGCTCCAGCGTCTCGGTGATGATCTCAAGGGACGTTCCTTGCGGTTCTTCCAGGGGGCCGGTAGCCCCGCCGGCTTGTCGAGACCACCCGGGTGGGGAGGCACCGCATCCTGCCGCGAAATCCCCGGGGGCGGCGCGGCCTTGCGAGGTGATCTTTCCCACGCACACAACGGCGTCGAACGGGTTTACGGAGGCCGAACCCCTGTGGAAATGGGGGGACGTGGGCCGGGAGTGCCGCGTGGGGCGCGCGAGTCGGCCGCCGGTGCGCGGATGCGCGGATCCCTCGACCCCCGCCGGTCGCGCCCGCGTGCCGGGAGCTGGCGGCGGCGACCGGGGTGGCGGTCGCACCGCTGGGAGTTCAGCCCAGTCCGCAGCGATCGAGGGCAGCACGAACCCGGTGGAGCCCCTCCACCCTCCAGCTGTCCCGGTCCGGCATTTGGTCGTCCCGGCGCCAGCGCCAGACCGAGAACAAAGCCCAGTTGAGGGCGCGGCACCGGTGGATCAGACCCTGGTCAGCCCCCGCATAGTGGGTTCCCGCTTCCTCGGGCGCATGGGCGAGGTCGAACTCGACCGGCCCACGGCAGCACGTGGCGAGGTCGACGAGAAGCGGCCCCCTCTTCGTGTTGAGGAGGTTGCCCGGATGGGGCTCGCCGTGCAACAGCTGGTCGCGGGCGCTGTCGACGCTGATCGCGACGCTCAGTCCACTGAGGGTGTCCCTGAGGAGTTGCCGCTCCGCATCGGGCAACTCCGGGGATCGCTCACGGTCGTTCACCTCTCCGAGGGCCGCGGCGACCCGGTCGGTGACATGCGGTGCCCGCAGATCAATCCGGCGCAGGGCGGCATGGTGCCGCAGGAGGACGTCCGCGTAGTCGGCCGGCGTGATCTGCGATGCCACAGGTTCGTAGTAGGTCCAGAACGAGATGGCGAAGCCGTCACGCACATGGACTCGGGGGTCGACCCGCGGGTCGAGTTCGGCGACCGGAGCGTCGGCGTCCGCGAGACGGCGAGCAACCGCCACTTCGAACTCGGAATCGGGCACATGCCCCGACGGCGCGACCCGAGCGAGAACGTCGCAGGGGAGCAGGCGCAGTGCGACACGGTCCGAGTTGTGGATGACGACCACATCATCGACCCGAAGGCCCGACTCCGAAGCGGTCGCTCTTCCTGCCTCGACCGCTCGGCAAAGTTCCCATGGCTCCATTCCCTGGCTCCTACTGCTCGCAGCGGTGGCGCGCCACATGGGCGGCGATGCCGGGCGCGACGTCGGCCGTCTCGGGCAGGACCTCCATGATCCGACCGCATACGCATACCTGCGCCTGCTCCAAGTCCGGCGACACGAGATGCGCCGAGGCCTCCGCCATCACTCCGGAACTCGTGCGCGACCGGACATGCCGAGCAGCCTGACACGAACAGTGCCGTCGGCGCGCGGCCATTTCGCTCCACCGCTGGCGATCACCCGGACCCTGGACACGACAACCGAGCCGCGACGTACGGCACTGGACGCGAGGGTGCTCCTCTCGGGCGGACGCCCGGCGTCCGCACTCACCGGCCGGGCAGCGTCGGCCTAGCCGATCTTGAGTTCGCGCAGGTTGGTCTTGGCGAGTTCCACGATCTCGTCGGCGCGGCCGGACAGGATGGTGCGGGTCGCGAAGAGCGTGAACCCCTTGAGTTGTTCGAGGGTGATCTTCGGCGGCATGGACAGCTCGTGGCGGGCCGTGCGCGCGTCGATCACGGCGGGGCCGTCGTGGGCGAATGCGGCCGTCAGGGCGTCGCCGAGCTGGTCGGCGCGGTCGACGCGGGCGCCGAAGAGGCCGGCCGCGCGGGCGACGTCGGCGAGGTCGACGTGGTCGAGTCCGGTGCCGTAGTTCACAAAACCTGCGGCCTTCATCTCCAGCTCCACGAAGGCGAGGGCACTGTTGTTGAAGACGACGGCCTTCACCGGCAGGTCCAGTTGGCGCAGGGTGATCAGCTCGCCGAGGAGCATCGTCAGGCCGCCGTCGCCGCAGAAGGCGACGACCTGCCGGCCGGGGTGGGAGGCCTGGATGCCGATCGCGTGGGGGAGCGCGTTGGCCATGGAGCCGTGGTTGAAGGAGCCGACGAGCCGGCGCCGCCCGTTCATCGTCAGGTAGCGGGCCGCCCAGACCGTGGGGGTGCCGACGTCCGCGGTGAAGACAGCGTCGGGGCCCGCGATCCGGTCGACGGCGGCCGCCACGTGCTGCGGGTGCATGGGCCCGTCCGACGTGCCGCCCTCGGCGAGGTGGCCGAGGTGGGCGCGTACGCCACGGTAGTGGCCGGTCATCCGGTCGGCGAAGGAGCGGTCGGTCCGGGGCCGGAGCAGCGGCAGCAGGGCCGCGGCGGTGTCCTTGACGGTGCCGACGAGGGGTACCTCCACCTCGGTGCGCCGCCCGATGTGCTCGCCGCGCACGTCCACCTGGACGACCGGCACCTCGGCCCCCGGGTAGAACTGCCGGTAGGGGAAGTCGGTGCCGAGCATCAGCAGCGCGTCGCAGTGCTCCATCGCGCGGTAGCCGGAGCTGTAGCCGATGAGGCCGGTCAGCCCCACGTTGTAGGGGTTGTCGTACTCCAAATACTCCTTGCCGCGCAGCGAGTGCACCATGGGCGCCTTGAGGGCGTCGGCCAGCGCGACCGCCTCGTCGTGGGCGTCGCGGCAGCCCGCGCCGCCCAGGATCGCCGGTCGCTCCGCCGCGTTGAGCACCTCGGCGGCGCGCGCGAGGGCCGCGTCGTCCGGGCGTACGTGCGTGTGCGTGCCGGTCACCGGGCGCGGGGCGCCGGACTGCGAGGCGGGGGCGAGGAAGAGCTCACCGGAGACGACGAGGACCGCGACGCCGCCGCGTTCCAGTGCCGCGCGCATCGCGATGCGCAGCAGCCGGGGCACCTGCTCCGGGGTGGAGGCCGTCTCGCAGTAGACGCTGCACTCGCGGAACAGGTCCTGCGGATGGGTCTCCTGGAAGTACTCGCCGCCGATCTCGACGCGCGGGATCTGCGCGGCGATCGCCAGTACCGGGACGCGGCTGCGCTGCGCGTCGAACAGGCCGTTGATCAGGTGCAGATTGCCCGGGCCGCAGCTTCCGACGGCGACCGCGAGCCGGCCGGTGACGCCCGCCTCGCCGGCGGCGGCGAAGGCGGCGGCCTCCTCGTGCCTCACGTGGGCCCAGCCGACGGAGGCGTTGCGGCGCAGGGCGTCGGTGAAGCCGTTGAGGGAGTCACCCGGCAGGCCGTAGACGCGCCGCACCCCGGAGGCCGCCAGGGTGGCGACCATGACGTCCGCGACGGTGGTAGCCATACCGGTCCTCCAAGGGGGTCGGACGGCGGACGTCGTATCGCCCGCAGAACACCGGAACATTCTGTGTCATATCGGATGGTGTGAAGGTGTCCGACACGACTCGGCACGGCACGGCGCGGCGTCGTCCGGAGCCCCACGCCCGTCAGCCCGTGAGCCGGCGCGCCAGGTACTCCGCCGTCCGGCTCCCCGGCGCCCGCGCCACCTGCGCGGGCCGCCCCGCCGCGACGACGCGGCCGCCGGCGTCACCGCCGCCGGGGCCCAGGTCGACCACCCAGTCGGCGCCGGCGACCACGCCCATCTCGTGCTCGACCACGAAGACGGAGTGGCCCGCGTCGACGAGCCCGTGCAACTGCCCCATCAGCAGCTCCACATCGGCCGGGTGCAGCCCCGTCGTGGGTTCGTCCAGCAGGTACACCGTGTGGCCGCGGCGGCCGCGCTGCAGCTCCGACGCGAGCTTGATGCGCTGCGCCTCGCCGCCCGACAGCTCGGTCGCGGGCTGCCCCAGCCGCAGGTAGCCCAGACCGACCTCGCGCAGGGTGCGCAGGCTGCGCGCCACCGCGGGGACGTCGGCGAAGAACTCGGCCGCCGCGTCGACGGTCGTGCCCAGGACCTCGGCGACGTTCCGCCCCCGGTAACGGACGCCCAGCGTCTCCTCGTTGTAGCGGTCGCCGTGGCAGACCGGGCAGGGCGCGTACGTGCCCGGGAGGAAGAGCAGTTCCACGGCGACGAAGCCCTCGCCCTGGCAGGTCTCGCAGCGCCCGCCGGTGACGTTGAAGGAGAAGCGGCCCGCCTTCCAGCCGCGCCGCCGCGCGTCCTCGGTGGCGGCGAAGAGCTTGCG
This sequence comes from Streptomyces sp. MI02-7b, assembly GCF_033793585.1. Lineage (NCBI taxonomy): Bacteria > Bacillati > Actinomycetota > Actinomycetes > Kitasatosporales > Streptomycetaceae > Streptomyces > Streptomyces sp. MI02-7b. The sequence goes on along the minus strand of NZ_JARAWX010000001.1, from coordinate 498,963 downwards.
CACGGCGTCGAACAGCCCCGTGTAGGTGGCGAGGTTGGAGCGCGGCGTGCGGCCGATCGGCTTCTGGTCGACGAGCACCAGGCGGTCCACGGTCTCCACCCCGTGGGCCGTGACGCCGGTCAGGGGGTCGGCGGGGCCGCCCTCCGCCTCGCCGCTCTCGTCCCCGGCGTCCTCCGCGCCGCCGCCGTCCGGTCCCAGGTGCTCGGTCAGGACGGCGCCGAGCACGCCGACCAGCGTGGACTTCCCCGAGCCCGACACCCCGGTGACGGCCGTGAACACCCCGAGCGGCAGCTCGACGTCCAAGCCGCGCAGATTGTGCCGGGTGACGCCCTCCAGCCGCAGCCAGGCCGCGGGCTCGCGCGGCGTGCGCCCGGCCGCGGGGTCGGGCCCGGACGGGAACAGGAAGCGGCGGGTGGCGGATTCCCCGACCGACGCCAGCGCGTCCACCGGGCCGCTGTGCAGGACCCGGCCGCCGTGCTCGCCGGCCCGCGGCCCGACGTCGACGACCCAGTCCGCGCGGCGCACCACGTCCATGTCGTGCTCGACGACGTACACGGTGTTCCCCGCCTCGCGCAGCCGCACCAGCACCGTCAGCAGCGCCTCGGTGTCGACCGGGTGCAGCCCGGCCGACGGCTCGTCCAGGACGTACACGACCCCGAACAGGCCCGACCGCAACTGCGTCGCCAGCCGCAGCCGTTGCAGCTCTCCGGGGGACAGTGTCGGGGTCGTCCGGTCCAGGCTCAGATAGCCGAGGCCCAGTTCCGTGATGACCTCCACGCGCGTCACGAGATCGGCGGAGAGCGTCGTCGCGATCTGCCGCTCCGGCCCTTCGGGGAGGTCGTCCACCCGGCCGAGCGCCGCGGGCCGCAGCGCCTCCGCGAGACCCGCCAGCGGCAGGGCGTTGAGTTCGGCGATGGTCCGCCCGGCGAAGGTGACGGCCAGCGACTCGGGGCGCAGCCGGCTGCCGCCGCAGGACGGGCAGAGCGAGCTCTCCAGGAAGCGTTCCGCGCGGGCCCGCAGCGCCTGGCTCTTGGAGTCGGCGAACGTGTGCAGCACGTACCGCCGGGCGCTTTGGAAGGTGCCCTGGTACGGGCGCTGGATACGGCCCGCCTCCCGCACCGGATGCACCGTCACCACGGGCTGCTCGTCGGTGAACAGGATCCAGTCCCGGTCCGCGCGCGGCAGGTCGCGCCACGGCCGGTCGACGTCGTGGCCGAGGGTGCGCGTCACGTCCAGCAGGTTCTTGCCGTGCCAGGCGCCCGGCCAGGCGGCGATCGCGCCCTCCCGGATGCTCAGCGACGGGTCCGGCACCATCAGTTCCTCGGTGGCCCGGTGCACCCGGCCCAGGCCGTGGCAGACCGGGCAGGCACCCACCGCGGTGTTGGGGGAGAAGGCGTCGGAGTCCACCCGCGGCGCGCCCTCGGGGTAGCGCCCGGCACGGGAGAAGAGCATCCGCAGCGTGTTGGACAGCGTGGTCACGGTGCCGACGTAGGAGCGCGAGGTGGCGGAGCCGCGGCGCTGTTCCAGGGCGACGGCCGGCGGCAGGCCCAGGATCTCGTCGACCGCCGGGGCGCCCACCTGGTGGATCAGGCGCCGGGCGTACGGGGCGACCGACTCGAAGTAGCGGCGCTGCGCCTCCGCGTAGATCGTGCCGAAGGCCAGCGAGGACTTGCCCGACCCGGACACTCCGGTGAAGACCGCGAGGACGTCGCGCGGGATGTCCACGTCGACGTTCCGCAGATTGTGCTCACGGGCGCCGCGCACACGGATGTACGGGTCGTGGGCCGTGCTGTTCATGCCCCTCCGGGGATCCTCGTCCGGCTGCGCGAGGCTGCACCGGGCCGCGTCCGGCCGCTCCCGCCCCCTCAGTGTGCGCCCGCCGCCGTCCGCCCGCAGACCCGGCACCGGCCGGGGTACGCGCGGTCGCGCGGGGCCGGATCCTCACGTCATATGGAAGGAGCCGACGTTTCGGCCGTGATGCCGGGGTACGCGTCGTCCAGGAGGCGGTTGGTGCGGCGCCGCCCCCGCGGGAGTCCGTCAGTGAGCGAGGGAGTGGTGGTATGACCAGCCGGCAGTCCGGGGGAACGGTCTTCGAGCGGGACCGGGACCTTTCCTCCCCGGTGGCGGCGGAAGCGGGGTGGGACGCGACGGACGTACGGGCGGTCGACACGATCCGCGTGCTCGCCGCGGACGCCGTGCAGAAGGTGGGCAACGGCCACCCCGGCACGGCCATGAGCCTGGCCCCGCTGGCCTATCTGCTCTTCCAGCGGGTCATGCGGCACGACCCGGCCGACGACCAATGGCTCGGCCGGGACCGCTTCGTGCTGTCCTGCGGGCACTCCAGCCTGACCCTCTACATCCAGCTGTACCTGTCCGGCTACGGGCTGGAGCTCTCCGACCTGGAGGCCTACCGGACCTGGGGCTCGGCGACCCCCGGCCACCCGGAGCACCGGCACACCCGGGGCGTGGAGATCACCACCGGCCCGCTGGGCCAGGGCCTGGCCAGCGCCGTCGGCATGGCCATGGCCGCCCGCCGCGAGCGCGGACTGCTGGACCCCGACGCGGCCCCCGGCACCAGCCCGTTCGACCACCACGTGTACGTGATCGCCTCGGACGGCGACCTCATGGAGGGCGTCACCTCCGAGGCCAGCTCGCTCGCCGGCCACCAGCGCCTGGGCAACCTCGTCGTCTTCTACGACTCCAACCGGATCTCCATCGAGGACGACACCAACGTCTCCTTCAGCGAGGACGTGGCCGCCCGCTACGCCGCGTACGGATGGCACGTGCAGACGGTCGACTGGACCCGCACGGGGGAGTACGTCGAGGACGTCGACGCGCTGCTCACGGCCGTCGGCGCGGCGCAGCGGGAGACCGACCGCCCGTCACTGATCGTGCTGCGCACCGTCATCGGCTGGCCGGCGCCCACCAAGCAGGGCACGGGCAAGGCGCACGGCTCCGCCCTGGGCGACGAGGAGGTCGCCGCCACCAAGCAGGTCCTGGGCTTCGACCCGGGCCGGGACTTCGTTGTCGAGGACGCCGTCCTGGAGCGCGCCCGGGCGGTCCGCGAGCGTGGCGGCCAGGAGCACGAGCGCTGGCAGGAGCGGTTCGAGGCCTGGCGCGCGGCCCATCCGGACCACGACCGCCTGCTGAGCCGGCTGCGGGCCCAGGAGTTCCCGAAGGGCTGGGCCGACGCCATCCCGGAGTTCCCGGCCGACGAGAAGGGCATGGCCACCCGCAAGGCGTCGGGGAAGGTGCTGACCGCGCTCGCCGGGGTGCTGCCCGAGCTGTGGGGCGGCTCGGCCGACCTCGCCGGGAGCAACAACACCACGATGGAGGGCGAGCCGTCGTTCCTGCCGCCCGAGCACCAGACCGACATGTGGAAGGGCGGCCCCTACGGCCGCACCCTGCACTTCGGCATCCGCGAGCACGCGATGGGCGCGATCCTCAACGGCATCGCCCTGCAGAGCCTCACCCGCCCCTACGGCGGCACCTTCCTGACCTTCAGCGACTACATGCGCCCGGCCGTGCGGCTGGCCGCCCTGATGAAGCTGCCCACGATCTACGTGTGGACCCACGACTCCATCGGCCTGGGCGAGGACGGTCCCACGCACCAGCCCGTCGAGCACCTGGCGGCGCTGCGCGCCATCCCCGGCCTCGACGTGGTGCGTCCCGCCGACGCCAACGAGACCGCCGTGTGCTGGCACACCGTCCTCGAGCACAAGGACCGGCCCGCCGCCTTGATCCTCACCCGGCAGAACCTCCCCGTCCTGGACCGCGGTCCCGACGGGGGATTCGCCCCCGCCCGCGACGCCGCCAGAGGCGGCTACGTGCTGGCCGACCGGGGACCGGGGGCCGAACCGGACGTCATCCTGGTGGCCACCGGCTCGGAGGTGCAGATCGCCCTGGCCGCGTCCGACCTGCTCACCGCCGAGGGCCGCACCGTGCGGGTGGTCTCGATGCCGTGCCGGGAGTGGTTCGCCGCCCAGGAACAGGCCTACCGGGACGAGGTCCTGCCGCCGGCCGTCCGGGCCCGGGTGAGCGTCGAGGCCGCGGTCGGGCAGGGCTGGCGCGAGGTGGTCGGCGACGCGGGACGGATCGTGAGCCTGGAGCACTTCGGGGCGTCGGCCGACTACGAGCGGATCTACCAGGAGTTCGGGATCACGCCCGAGGCCGTCGCCGAGGCCGCACGGCGCAGCGCCGACGACACCCGGCGTCCCCCGCGGCCCGGCGGCGTCCAGCACACCTCGGCCCCGACCGGGGGCGGGACCGCCGACCGCGGCTGACCCGCCCGGGAACAGGCCTACGCCGGAGCTCGCCCAGCCGGCGCCGTCATGCGGTCCGAGGACCGCACACCGGCCGGGCGGGCTCTGCCAGTTTACGTCCGCGCTGGTCAGGACGGCGTGTCGGGCCCGCCCGGGCACCTCAGCGCCGGGCGGCCGCCGCGCAGTCGATGCAGTGCCGGACGAGGGGCAGGGCCAGCACGCGTTCCCTGTCGATCGGCCGCCCGCAGGAGACGCACGTCCCGTAGTCGTCGCCGTCGAGCCGGCTCAGTGCCTCGCGGGCCAGGCGCAACTCCTGGCGGGCGTGCTCCGCGCGGTCGGCGGTCGACTGGGACCGCGCCGTGCGCTCCGCCTCGTCGGCCGCGTCGAGGACGCAGTCGTCGGCCAGCCCCGCGTGGTCGCGCGCTGTCTCGGCGAGCGCCTCCCGGGCGGCGCAGGCCGTGGCGGTGAGCGCCGCGCGCACCCGCCGGCGGTCCTCGGCGGTCACGGCCCGCGGGCCGGGACCGGGCCGTGCTTCCGGAGAGGCCATGGGTGTCTCCGTCGTCGTCTCAGTGGCTCCGCGTTCTCGTGTCGAGCGGTGTCACGTTCTCGCGGTTCCGCGTTCGGGCGGCTTCAGGGCAGGTAGGACAGCAGGGTGCGGGCGGCCGGGCTGACCCGGTCCGCCTTCGGCAGGGCGGCCGAGACCTCCCACTGGTGGTCCTCGGCGCCCACCAGGTCGACGGTGCGCAGGCCCGCCGCGTGGTCCTTGCGGGCGATCGGCAGCGGTACGACGGCGATGCCCAGCCCGTGGTGCACCAGGTCGATCAGGCTGTGCACGTCGTTGACCTCCAGGGCGACCCGGCGGTGCACGAGGTTGGCCGCGAACGCCCGGTCGCTCAGGCCGCGCGCCCCCCAGTCGGGGTGGAAGTCCACGAACACCTCGCCGCCCAGCTCGTCCCAGTCCACCTTCCCCGCTCCGGCCAGCGGATGGTCCGGGTGGCAGAGCACCACCATCGGGGCGCGTGTCAGCGGCTGGAAGCGGACCCCCTCCGGGGCCTCACCGCACAGCGCGGTGAACGCCACGTCGAGCCGGCCCGTCGTGATGTCCTGGACCAGCGCCGCCGACCCGGCCTGCCGCAGCCTGATCTCCACACCGGGGTGCCGGGAGCGGAAGCGGGCGAGCAGGGCGGGCAGGTCCACTCCCGCGACGCACTGCTCGGTGCCGATGGTGAGGACGCCCCGCATCAGGCCCTGCACCGCGTCCACCGCCTCCTTGGCGGCGCGCACGCTGGACAGGGCACGGGAGGCCTCGGCGAGCAGCGCCTCGCCCGCGGCGGTCAGCTCCACGCTGCGGGTGCTGCGCACGAACAGCGGCGCGCCCAGCTCCTGCTCCAGGGCGCGCACCGACGCGGACAGCCCCGACTGGGAGATCATCAGCCGTTCGGCGGCGCGGGTGAAGTGGTGTTCCTCCGCCACCGCGACGAAGTGCTCCAGATGCCGTAGTTCCATGATTCAGAAGCGTAACTCCTGAATGTGTTCGCTTTCTCCTGTTGGACGTGTCGGCCCGGATGCGGTCAGGCTGTGTGGCGTGCCGGCCCGGCCGCGGACATCTCCGGTCGTGCCGGCACGACCAGCCGGGCACACCGGCTGGGACGCACGTCGGGAAAGGTCACGGACACATGCAGACTCGCCGCATCGGTGACATCGAGGTCAGCGCGATCGGCCTGGGCGGGATGCCCATGTCGATCGAGGGGCGGCCGGACGAGGCACGGTCCATCGACACCATCCACGCGGCGCTGGACGCCGGCGTGACGCTGATCGACACCGCGGACGCCTACCACCTGCACGCCGACGAGGTCGGCCACAACGAGGCGCTGATCGCCAAGGCCCTCGCCTCGCACGGGCGCGGCTCCGAGGTGCTGGTCGCGACCAAGGGCGGTCACCTGCGCCCCGGCGACGGCCGCTGGACGCTGGACGGCTCGCCCGCGCACATCAAGCAGGCGTGCGAGGACTCCCTGCGCCGCCTGGGTGTGGAGGCGATCGGGCTGTACCAGTTCCACCGCCCCGACCCGAAGACGCCGTACGCCGACTCGGTCGGCGCGGTGCGCGACCTGCTCGACGAGGGCAAGATCCGCATGGCCGGCATCTCCAACGCGAACCCGGAGCAGATCCGGCTGGCGAACGAGATCCTGGGCGGCCGCCTGGTCTCGGTGCAGAACCAGTTCTCCCCGGCCTTCCGCTCCAGCGAGCCGGAGCTGCGCCTGTGCGACGAGCTCGGGATCGCGTTCCTGCCGTGGAGCCCGCTCGGCGGCATCTCGCAGGCCCGTGAACTGGGGTCCGCCTACGCGCGGTTCGCCGAGGTCGCCGAGGCGCACGGCGTCAGCCCGCAGCGCGTGTGCCTGGCCTGGATGCTCGCCAAGTCCCCGGTCGTCGTACCGATCCCGGGGTCCAGCCGGCCGGAGACCATCCGCGACTCGGTGGCCGCCGCCGAACTCGCTCTGACCGCGGAGGAGTTCGCGGCGCTCGACGTGGCGTGACCTTCCGCAGGAAGGGCCGGGGAGGGGACGGCGGCCGGCGTGAGCGCCGTCCCGTCCCCGGCGTGCGTCATCAGGCGTTGGGGTCGAACGGCACCCCGGCCGGCAGGGCCTTGGCCAGGTGGGCGTTGAAGTTGCCGTCCTTCAGGCCGAAGACGGCGCTGCCGAAGTCGTACGCGCTGAGCTTGTCGCGCAGGCCCGCGGGGTAGCCGTTCCAGCCGACGAGGGTCGGGTACTGCCAGGTGTGGTAGTGGTTCTCCGGCGGCTCGTCGTTGGTGTTGGCGAGCCGGAAGCAGTGGGTGCCGACGCCGTCCTTGTGGTAGACGACCTTGGGGTGGGTCCCGTCCCAGCGGACCTGGTCGGCGCTGTAGACGTTGAAGTTGCCGTGCGCGGAAGTGGCCACGTACTTCGCCTGGTTGTTCTGCGTCCAGACGACGACGTGCTCCCAGTCGTTGCGGTGGCCGCCGAGGCTGATGCCCGGGACGGCCTGGTCCTTCTCGAAGTAGAGACCGTAAATGATCGCGCACCAGCCGTTGTTGCACTTGTAGCGCGAGTAGCCGTTGGTGTTGTCGAGGTCCGAGGCGTCGCGGCAGTTGCCGTTGAGGGCGCCTGTCGGGTTGAGGCCCGGGTTGATCGTGCCGTCCCGGCCTATGGCGGGCGAGGAGTAGCAGCCGTCGGTGTCGTAGTCGAAGGCGGGCTCGAAGCCCTGCTCGAAGCTGTCCGCGTTGGCGGGGAGGGCCGGCGGCGGGGCGGCGAAAGCCACGCCCGGCAGGGCGAGCACCAGCGCGGCGGCGCCGCCGAAGACGACGGAGACTCTGCGGATCCGGGGGCTTTTCTTCACTGCGTCCTCCTGGTCGGCCGCGGCGGGGGGTGCGCGGCCCAATTGACATGCCCGGATCAGCTTTGTCGAACCGTGTTGACGCATCGAGCCTTGCCGGGTGTCACCGTGATGAAGGGTCAGCCAATACCCGGGATGCCGGCCGTGACCTGCGGTATGTCACCCGGCGACTGCGGGTGTGTCACCGTTCGGCACGTCCGCGCCGCAGGCGGGACGCCCGTGCCGGCAGGTCACTAGGCTCCGGCCGCCGGATGCCGTGGGGGCGTCCGGGCGGGAGGGGGAGTCATGAAGTATGCGGTGTCCGCTGCCCTGTTGGTGCTCCTGGTGACCGGGTGCGGGGGCAATGGGAAGTCCGAAGCGGTGGACGCGCCGTCCTCCGCCGCGTCGCGCACCGATGGCGGCGCGCCGGGCAGCGACGTGTCCAAGGCCCCGGAGCAGGACGGGAATCCGGTCGACAGCGCCGCGTTCTGCGCGTTCCTCAAGGACGTGGAGCCGGACGTGAAGAGCGTCGGCTCGAAGGTCGGCGCGCAGGCGCAGCTCACCATCGCGCTGGCGGAATGGGCCGAGAAGCACCCGGACCAGCAGCCGCGTTCCGCCGCGGACCTCGACGACGCGGCACAGCGCGGCTGCCGTGCGCTCCGCGCGTCGCTCGTGGCCGCGACGGGTCACAGCAGCTTCGAGGAGGCGCTGGGCTGACGCCCTCACAGGTGACCGCGGGGCCCTCCGGGCGGAGGACCCCGCGGTCACCCTTCGGCGCCGCGCGTCCTGTTCGGCATCGGCGCGCGGTGCGTCAACCACTCCGCGCCGGAGCGCGGTACGGCGGCGGGCGGCACGGGCGTGGTCCCGTGGCCCGCACGGGAAGCGCCCGCGGTCACAGCAGGCTCAGCGCCCGGTCCGCAGCCTTGCGGAGGACGGCGGCGCTGAGGATCAGCCCCTCGCGCTCCTGCTCGTCCATGGCGGGCTCGAACGCCTCGCGCACCCCCTCGGCGCCCAGCACCGCCGCGAGTGAGAGCGTCGTCCCGTACGCGGCGGAGTGCGCGGCGACGGGGAGCACCGCGCCCTCGTCGCGCAGCACCGCCTCGACGAGGCGGGCGGAGACGGCGCCGATGCCGAACTGGCTGGCGCCCGTGCCCTCGATGATGGTGATGTTCGCGTACCGGATGGCGTCCTCGATCCGCGGGCGTGCCTCGGCCACCGAGGAGCCGAACCGCCGCAGCATCTCCGCGACGGGGATCCCGCCGACCGTGGCGGAGGACCACAGCAGCACCTCCGAGGTGCCGTGCTCGCCGACGGCCATCGCCTGCACGTCGGCCGGTTTCACCCGCAGCCGGTCGGCCAGGTGGACGCGGAAGCGGAGGCTGTCGATGAGCGTCCCGGTGGAGAAGACCCGGTCGTGCCCGGCGAGTTGCCGTGTCACCTCGGCGAGGGGCTCGGGAGGGTCGGTGACGACCATGAGGACCGCCTCCGGCGCCACGTCCGCGACGCGGGGCACGACGTCGGCGAACACCGTGGTGTTGGTGTCCAGCAGGCGCAGCCGCCCTTCGGGGTCCGCGCGGTCGGTGGCGCCGCCGGTGCGTTCGTTGACGCCCGCGGTGATCGCCACGAGAGTGGCGCCGGACAGGTCCGCCCAGCCGCCCGCGCGCACCCGCACGGTGGGGGAGAGCGGGGCGGCGTAGCGCAGGTCGGCGGCGACGCCCTCGGCCCGTCCGGTGTCGCGGTCGACCAGGACGATCTCCCGGCACATACCGCCCCGCTCGACCAGGCAGAGAGCGGTGGCGGCTCCCACGGAGCCCGCTCCGACGATGCCGACCTTCATGGGGACCAGTCCTCGTCTGTGGGGTGCGGCGGATCCATGTCCAGGATCATCGCGGCGACCGGCCCGCGCATCCGGTGGCGGGAACCGGTGCCGCGGCGTCGTGAACGCGCAGGCACCGCCGCCCGGCGCGTCGGCCGGGGGCGGTGCCGTGGTCGTTCGGCGGGTCAGCCGCGCGTGTCGAGGACGACGCGGAAGCGGGCGCGGCCGGACATCATGTGCGCGAAGGCCTTCGGGGCCTCCGACAGGGGCATGACCTCGTTCATCGACCGGATCTCCTGGCGCAGGGCGAAGCGCAGGTTGTCCTCGTTCTCGATCGGCGAGCCGGTCAGGCTGCCGGTGACGGTCCGGGTGCCGAAGATCATCGCGACCGGGTCGACCGGGACGGGCTCGCCGCCCGCGCCCACGATGATCAGGCGGCCGCGCGGCGCCAGCCCGCCGACCAGCGGGCCCATGGCGGCGTTGTTGGCGGCCGTGGCGATGATCGCCGCGGCTCCGCCGAGCTCCCGCAGGGCCTGGGCCGGGTCCGTGGCCAGGCTGTCGATGTAGTGCTCCGCGCCCAGCGCCGCTGCGAGCGGGGCCTTCTCCGTGCCGCGGGCGATGGCGGCGACCTGGTAGCCGAGGCTGCGCGCGTACTGCACACCGAGGTGGCCGAGGCCGCCGATGCCCTGCACCGCGACCAGTTCCCCGGGCCGGGCGCCGATCTGCTGGAGCGCCTTGAAAACGGTGAGGCCGGCGCACAGCAGCGGGGCGGCGTCGAGGGAGGACATGCCGTCCGGGATGCGCACGAGGCCGCTCGCCCGGGCGTACGCGACCTCGGCGTAGCCGCCGTCCGTCGTGGTGCCGGTGGTCGGCTGGGCGGCGCAGTTGACGAAGTCGCCCCGGCGGCAGGAGTCGCACGTGTGGCAGGGGCCGCCGAGGAAGCCGACGCCGACCCGGTCGCCGACCTGCCAGGCGGTCACGCCGGCGCCGACGGCGTCGATCACGCCGACGATCTCGTGGCCCGGGACGATCGGCACGGAGGGGTCCGGCCGCACCGCCCCCGCGACGGCGAGGTTGTCGGAGTGGCAGACCCCGCAGGCCTCCACGCGCAGGCGCACCTGCCCCGGCAGCGGTTCGGTCACCTCCCGCTCGACGAAGGCGAAGTCGCCGGATCCGGACACCTGGAGGGCTCGATACACGGACATGTTCTTCCTTAAGGGCGCGCGGGTGAGCAGCACCTCGGGTAAGCGGCTTTCAATGAATGACGCTTACGACGCTAACATCGCGACGATATCGATGTAAAGGTCTATATGAAATAGGCCATGTTTCCGTGGGGAGGGGTGGCCCGGGGTGGCGGCGGGAGCTGTGGCGGCGGCACGGCGCGCCGCACGGCGCGCGTGGGAGAGTCCCGGCCCCGCGGGGGCCGGGATCGGGGAACCGTCAGTGAGCGGCGTCGCCCGCCGGGGCGGAAGCGCCGGTGCGGGCCCGGTACGCCGCGACATTGGCGCGGTTGCCGCACACCTCGTACGAGTGCCAGCGCCGCGTGCGGCTGCGGCTGGTGTCGTAGAAGACCTCGCGGCAGATCTCGCTGGCGCACAGGCGCAGCCGCGACCATGTGCCGGCGTCGACGAGTTCGGCGACGGCCAGGGTGATCCGGCCGACCACGGGATCGCCGGAGGTCTGCCGCATGGAGACGGTGCCGGGCACGGAGAAGTCCTGCTGGAAGGCGATCGACGACACGCGACCCGAGAAGGCCGCCCAGTCGGCCGCCGAGTCGTCGGGATCGTGGTGCTCGGCCAGGGCGATCAGGTCGTCACGCACGGCACGGACCAGTTCCACGCGACGCGGCGAGGGGGCGTCGTCGTCCTCCTGCCCGAAGGGGCGCAGCACGGCCGTGGCCGATCCGGGGGTGTCGAGCTTGTCGGGCATGCCGGCGTAGGGGCGTGAGTTCAGCAGGTCGACCAGGGCGGCGGCGGTCTCGGGCACGGAGTCTTCCCGAGTGGCGGCGCGCGGCGTCCTGGAGGGCATGGGCACACCCTACACCGACATGGTCATTCCGGGGGATGCCCTTACGGGGGCGGTGTGACGGCGCGCGACCCCGTCACCGTGGGGGCCGCGCGCCGGGAGTGCTGCCGCGGGGTCAGTGCATTGCCTGCAGTTCCCGCGGCTCCGAGGTCTCGGACTGGTTGTTGGTGAAGGTGTTGCCGGTCCCCGCCGTGTCGCGGTTGGCCAGGTCGGCCGGCTGGTTGCCGCGCACGACGTTGTCGTGGACGGCGTTGCCGGTGTTGGCCTTGCCCACCACGCTCTTGAAGAGCACGATGCCCCCGGACATCGGCGACTTGCCGGTGTTGCCGCGCACGTCGTTGTCCGTCACGACGGTCTTCTCCACGCCGGTGAGCACGATGCCGGCGCCCTGGATGAAGGGGAGGCGGGCGGTCGCCGGGCAGTACTTGTTGTTCTTGGTGACCGTGTTGTGGCTGACCGTGAGTGCGCCGCCGCGGGGAACCCCCTCGTCGCCCACCACGAAGATGCCGCCGCAGTTGGCGCTGATCGTGTTGTGCTCGACGGAGACGTTGCGGACCCGGCGCAGCGTGACACCGATCCGGTTCCCGTTCAGGGTGTTGTCCTTGACGACCGCGCCCTGGGTGTCGAGGGCGCCGCCCTCGGTGTTCATCGAGTTGGCGAGGAAGATCCCGGACTCGCCGTTGTTCGTCGAGGTGTTGCCGGTGAACTGCCCCCGAACGGACTTCTCGAGCAGGATGCCCTGCTGCTTGTTGTCCCGGGACGTCACCTTCACCACCTGCAGGCCGTCGGCCTGGGTGGCGTGGATGCCGTTGGTCTTGAACCCGGTCACCGTCAGCGACTCCAGCCGCACGTCGGTGGCCTTCTTCTTCGCCGACCCCGTGATGCACAGACCCTCGCCCGCCTTGGCGCAGGCGTTCTCCTTGCCGGTCTTGCTCGGCATGATGACGGTGGCGGTGCCCGCGCCGCGCAGCGTCAGCCGGGGCGTGGAGATCTGCACGCTCCCGTTGTACGTGCCGGCCTCGATGTCGATGACGTCCCCGGGTGCCGCCTGGTCCACCGCCGCCTGGATCGATTCCCCCGAATGGACGGTGTGGGCGCTCACCTTGTGCACGTCGCTGACGTTGCTGCTGCCGCTCCCGCAGCCGACCGCGCCCGCCGCGAGCGTCGCCGCGGTCGCCGTGACCACAACGGCTCGGAGAGACCGAGGATGCTTCATGACGCGTACCTGCTTTCCGCTGACCTGGGTGAGCCGTCGAAAACAGACGCTATGGAGGGTTATGGAGCCTCGCCACTGGAGAGGGTCCGGGCAGTGCACGGGCCCGGATCGGGCCACCTCCGATGCCGGGGCGGATCACGACCGGGTCCCAGGGCGTGGCGGACGGCACCGCGCGCTCGGCCGTCGGTCCGTCAAGGAGCGGCAGGGCGGGGCGATTTACCCCGCCCGCGGACCGCGCGCCGGGCCGGCTCCGTTCGTTCCGCCGGAGGCTTTGTCAGTGGCCCGTTCTAGTGTGAGAGCCGACACAGGTCCGCGACGAGAAACCGAGGTCCCCCTCATGACGACCCTGCCCGATCGGCCGAACAGCGCGCTCCTCGTCATCGATGTCCAGAACGGGGTGGTGGACGGTGCCCACCGGCGCGACGAGGTGATCGCCAACATCAACACCCTGGTCGGCGCGGCGCGTTCGCAGGACGTGCCCGTCATCTGGGTGCAGCACTCGGACGACGGCCTCAAGCGGGACAGCGAGGCGTGGCAGTACGTGCCGGAGCTCGTTCGCGCGGACGCCGAGCCCCTCGTCCACAAGAGGTACGGCGACTCCTTCGAGGAGACGGATCTCGAGGCGCTGCTCGCCGAGCGCGGGGTCGGCCGTCTCGTCGTCACCGGCGCCCAGACCGACGCGTGCATCCGCTCGACCCTCCACGGCGGCCTCGTCCGCGGCTACGACGTGACGCTGGTCGGCGACGCGCACACTACGGAGGACCTCACCGCGTACGGAGCGCCCACGCCGGAGCAGGTCGTCGCGCACACCAACCTGTACTGGAAGTGGCAGAGTGCCCCGGGCCGCCGGGGTGGGACCGTCGACACGGCGGACGTCACCTTCGCGGCGGCCGACGAGGGCTGAGCGGGGTGGGGGGCGGGTCCTCGCGCGGCTTCCGTCCACCGGGAGACCGGCGGGGCCTCGCCCACCCCTTCCCGGACGCCCCGGCACCGTTCGGGACGGTCCGTTCGGCCGGTCGCCCAGCGAACTGACGATACGTCATATTGGGCGGAGTGTTCCCGTACGGGGGCGGGAACGGCGTGGCGTGCGCTGCCCGAGTGCCTCCGACGCGCGGTCTCGATTCGGCTGAAACCCCATGGCCGATTCGGTACGTCTGTAGGTTCACCTGCGCGGGCCATCGTGCCGGGCGGGGACGAACAACGGAATCTTGGGGGGACCGAATCGATGTTGAACACCCATACCCGGACCCGTGGCCGAACGCGGACCGGATCGCTGAGCGGCAGGCGTCGCGCACTGCTGGGGGCGCCGGTCGCGGTGCTGCTGGTGCTGGCGCTTCAGGGGTGCCAGGACGCGGCGACCGACGCCGGCGACAAGCCGAGCGCGCCCGCCGCGAGCACCCCCGCGGGGGGCGGGGCGGCTCCGGGGACGTCGCAGCCGGACGACGGGCAGGCGTCGACTCCGTCTCCCTCGACCCCCGCGGCGTCTGACGACCCCTGTTCCCTGGTGACCCAGCTGGAGGCCGACCAGCTCGCCGGCATGCCGCTGGGACACGGAAGGGCGATCGGGGACACCTGCACCTACACCGCGCCGCCCGACGGCCCGACCGGGCAGGTCGAGGTGTACACGGGCGAGTCGGGCAAGAACTACTACGACGCCGAGCACCAGATCCACGGGGACGCGCTGAAGCCGCTCAAGGACGTCGGTGACGAGGCGTACCTGGCGGACGGGGAGGTCTTCCTGCGGGTGGGCGAGCAGTGGGTCTCGATCCGGCTGGTACGCCTCGAGGACGGGCAGGAGCAGGCCCAGCCGCTGACGGATCTGGCGCGCAAGGTCGCCGACCGCCTCTGACGGGTGTGTCCCTTACGCGGTGTCGATCGGGATGCCGGACAGGTCCGGCATCCCGGTCGCCAGGCGCAACCGGGTGAACTCGCGGGCGAGGGCGGCCGGCGGGTAATGCGCGTTCAGCCCACTGGGGTTGGGCAGCACCCAGATCCGGGTCCCGCCGATCGTCGCCTCCTGGGGGCCCACCACGGCGTCGGGCACACCGAACGCCGCGCGGTAGCCGGTGACGCCCAGCAGCGCCAGCCACACCGGGCGGCGGGCGCGCACCCGGCGGCGCAGCGTCCGTCCGCCCGCCACCAGCTCGGCCCGGGACAGCTCCGCCGCCCGGACGGTCGGCCGGCGCACGATGCACGTGAGGCCGATGCCGTACCGCAGCAGTTCGGTGTCCTCCTGGCCGGTGAGCTGCCGCGGGGTGAAGCCGGCTCGGTGCAGCGCCGGCCACAGCCGGCTGCCCGGGGTGGCGAAATGGTGCCCCGCCCGGGCCGAGGAAAGGCCGGGGTTGATGCCCACCAGCAGCAGCGGCAGGTCGTCGGCGATCAGGTCCGACAGCCGGCCCGTGCGGGCCGGGCCCTGGGGTGCCACCGCCGGCGCAGATGCGTCCGCCATCCGTCCTCCTTGTACTCGTGCTCACGCGCATGACCGGGGCGGGGACGGACGAGTACGGCCCCGCCCCCGAGGGGGTGGGGCCGCACCGCGTGCCGTCGTGCCGGGGTCAGTCCTTGGCGCGGGCCGGCAGCTTCCAGCCGGGACGCGGGAAGTGGCAGGTGTACCCCTCGGGGTAGCGCTCCAGGTAGTCCTGGTGCTCGGGCTCCGCCTCCCAGAACGGGCCCACGGGCTCGACCTCGGTGACGACCTTGCCCGGCCACAGCCCGGATGCCTCGACGTCCGCGATGGTGTCCTCGGCGACCCTCTTCTGCTCGTCGTCGGCGTAGTAGATCGCCGACCGGTAGCTCAGGCCGATGTCGTTGCCCTGGCGGTTCTTCGTCGTCGGGTCGTGGATCTGGAAGAAGAACTCCAGGAGGGCCCGGTAGTCGGTCTCCGCGGGGTCGTAGGTGATCTCGATGGCCTCCGCGTGCGTCCCGTGGTTGCGGTAGGTGGCGTTGGGCACGTCGCCGCCGGTGTACCCGACCCGCGTCGAGGTCACGCCGGGCAGCTTCCGGATCAGGTCCTGCATACCCCAGAAACAGCCGCCCGCCAGGATGGCCTTGTTGTTCGTCGGCGCGGTCATGGTCGGTCCTTCCCTCTTGTCGTGTCCGTTTCCCGCTATGTGGGCAACGGTGCGCGGCCGCCGGGGATTCCCGTCGCGCCGGTTCGCGCTCTTTCCGCCGCCGGCCGCAGGTCACGGGTCCCCGGCCGGTCGGTCGTCTCCAGTATTCGCCCTCACGGGTCGCACCGGCGAGGGCGGGGGTCCCGGTCCCCGGACCGCGAGGCCGCGCACGCGGAGGACGGGGGCCAGGGTGAGTCCGACGAGACCACCGCCGACGGTGTCACGGGGTGGGGCCCGGGGGCTTCCGCTCCTGCCGGCGTGCCGGGGGCGGGGGCGCGGAGGATACCGGGGAGGAGGACGACGACGCCCCGTCCGAAGCGCTCCTGTGCCGCGCTGTGCGACGCTCGCCGCGTCGCGTGCACCGCGCCGATGAGATGGCGTACGGCGGCAGCACGTCCACCTCCCGGACCGCCTGCCGCAGCGGGACGCCGCCCTCGGCGAGAGCACGTGTGCGGCCTGCCTGCGTCCCCGCCAGGGGTCCCGCGCGGGGCCCTACGTCTTCGGTCAAGGTGATCGGGTGGCAGTGCGGCTTTGATGATTGATGACGTGCCTGTTCGGGAGTCGGCGGGTGAGGGCATGCGGCCGTGCGACTTTTGCGGTCACCCGGCGTGATGGACTCGGTCGACGAGCGGGACTGCCCCGTGTGCGGCGAGGCCGCTGAGGATCAGCCGGCTGAGCCTGGCCGAAGCGGACGTCGGCCCGGCGTCTGGCGAGCCAGTGCAGGGCCTGGGTGTGGTGCTTGCCCTGGGCGGTCTTCTTGTCGCACCAGGTCCGCGATGCGGCGTCGGCCAGGGCCGCGAACGCGGAGAGGAAGAAGGTTCGATCGAGCTGGCACCGAACTGCCACATCTCCGTTACGGAGCGCTCCTCCGGCCCGGGTGAAGCCGGTGCTCAAGCCCCTCATCAGCGGTCCGTCGATGCCTCCGGGCCCCGTGACACCACCCCGCAAGGCAACGCGGGGGGCGGCTCGCTGTTCCGGGTAGCCGGTCCAGGATCGCCGCGTGTGGAGCGTCGGCGCTGCCGAAGTGGACGTGGAGCGCGACGTGCCCGCCGGCGTCCGGTTCCTGGGCGGGCCCCGGCATGGTGGCCTTCCCCAGCCCCTCGTCCTTCGTCACGCGGACCGCCGCGGCCGCGACCCCCCGCGGGCAGGCGCGGCTTCGCGGGCCGGGCCCGCAGGCCGCGGAAGTGGCCGGGTTCGCTGTCATGCCGGGAACGACAACGAACGTGTCGTCCGAAGGCCGGCGGTCCCGAACGTGCCTGGGGCGCAGCGTGTTACGGTCGGGGCTCGCGGTGCAGCACCCGCCGACGCTCCGCGTCCCACCCCCTCCCCGGTTCCCCGAAGCGCTCCCGGCGTGGTGCTCCTTGATGTGTGAGGTGCCCGCGGAGCGGAAGCCGTGCGACGTTCCGCCCCGGGGGACAGGAAGGTGCGGCATGAGGCGTGACCCCTCCCCAGTGGCGGAACCCGGCGGCGACGTGGCCCTGACCCGTGCCGCGCAGGCCGGTGACGTCGTGGCCCTGGGGCTGCTGCTGGAGGCCCACCAGCCCGGCATGCGCGCGGTCGCGCTCAGCATCCTGGGCCCCGGGGCCGACGCCGACGACGCCGTCCAGAACGCCGCGCTGACCGCCCTGCGGCGCATCGGTGACGTGCGCGACCCGGCGGCCGTCGGCCCGTGGCTGCGCATGATCGTGCGCAACGCCTGCCGCAGCTTCCTGCGGACGTCCGCGCACACCGTGCCCCTCGACGACCTCACCCGCATCGCCGCCGGCCCCGGTCCCGAGGAGGTCCTGGAGCGCCACGCGCTGCGCGACTGGATCTGGGAGGCGATGGAGGAACTCTCGCCGACCCTGCGGGTACCGCTGGTCCTGCGGCACTTCAGCTCGCGGGTCACCTCGTACGAGGAGATCGCCCAGGCCTGCGCGGTGCCCGTGGGGACGATCCGCAGCCGGCTCAGCCAGGGGCGGGCCAAACTCGCCGAGGCGCTGGCCGCGACCGCGGCCGGCGCCCACAGCGACGCCGCGCGGCGCACGTCGGCCAGCTGGCAGGAGGCCCACGACACGCTGGCGGCCGCCGAGCGCGGCGACTTCGGCAAGGTGCTCGCCGAGCGGTGGAGCCCCGGCGTCGCGCTGATGCGGGGCGACGTCCGGCTGGGGGGCACGGACCTGCTGCTGCTCGGGATGGAGTCCGACCTGACCGCCGGTGTCCGGCAGCGGCCCGTCCACGTGGCCGCGGGCAAGGCGCTCACCGTCTGGGAGATGGACCTGATCAATCCCCCGGACAACCCCGACCACTGCCCGCCCGCGGTGGCCTGGATCATGACCCTCGCCGCCGGCCGGGTGGAGCGGCTGCGTCTCTTCCACCAGGCGCGTGTGCCGCAGCCCAACACCGTGTGACCGCTGTGACCGAGGTCACCTCGCCCCGATCGAACTCCTTGCCCCCGCCCGCGTCCTGTCGGTGTCAGCCTCCCCCTCTCCGATGGGAACCGCGATGAACGCACCCGCCACCGGCCCGCTGGCCACCGGCACGCACACGATCACCGTGAACGGTGTCGACCAGCGCTACCACGTACACGGCGCCGGCCCGGTGTGCGTGGCGCACTCCGGCGGCCCCGGCATCGCCTGGGAGTACCTGCGGATGCCCGAGCTGGAGCGCCACCTGACGATGGTCTACGTCGAACCGGTCGGCACCGGGGGCTCGGGCCGGCTGCCCACCCACCCGCACGGCTACACGCGCGAGCTCTACAGCCGGCACCTGGACAGGGTCGTCGACCACCTCGGGGTGCCCACGGTGCACCTGCTGGGCCACTCCCACGGCGGCTTCGTCGTCCAGTACCACGCCCTGCACCGGCCCGACCGGATCGCCGGGATCGTCCTCTACGACAGCGCCCCGGTCACCGGCCCGGAGCACGGCGCCGAGGCGATGGGCAAGGTCGAGGAGTTCGCCGCCCGGCACGCGGACCACCCCGGTCTGCCGGGTGTCCTGGAGGCGTTCCAGTCGGTGTCCTCCCTCGCGGGCGACGAGGACATGGTGGCCGCGATCCGCGGGATCATGCCGGCGTACTTCGCCGACTACTGGGGCAGGGAGAGCGAGTTCGCCCCGCTGCGGGAATCGGTCACGGGGTGGTACATCTCCGGTCTGGACGCCGATCTGTCCCCGGACCTGATCGACGACCGCGGCACGCTGGGCTCGCTGACGGTGCCGGCACTGGTCGTCGTCGGGCGCCATGACGTGATCTGCGGCGTGCGGTGGGCCGAGGAACTGCAGAAGCTGATCCCGGGCGCCGAACTGCTGGTCCTGGAGGACAGCGGCCACTTCGGGCACCTGGAGCAGCCCTCGGAGTTCGCGAACGCCGTCGCCGCCTTCGTCACGGGGGACTGACCCACAGCGCGACGGGCGGCGGTCCGGGACCACGGGGTCCGGACCGCCGCCCGTCGGGTGTCCGCGTCGTCCCCGTCAGGCGCCGTCGGCCTGCTGGTGACTGCCGTAGGGACGGGTGATGATCTCCATGCCGTGCCCCGCGGGATCCAGGAAGTACACGCCGCGGCCGCCGTGGTGGTGGTTGATCTCACCCGGCTGCTTCAGGTGCGGATCCGCGTAGTACGTGACGCCGGCCTCCTCGATGCGGGCGAAGGCGGCGTCGAACTCCTCGTCGGAGACGAGGAAGGCGTAGTGCTGCATCACGATCGACTCCGCGGGGATCGTGGCGAAGTCCAGGGTGACCCCGTTGCTCGTGGCGACCGGGACGAACGGCCCCCACTCGGCGCCGACTTCGAGCCCCAGGATGCGGGCGAGGAAAGCGGCGGACTCCCGGTTGTCCCGGGCGTGGACGATGGTGTGGTTCAACTCGACGGGCATGTGTGGAATGCCTCCGTGGGCAGTCTCACGGGCACCTCCATGCCTCACCCGGTCGGTGACCGGCACGCGATGCCGTGCCACGAGCTTAGTCCCTGTGGTCACACTGGCGCCGGCCGCCCGAAGGGCCGGCCCCGCGGTTCGCCCAGCCGCCGCCGGGGGAGGGGATGTGACGGCAGGCCCTGCGCCCGGGACCGATAGATGACGCGTATCATCGAACGGGTGGTCGCAGTCGCACCGGGGCCGCTACCCAACCGGGCGGAGCCGCCGGTCACCCGCGCGACGGATCTCACCGGACGTGCGAGAAGAGGTGGACCGGACATGAGCAGGGTGTCGCAGGCCGAGGCGCAGGCCAACCGGGAGCGGGTGGTGGAGGCCGCCGCCCGGCTCTTCCGTGAGCGGGGCGTGGCCAACGTCAGTGTCGTGGACGTCATGCAGGCGGTCGGTCTGACCCAGGGCGGCTTCTACAAGCAGTTCGCCTCCAAGGACGCCCTGGTCGGCGAGGCCCAGGCCAAGGGCTTTGGGGACATGCTGCAGTACCTGGCCGCACTGGACGCCGAGTTCGGCGGCCACGACGCGGCGGTCTCCGCTTTGCGCGACCGGTACCTCTCCACCGAGCACCGCGATTCCCTGGGCGATGGATGCCCGGCGGCCGGTTTCGGCGGCGACGTCGCACGGCAACCCGAGTGGCGCGCTCCCTACGTGGCGGGGGTCCGTGACATGGCCGGGTGGGTCGCCCCCGGAAAGGCCGGACTGGCGGGCCTGGCCACGCTCGTGGGTGGTGTGCTCCTCGCCCGTGCCACCGCGGGGTCACCCCTCTCGGAGGAGATCCTCGAGGCCGTCCGCGACGCCGCGACGCCGGCCGGCGAGACCACGCACCCGTAGGACGGTCCGAGGGGGTATCGCGCTCAGGACTCGTCGGTGCCGGGGCGGTCGTGCCCGGCGGGCGGATGCTCCGCCGAACGTTGCCCCACCGGCCGTGCGCCGCTGCCGGAGACGGCGAGACTGCCCAGCAGGCGCAGGAGTTCCTCGTCGCGGCTGCCGGGTTCGGCATGCAGGACGACCAGCACGAAACCGTCGGTGCCGCCGACGGACAGTTTGTCCGCCATCAGGTCCAGGTCGCCGACCAGGGGGTGGGTCAGCCGCGTGACGTGGCCTTTCTGCGGGCGTACGTCGTGGCGTCCCCACAGTTGACGGAAGCGCTCGCTGCGCAGGGACAGTTCGCCGACGAGGTCGTTCAGCCGGGGGTCCTCGGCTCCCGGCCCGGCCTGGGCGCGCAGCGTCGCGACACCCTCGCGGGTCACCGCCTCCCAGTCCCGGCGCCGGGCTCGTTCGGCAGGATCGAGGAAGGCCGCCCGCAGCAGGTTGACGCCGCGGGTGTTGTTCGGTGACAGGGCCGCGCCGAGCGCGTTCGCCCCGAGGACGTCGAAGAACCTGTTCTGCACCCAGGCCGGGTTGGCGGGCCAGCCGTCGATCAACTGCCGGATGCTGTGCGGCATCTGCTCCAGTCGCGGCTTGCGGGCCGCGGTCCGTACCCGCGCCCGCCCGGCCGCCCCCGTCCGTGCCAGTGCGAGCAGATGGGCGGTGGCGTCGTCGTCCAGCCGCAGGACCCGGGCGATCGAGGCGAGCACCTGTGCGGAGGGGTTGCGGTCGCGTCCCTGCTCCAGCCGCAGGTAGTAGTCCGCGCTGATGCCTGCGAGCAGGGCGACCTCCTCCCGCCGCAGGCCCTGGACACGCCGCAGCCCGCCCGGGGTGATGCCGGCCTCCTCCGGCGACACCAGACCCCGGCGCGCGCGGAGGAACTCGCCGAGTGCGTTCGTACCGTCCATGCCGTCGACCGTAACCGCGCCGGGCCGTCGCGTGCCTGGCCCTCTCGCTCCCATGAACACGGGGACACTGCCGTCCGTGGCGGCACCCGCGCACAGTGGTCGACGGGCCGGGACCGGCGGGGGACCGCACGCCGACGCGACGGCCCGGCTCGACGCCGTGGGCACCCGTTCGCGGCCGAGGGCCGCTCCCGATGCCCACCCCGTACCCGACACCACACCGACACCCTTCGAGGAACCCACATGACCATCACACTCGTCACCGGCGGCAACAAGGGGCTGGGCCGCGAGACCGCCCGGCAGCTCGTCGAGCGCGGTCACACCGTCTGGATCGGCTCCCGTGACACCGCACGCGGCCGGGCCGCCGCCGACGACCTCGGTGCCCGCTTCCTGCAGCTCGACGTCACCGACGACGCCTCCGTCACCGCGGCGGCGGAGGAGCTCCGCCGGCAGGAGGGCCGCCTGGACGTCCTGGTCAACAACGCCGGTGTCTTCGAGGGCATGGTGAACGCCGAGCAGGCGACGGCCGACCACATGACCACCGTCCTCGATGTGAATGTCATCGGCCTGGTGCGCGTGACGCACGCCTTCCTGCCGCTGCTCCGGGCGTCGAACAGCCCCGTCGTGGTGAACGTCAGCAGCGGGCTCGGCTCGTTCGGCGTGGTCCAGGACCCGGACCGGCACGAGTCGCACTTCGTGACGCCGGTCTACTCGTCCGCCAAGGCCGCGGTGAACATGCTGACCGTCCAGTACGCCAGGGGCCTGCCCGCCATGCGGGTCAACGCCGTCGAGCCCGGCTTCAGCGCGACCGACCTGCACGGCCTGAGCGGCGACGGCATCCAGAGCCCCCAGGAGGGGGCCGAGGCGATCGTGATGCTCGCCACGATCGGGCAGGACGGCCCCACCGGCACGTTCACGGACCGCAGCGGGCCGCTGCCCTGGTGAACACCCGCCCTCGCGGGCCCCGGCCGGCGTGCCGCCGCGGGCCCGCCCGGGCGGTCGGCCCGCACGGTTTCGCGGATGATCCCAGTAGCATGCGGGGAGTGGGTCCGGGCGCGCTTGCCCGCGCCGGTCCCGTACGCACCGCCGACCGACGGTCGCGGCCAGCCCCGAGCCGGAGATACCGACACGCACATGGTGACCATCGCCTACCAGGGAGAGCCGGGGTCGAACTCGGCCGCCGCGGCCCGTGACCTGTACCCCGGAAGCCGCGACCTGCCCTGCACGACCTTCGAGCAGGCCCTGGAGGCGGTGACGCTGGGTACCGCGGACCTCGCGGTGATCCCCATGGACAACTCCGCCGCCGGCCGCGTCGCCGATGTGCACCACCTGCTCCCCGACTCCGGCCTGTCGATCATCGCCGAGTACTTCCTGCCCATCCGCTTCGACCTGATGGGCGTTCCCGGCGGGTCGCTGGAGGACGTTAAGTGCGTCCGCAGCCACGTGCACGCGCTGGGCCAGTGCCGGAAGATCATCCGCGAGGGCGGCTGGCAGACCCTGGTGAGCGACGACACCGCCGGTGCCGCCCGCGAGGTCGCCGAGCTCGGCGACCCGCGGCACGCGGCCCTGGCCCCGCCCGGTGCCGCCGCCCTCTACGGGCTGCAGGTGCTGGCGAGCGGCGTCGAGGACACCCACGACAACACCACGCGCTTCGTGGTGCTGGCCCGCGACGCACAGCTCCCTGCGGTCACCGGCGAGCCGATGATGACCAGCCTCTTCTTCTCCGTGCGGAACATCCCGAGCGCGCTGTACAAGGCGCTGGGCGGCTTCTCCAGCAACGCCGTGAACCTCACCAAGATCGAGAGCTACCAGGTCGGCGCCGGGCTCGCGGCCAGCCGCTTCTACATCGAGATCGAGGGCCACCCGGACGAGAAGCGGGTCGCCCTGGCCCTGGAGGAACTGCGATTCTTCTCCTCCGAGGTGCGCTTCATGGGCGTGTACCCGGCGCACCCCCACCGCACCGCGGAAGGCGCCTGACCGACCACGCGGGCCGCGGGCCTGGTGCCCCCCTCGGCAGGGGGGTACCAGGCCCGCGGTGCACGGCGACCGTGACGACGGGCTACGACGGCTACGACTGCCCGGTGTAGCGCTTCGCCGGCTGCGACAGCGAGAGCACCGGGGCGAGCGCGAGCCTGGCCTCGTCGTAGGCCTTCCACGTGTCGTACTCCGGCAGTGAGGGGATCGTCACCAGCTCACCGGCGTCAAGACCGGCGAGGGCGGCCCGGGCCGCGTCCCGCGGCGACATGACCGCCTCCTTGGGCAGCTGGTGCAGCTCGATGCCGGAACCGTCCCAGATCGTCGTCTCCAGCGCGCCCGGGACCACGACCTGGACGCGTACCGGGGAGTCGGCGAACTCCTGGGCCAGCGCCTGGGTGAACGCGATCACGTACGCCTTGGCCGCGCCGTACACCGCGCCCACCGGCGGGATGTTCAGCGCGAACGCGGACGAGATGTTGACGATCGAGCCCGCGCCGCGCCCGGCGAACGCCTTCGCGGCGGCCGCCGCGATCCGGGTGACGGAGGTCAGGTTGAGCGTGATGAGCGACTCCAGCTGATCCGGATCCGCCGCCGACAGGGGCCCGAACAACGCGCTGCCGGCGTTGTTGACCAGGACGTCGATCGCCGCGTCGGAGGCCAGGCGGGTCTCGACGGCCCTGATGCCCTCGGCGGTGGACAGATCGGCGCGCACGACCGAGACCGCGCGGCCCGACCGCTCCGCCAGGCTCGCGGCGGCCTTCTCCAACCGGGCCTGGTCGCGGGCGACCATCACGATGTCGTGGCCGCGCGCGGCGAGTTCCTCCGCGTAGGCCGCGCCAAGGCCCGCCGTCGCGCCGGTGATGAGTGCCGTTCCGGCCGATGCTGTGGACATGTCGATCCCTCTCGTTCATGGAGGCGTGCCACGCCTCTTAGATACTCACTATAATCTAAGGCGTATGTGCCGGATCCTGTTCCGGCTCCGGCGCAGGAACGTGTGCGGAGGGATGAGGAGAGGTGCGGAGAGGTGAGAGGAGGGCGGGCCCTGCGTGATCAGTGCGCGTGCGCGGCGGCGGAGGCGACGGCCTCCAGGGTCACGTCGAGCAGAACCTCGACGCGCTCGGTGCCGCCGCTCTCCGTCCACGCGTTGACGGCCGTGTTGAGGCAGGCCAGTACTGCCGCGGTGATGGCACGGGCCCGCAACTCCCGCCGCTCGCCGTCGAGTCGGGCCGCGACGAGGGGGACCAGCAGTTCCTGCCACTCCAGTTGCTTCTTCGCCAGCGCCCCCCGCAGCGCCGGCGTCGCGGCGAGCATCCGGGACGTGGCGAGGAGCCTGCCGTCGGGATCGCGGTCGAGGGCCTCGACATGGCCGTCCAGCGCGTGCCGCAGCGCCGCCCAGAGCGGCTCGTCCACGGGCCGGGCCGCCAGCCGGTCGGCGATGCCCTGACCGATGGCTGTCAGGTTCCCGACGACCATGTCCTCCTTGCTGGCGAAATAGCGCGCGACGCTCCGCCCGGACATGCCGATCTCGGCCGCGATCTGCTCGATGGTGGTCCTGTCGAAACCGTGCTCGATGAACAACGCCATCGCCCGGTCGGCGATCTGCGACCGCACCGTCTGCCGCGTCATCTCCCGGAGGCCTGATCGGGCTGCGTCTGGGCTGCTCATGGGGACAGCCTATCCGTCACTGACAACGGAGCCGCAGGTGGACATTCCTGTCATCCTCTGCCGGGGCCAGGACCAGGACGGGTTCAGAGCTGCGTCTGGCCGCCGTTGACCTCGTAGACGGAGCCGGTGACGAAGGACGCGTCGTCGGACAGCAGGAAGCTCACGACCGCGGCCACCTCCTCCACGTCCCCCGTGCGGTTCATCGCCGTCTTCGCCGCGATCGCCGCCCGGACCTCGGGCGGCAGCGCGCGGGCGGACGGGGCGTCGATCGGGCCCGGTGCGACGGCGTTGACGCGGATGCCCCGCCGGGCGTACTCCACGGCCGCGGAACGCGTCAGACCGATGACGCCGTGTTTGGAGGCCGCGTAGGCGGCCCGTCCGGCGTGCGCCATGAGGCCCGCGGTGGACGCCATGTTGACGATCGCCCCACCGTCGCCCTGCGCGAGGAGGCGGGACAACTGCGCCCGCATGCTGTGGAAGACACCGGTGAGGTTGACGTCGATGACGCGCGCCCAGTCGGCCGGCGCCGTCTCGTGGACGTCCACCAGCCCGGGTGTGATCCCGGCGTTGTTGAAGGCGATGTCGAGCCGGCCGTACGCGGCGACGGTGAACTCCACGAGCCGCGCGGTGTCCTGGAGCACCCGGACGTCGGCCTCGAAGGGCGTCGCCTCGCCGCCCGCGGCCTTGATCTCGCGTGCCACCCGTTCGGCGCCCGCGCTGTCCACGTCGGCCACGACGAGCTGCGCGCCCTCACGGGCGAGGCGTTTGGCCGTCGCTTCGCCGAGCCCCGCTCCGGCACCGGTGACAATGCCGGTCTTTCCTGTGACGGACATGGTCGGTCTCCCTCACTTCCGGTGCGCGAGAACGGTGAAGACCGCGCCCAGCGGGTCGAGCAGCACGGCGATGCGGCCCGCGCCCATGTCGGTGGGCGCCATGAGCACGGTGCCGCCCGCGTCCGAGGCGCGTACGGCGGCCTCCGCCGGGTCCTCGACGGTGAAGTAGGCGTCCCAGTACGGCGGAATCTCCGGGGACATCGCCGGCGGACGGGGCAGCAGCAGGGCGACCCGCGTGTCGGCGAGGTGCACGGCGCGACGGCCCAGCGGCGCTTCGGGGGCGCCCACCTCCCACGCGAACAGCTCGCGGTAGAACGCGGCCGAAGCGTGGACGTCGTCAGTGATGAGCTCGCTCCACGCGAAGGTCCCGGGCTCGCGGGTCCCTGCCGGGGCGGCGGGCCGTGCCCCGGTCCCGCGGAGGGCGAACCGCGCACCGCCGGGGTCGGTGACATGCACGTCCCCGTCGGACGAGGACAGGACGCTGCCGCCGGCGGCAGCGGCGGCGGCGGCGCTCCTGGCGGTGTCGGTCACGCCGATGAACGTCGTCCAGCCCGTCATCGCCGGTTCGCTCACGGGCCGGAGCCCGGCCACCGGCCGCCCGTGGAGCAGGGCCGTGCGGTGGCTCGTGTGCGGATCGCCCTGCGCGAACTCCCAGCCGAAGAGGGCGCGGTAGAAGGTCGCCGCGACCCGGGGGTCGGGCGACCCGAGTTCGGCCCAGCAGGGTGTGCCGGGGGCGGGGGTGGTGGCCATGTCTGAGCTCCTTTCCGGTCCGTCCGGGGACTGTCCCGGACTATGGCGTCGACTATAGACACGAGTGTCAGACAATGACAAACACGTCGCCTGACGTCATATATGAGGTGCACATGACAAAAGCCACAGCCAACAGCCGAAGCGTCGCCGTAGGGCACCGTGAAAAGGGGCCGGTCAGGAGGCCGCTCGGTAGAGGCCGCGCCCCGTGCGCCGCACCCGGGAGGCGCCGACGAGCCGGTCGAGCGTGCTGCGCACCGCGTTGATGCTGCCCGCGTTCGCGTCGCGGCCCAGAGCGGCGGCGACGTCGCGGGCGCGGACCTCGGTGCCGCCGGTGGTGGCCAGGTACTCCAGGATCTGCTCGGTCAGCCGGCCGTAGGTGCCCTGCGTGGCCGCGGACTCGGCCGGATGCGTCACGGGCACCGGGACGGAACCACCGGTGACGTCGTCGAGGTCGCGGGACTCGGTGGGCATCAGCTTCTGAAGAGCACCGAGGGCCCTGCGCACGGAGCCGAGGTGCGCGAGGACTGCTGCCAGTTCCCGCTCCAGCCCGTGCTGTTGTGCCTCGAGGCGCTGGAGTTCGTCCTGGAGCGCCCGAGCGGTGGCCTCGATGTCACGAGCGGTGTGCGTGATGAAAGCCATGCGCCCTCTCATCCTCGGCTCCGGCTCCGTCCTGGTGTGGCGAACCGAACGTCCCCGTCGTCGCTTCCGTGAGAAGCGCGCGCGAGGCGCGGGGACACGTCGGTCCGCCTGCTCCACAGATTAGTACGGCACGTGGTGACACGGTCACAGTTCTGCTGCGACTCCGGTCGGCGGAACGGGGCGGAAGGGTCGTTCGGGGCCGCCCCGCAGAGTCCGGCATCGTTCACACCATTCATTGTGACACGATGTATTTCTGGGCGCATACCGCGTGCGGCGACGCCCGGTGAATCAGCCGAGAATGCGCGTTTTGTCGGGGCGTCCTCGCCATGACAATCTTTGCAAGACATTTTGGTTTGCTACGGTGTCACTCGCGCCGGTCGGGCAGGCCGGCGGCGTCACACCGCCGTTGTGGCCGTGATGCGAGCGACCCGCGCTGTGGACGGGTCGCGCAGAAGACTCCCGGCGTGGATCTGTGGGGAGACCCACGCCGGGAATACGGGAGCGCCCCGTGCCGAGCCTGTCGGGGGTCTTGGCGCGGGGCGTTCCCCCGTGGCGGTCCGGGTGACGCCTCCGGAAGACGCCCGGTCCGGGGAACGGGAGTCCCGGGAACACCGGGGTACTGCCCGGCCCGTGTTCCGTCTGTGGGAGTCGGCCGGGTACGGCGCCGCGCCCACCGCGGCGTCATCACCCACCGAAGGACGCAATGTTTGATATATCCTTCAACTATTGACACTGTCGGAGTGGCTGGTGGAAACGAGTTCCGGCCGCGGGAGGCCCACGGCGGCCGAGACTGAAAGGTGATCGCGATCCGCTCCGAACCGTGTCGGGGTACAGAGGGGCTGCCGCCAGCCAGCACACGTTGTGACAGCAATCCGAACGAGGAGCCAGTGAATCCCGCCACCCGCGAAGCCATGGCCGATGTGCGAGACATGTACATGGCGCACACCATGCTCCGTCGTGAATTCGGCCTGCTCCCGAAACTCGTTCGGGACGTCGAGCCGTACGACACCAAGCGCTCGGAGGTCGTGGGCGCCCATGTCCAACTCGTCTGCGACATCCTGCACTTCCACCACGAGGGCGAGGACGTGATCCTCTGGCCGCTGCTCCACGAGCGTGGCGGTGAGGAGGCCGAGGCCATCGTGCCGGTGATGGAGGAGCAGCACCACGCCATCGAGGCCGCCCACGGCGCGGCGATGCGCCTGCTGCCGGAGTGGAGGTCCACCGCGCGCGGCGGGCACGAGCTCGCCGACGCGTTCGACCGGCTGCTGGTCACGTTGCTGGAGCACATGGCGATGGAGGAGGAGCGGATCCTTCCTCTGGCCGAGAAGTACGTCACCGCGACCGAGTGGCGGCAGCTCGGTGAGCACGGCATGGGTGCGGTGCCGAAGAAGGCACTCCCGCTCGCCTTCGGCATGGCCATGTACGAGGGGGACCCCGAGGTGATCAAGGCGGTCCTCACCGAGGCCCCGCGGCCCGCCCGGATGGTCATGCCGCTCCTCGCGCCGCGGTTGTACGCCCGGCACGCCAAGCGGGTCCACGGCACCGCCACCCCGCCGCGGGTCGTGCGCTGACCCGCGGCCCGTCGGGGGCACCGGCACCCCGGCAACCCGATCGCCGCGCCCGGGGGCGGGGCGCGGTCGTGGGCCGGGGCGTGCCGGCGGGGAGACCCGCCGCCCCGGCGTCGTTCCCGAGGCGCTGTCGGGCGGCTATCCGGTCAGCCGGGTCAGACGGGGGAACAGACTGCGCGCGTTGCCCGAGGTCACCAGATGCTTCCCGGCCGCGTCGAGTACTCCCGTGGCGGCCAACGCGGCAGCCAGGTCCTTGACGACGGGCGCGGGGGTGAACGGGTAGTCGCTGCCGTACACCAGCCGGTCGGGGTCGACGAGGGAGAGCAGCGCGGGCAGCGCGCGCGGAAGTGCGGCGCCCGCCACGTCGTAGTGCAGTGCGCGCAGCGCCGCCAGGACGTCGACGCCGGTCCCGGACATCTGCGCGAACACCGCGATCCGGTCCGCCATCACGGGAAGCGCCGCCCCCGCGTGCGGCACGACGAACCGGATGCCGGGACAGCGCTCCAGCACGTGACGCAGCGCGAGTTCGGCGACCGCGCGCGTCGAGTCGAAGAGGAACTCGACCATCGGGTGCGGGAATCCAAGGGCCGTCCGCTCCCCGCACACCGGGGACGTCGGGTGCAGCAGCACCACGGTTTCGCGGCGGTGCAGCTCCGCCATCAGCGGTGCGAAGCGGCTGTCGCCGAGATACACCCCGTCGTAGTTGGTCAGCAGGATCACCCCGTCCGCGCCGAGCACGTCCAGGGCGTGGCCGAGTTCCGCGAGCGCGGCCGGGACGTCGGGCAGCGGCAGTGATGCCAGCAGCCCGAACCGCCGGGGATGTTCCCTGACGACGGCCGCGCCCTCCTCGTTGACGGCACGGGCCAGCGTCGCGGCGGCGGCCGCGTCCCCCAGCGAGACACCGGGGGAGGAGACGGACAGCATCGCCGTCGCCACACCGGTCTCGTCCATCAGCGCGAGGGCGCTCTCCGGACTCCACTCGGGGATCGCCGGCATGCCGTCGGGGCGCGTGTGCCCGGCGGCCGTCAGCGCCTCGCGGTAGGACGGGGTGATGTAGTGGGCGTGGACGTCGATCGCCCCGCCGAGCCCGGCGAAGTCCTGTGCGGCGGCGGCCATGGCGCTCCTCGATGCGGTCCGGCTGATCGCTGCGACCGGTCGGTTCGGACCGATCGGAACGATCACAGCACCACCTCCGGCGGCGGGGCGGGACGTCGTGCGTGTCGCCCGGCGCTCCGCCCGGAAGGCCCAAGGCCCGTCCCCGGGCGAGCCGTGGGCCGGTCCTCGGCAAGTGGTCGGCATGCGGGGGGCGATAGGGGGCACATGACGGGCGACGAGCTTGTTCACAGGGAGGCGGCCATGGAGATCTCAGGCATCATCAGTGCCATCATCATCGGCGTGATCATCGGCATTCTGGGACGTCTGCTGGTCCCGGGGCGTCAGCACATCGGCGTGATCTGGACCATTCTGATCGGCATCGTGGCGGCGCTGATCGGCTCGGCCATCGCGGCGGGTGTGGGCGTGGCGGACACCAACGGCGTCGACTGGGTCGAATGGCTCATCCAGATCGCCCTGGCCGCGGTGGGTGTCGCCGCCCTGGACCGTGCGAAGGCGCATCGCTGACCTTCGTACCCGCACAGCGCACCGGGGCCTGGGCCGCACGGCCCGGGCCCCGGTGCTGCTCACGCCGGCTCGTGCTCGGCGGGCATCGGCGTCGCTTCAGGACTCATCGTCCTCGTCGTCCTCGTCGTTCTCGTCGTACCCCTCGTTGCCGTCGGCGTCGGCGTCGTTGTCCTCGGCGTCGACGAACTCGTCGACCGCCTCGGAGACCAGGTAGCCGCCGACCGCTCCGGCCGCCAGGCCGGCGGCGCCCGCGGCGACGGCCGTGCCGACGCCCATGCCGGATCCGTGGTGGTCGTCGTCGTGATGGTGACCGTGACCGTGGTCGTGACCGTACGCCGCGGGGGAGCCGGGTCCGCCGTGCCGGTCGACGAGCCGCTGGATCCAGGAGTCGACCTCCGCGGTCCAGTCCGTGCGGAGCACAGCGGCGTGGCCGACGGCGAAGCGGTCGACCCGGTCGCGGCCCTCGGAGAAGAGGCCGCCGTGCTTGTCGGCCTCCAGAACGATCTCGACGCCGGCCGGGTGGGCGAGGAAGGTCAGTTCGATCTCACTGACGGCGTGCGCGTACCGCGCCGGGGCCACGAGTTCGATCTCCTGGTGGAACGGCAGCCGCCGGCCGGTGCCGTGGAGGTGGCCCAGTTCCAGGTCGGCGGCGGTGAAGCCGAAGCCGAGCTGCCCGAGGGCCTCCAGGATCGCCTCCTGCGCGGGCAGCGGCGCGACGCTCAGCGCGTCGAGGTCGCCCTTGTCACGGGCGCCCGCCACCTCCAGCTCCGTGCGGACGCCGAGGGTGATACCGAGGGGCTGCGCCCGTGCAACTCGGTGACGGGCGTCTCCCGCGGCACGGGCACGGAGAACGGCAGGGTGTGCCGCGCGCCGGCCGGCAGGCGGAAACCACCGCCGACCACGGTCCGGTCGAAGACGACGACGCCCTCGTGCTCCCCGTCTTCGTCCCCGTACCCGTGGCCGCCCTCCGCCTCCACCCGGGCGACCAGTTCCAGGACGACGGCGTGGATGTCCGCGTCCGTGTCGCCGCCTGCCAGGTGGTTCTGTCCGTACAGCGTGCCGCCGGGCAGGACCGGGCCCCCGGTGAGGACCTTGTCGACCGAGGGCCCGCCCACGCCGAGCGCCCCGAGCAGCCGTTCGAACGCCATCGCGGCGTTCACTCCTTCGTATGTGGTTCCGTCGGCCCCGTGCGGGCCGCATGCTGAACTGCGCCGCCGGGGCCGGGAGTTCCCGGGCGGCGCGAACGGGTGACCCGCGCCCGGCCGGCCGCCGGAGGCTGCCCCTACCGGGCACCTTTGCGCGTCCTTTACCCTGGGGGAAACATCACCGTTCCGAGCCCGAGAAGGAGCCGCGGTTCCCGCGATGGACCACCCTCCCAGTACCGACCGTGTCATTCCCCCTGAGAACCGCCGAGCCGGGGGAGCGGGGGTGACACGGTGACCGAAGTCCTCCTCCTGCTGCTGGCGCTGCTGCTGACCCTGGCCTGCGCGGTGTTCGTCGCGGCGGAGTTCTCCCTGACCACGGTCGAGCGCGGCGAGCTGGAGCGGGCCGCTGCGGCCGGCGAACGCGGTGCCGGCGGCGCTCTGAAGGCGGTACGCCGGCTGACCTTGCAGCTGTCCGGCGCGCAGCTGGGCATCACCGTCACGTCACTGGTCATCGGCATGCTCGCCGAACCGTCCCTCGCGGTGCTGCTGACCGGCCCGCTGCGGGCCACCGGGCTGCCGGAGGGCGCCGCGTCCTCGCTGGCGACCGTGCTCGGCGTGGGGGTGTCCACGGTCGTCCTGATGGTGATCGGCGAGCTCGTGCCGAAGAACTGGGCGATCTCCCGCCCGCTGGCCGTGGCCAGGACCGTGGCCGGACCGCAGCGCGGCTTCACCGCCGTCTTCGGACCGTTCATCCGGCACCTGAACGAGGCGGCGAACCGTCTCGTGCGCCGCTTCGGCCTCGAACCCGCCGAGGAACTGGCCTCCGCCCGCACCCCGGACGAGCTGATGGCGCTGGCCCGCCACTCGGCGGCCGCGGGCCTGCTGGAGCCGGACTCCGCGGAGCTGTTCGTGCGCACCCTGCACCTGAGCGAGCTGACCGCGGAGAACGTCATGACCCCGCGCGTGGACGTACGGGCCCTGGAGTCCCGCGCCACCGCCGCCGACGCCGCGAACCTCACCCTGGCCACCGGCCTGTCCCGCTTCCCGGTCTACCGGGACAGCATCGACGAGGTCGTCGGCACCGTGCACATCCGCGACGTCCTCGCCCTCCCGGCCGCCGCGCGCGGCCGCACACCCGTCACCGCGCTGGCCACCGCGCCGCTGCTGGTGCCGGACAGCCTGCCCGTCGACCGGCTCCTGGAACGCATGCGCAGCCGCCGCACCATGGCTGTGGTCATCGACGAGTACGGCGGCACCGCCGGCGTCGTCACCGTGGAGGACGTCGTGGAGGAGGTGGTCGGCGACGTCCGCGACGAGCACGACCCGCAGGAGAGCCCCGACCTGGCACCGTCCGGCGACGGCGCGTGGGAGGCCGACGGCAACGTCCGCATCGACCAGCTCGCCGAGATCGGGCTGGCCGTCGCCGAGGGCCCGTACGAGACCGTGGCCGGACTGATGGCCACCTCGCTCGGCCGCATACCCGCCCGTGGCGACCAGACGGAGGTCGACGGCTGGCGCATCAGCGTGCTGAGCGTCGACCACCACGTGGCCGAGCGGGTCCGTGTCGCCCGCATCTCGGAGGACGCGCGATGACCGTACTGCAACTCGCCATCGGCGCCCTGACCCTGCTGACCAACGCCTTCTTCGTGGGCGGTGAGTTCGCCCTGATCTCGGTGCGGCGCAGTCAGGTCGAGCCGCGCGCCGAGGCCGGTGACAAGCGGGCCCGCACCGTCGTGTGGGGCCTGGAGCACCTGTCCGCGCTCCTGGCCACGGCCCAGCTGGGCATCACCGTCTCCTCGCTGGTGCTGGGCGCGGTCGCGGAGCCCGCCATCGCCCACCTGCTGGAGCCCGGCTTCGAGGCCGCGCACGTGCCGCACGGGCTCGTCCACCCGATCGCGTTCGTGATCGCCCTCGCCGCGGCCACGTACCTGCACATGCTCTTCGGCGAGATGGTCCCGAAGAACGTGGCGCTGGCCGCCCCCGAGCGGACCGCGCTGCTCCTCGGTCCGCCGCTGGTCGGCCTGACCCGCGCCCTGCGGCCGGTGATCTTCGGGATCAACGCCTTCGCCAACACGCTGCTGCGGCTGCTGCGCGTCGAGCCCCGGAACGAGGTCACCGCCGCCTTCACCGACGAGGAACTCGCCCGTCTGGTGCAGGACTCCAACGCCGCGGGACTGCTCGACGCCTCCGGCACCGAACGGCTGCGGGACGCACTGGAACTCGGCACCCGGCCGGTCGGCGACATCCTCGTGCCCGCCGACCGCATGGTCACCGTCGACGCCCAGGTCACCCCGGACGGACTGGAACGGCTGGCGGCCGCCTCCGGCTACTCCCGGCTGCCGGTCACCGGGTCCGACGGGGACGTCCTGGGCTTCCTGCACATCAAGGACACCCTCGGCGTCACCGACCGCGACCGCCCCTTCCCCCGCGCGGCGATCCGGCCGGTCATCCGGCTGCGGTGCGCCACGCCGCTGGACGACACCCTGACCGCCCTGCGCGCGGCCGGCTCCCACCTCGCCGCCGTGGCGGACGAGGACGGCACGCTCCTCGGCTACGTGACCATGGAGGACGTCCTGGAGGAACTCGTCGGGCCCGCGGCCCCGGCTGCCTGAGCCGGGGCGGGGCGCCGCACCGCCGGCTACGCGATCCGCGGGACCACGGCGGCCAGCAGGTCGACGACACGGGCGGGCTCACGGATCTGGTGGCTGTAGACGTACGCCGCACCGAAGCCGAGTTCCGCCATGGCCCGGGCCCGCGCGGTGAGGTCGTCGGGGGTGGTGTCCGGGCCGACCGCGAGGGTGGTGGTCTTCTCGACGTCCGCGTAGTCGCGGCCGACCGCGGCACAGTGCTCCTTGAGGACCTCCAGCTTCCGGGCGGCCTCGGGCCCGGCGAAGATGTTGCAGGCGTCGGCGTACCGGGCGACCAGACGCAGCGTCTTCTTCTCGCCGGAACCGCCGATCATCAGGTACGGGTGCGGCCGGGACAGGCTCTGCGGGGAGTTGAGGGTGCGGTCGAGCGTGTGATGCGCACCGGCGTACGGTGCCTCGTCGCCGGACCACATCTGCAGGCAGATCTGCAGGGTCTCCTCCAGTCGCTCGAAGCGTTCCTTGACCTCGGGGAACCGGATGCCGAGGCCCTTGGACTCGTCCGCGTTCCAGGCCGCGCCCACGCCGAGGCCGGCCCGGCCGCCGGAGAGGACGTCGAGGGTGGTGACCTTCTTCGCCAGGACGGCGGGCTCGTGGTAGACGACGCCGGTGACCAGGGTGTGCAACAGCACCCGCTCGGTGTGGGCGGCCAGGAAGCCCAGGGTGGTGTAGGCCTCCAGCATCTCGTGCTCGTAGGGGCCGAGGTCGCCGCCGAGCTGCCAGAAGTGGTCCATCACGGTGATGCGGGTGACGCCGGCCGCCTCCGCGTCCCTGGCGTACCGGGCGAGGGCGGGGCCGAGGGCGGGGGCGCCGCCCGTCCACGTGAAGTCGGCGATGTGCAGCCCGAGTTCCATGGGGTTCTCTCCTTGTGTCCGGGGTCTGCCCCGATGGTGCCGCCCAGGTGCCCGGTGCGGGCTCCGCCGCTCCGCCCGGCACCCGGATGTCCCCGGGATGCCTGCCGTGCCCGTCCCGACCGTCCTGCCGCCGTCCGGCTGACCGGCGGTACGCCCGGCGTGTGGCGGCCGGTCCGACCGGGAATGCGCGAGGTGGCTGATGGTGTTGGCGGGGTTACGGTGACACACGGAGAAATGGAGGACGGCGTGCCTTTGGTGGGTGAGTACCAGCCGAGCCCGGAGCAGTGGGTCCGCGATCAGGTCGAGCTGTACGAGCGATCCGGCGGTGCCGAGGGGACGACGCTCCGCGGCAGGCCCGTGATCGTCCTGACGACGCTCGGCGCGAAGTCCGGCAAGATCCGCAAGACCCCGTTGATGCGCGTGGAGCACGACGGAAGCTATGCCGTGGTCGCGTCCCAGGGCGGCGCCCCGAAGCACCCCGTCTGGTACCACAACCTGGTGGCCGACCCCCGGGTCGAGCTCCAGGACGGACCGGTGCGCCAGGACATGACGGCGCGAGAGGTCACGGGCCAGGAGAAGGCGGAGTGGTGGGAGCGCGCGATCGCGGCGTGGCCCGACTACGCGGACTACCAGACCAAGACCGACCGTGAGATCCCGGTCTTCGTCCTGGAACCGGCGACGAAGCCTCACTGAGGCGCGCGCCCCGGCGCGTACCGGTCGTGGCCGCCCGCGCTCGCCGCGGGCGGCCATCGTGTTGTGCGCGCCGCCGCACCGGCCGGCTGTCGCCCCGCCGGCCGGGACCGCGCGGGGCGCCGGCAGGACCCGGGGCCGTTCCCGCAGGCTCTTCCCCCTCCGCGGGGACCCCCCCCGCCGCGCGGTCCGCCGATGCGACGTCGTCCACACCCCGGACAAATGACGGTCGTTCGTGGCAGACTTCCCGCGCCGCCGCGCTGCGCTCGCGGCCGACCGGATGCCGATCGACACGTCATCGTCGAACACGTATTTGGCGGGAGTGGTGCGGATCACGTACAAATGATGCAAAGGCGACACAAGAGACGCATCGGAGGAAGCGCCGTATGACCGACGGGGCCAGCCCCGCTCCCCACGCCGATCCCGCTCTGGCCCGCGACTGCACGCACTGTCGCGGATGGGGGACCATCATCACCGACCTCGGCCGCCACGAACTGTGCCCGCACTGCCAGCCCGTAGGGGAGCAGCCCGCACCGGCACCCCAGCCGTCCGACGCCCGGCCGCCGGCCGGCGCCCGCTACGCGTCCCCTTCCGGGCCCGTCGCCACGATCTGACCGGCCACGTGCACGGCCGCGCCGCGACCCCGCCCGGTCGCCGGCGCGGCCGTGCCGGGCCGGCCCACGGAACGGTCCACGGAACGGCCGGCGCACCCGGGAGGATCCGGCTCCGGCGGGATTCGCCGGCTCTCGGCTCGCGCAGGTCCGGCGGTACACCGAGCCGGGGCGCCGGGAGGCCTCGCCGGCGGCCGGCAGGTTGTGGCAGGGGAACGCGCGGGACCCCGCACCCCCTACCCCTCAGCCCACCAGCCGCTTACGCCAGTCCAGCGGTGTCACCGTGACGGTCCGGGCCGGGTCGCCGTCCCACTGCGAGCGCAGCCCGGCCGCCTCGAGCGCCGCCACGACCTCGCGTCCGATTGCAGCCGCCTGTTCCGTCGAGCCGTCGAAACCCCCGCAGAGGAGCGGCAGTCCGCGTCCGGCCACCGCCGAGTCCGTGCACTGGGAGTGGAAGTACACGAATCCGCGGGCGCCCGGCGCGGCTGCCGCCCGGATCTCGGAGTCCCCGCACGAGCGGCAGCAGGTGAAGTTCTCCCGCGCCGTGACACCTGCCGCCTCCAGCGCCGTGAACGCCCGCGTCAGCCGCTCCGGATCGGTCTCACCCTCCCAGTCGGCCTGTTCCCCGACGCGTTCCAGCCACATCCGGTCGGCCAGTTGCCGGGCCTGTTCGGGGGAGACCGGCCGCCGCCTCCCGGAGACGAGGCACTCCTCCGCGAGTTCCGCCAGCTCCGCCCGCGTCGCGTACCCACCGACCAGTGCCTCGCGTACGCGTGCCTCCAACTGCGCGCGTTCGTCCTCGTCGAGCTTCGGCGGGCGTACGCGCCTGGGTGCCCGGAGTTTCAGCCGTCTCCAGGCGAACTCCTTGTCCCAGTCCTGCTCCTGGCGGGCCCATCCGGTCATCGCGGCCACCGCGGCGTCCGGCGTGTCCAGGAGCACCTGGAAGTGGCGGCCGGGTCCGCCGTCGCGGTGCTCCAGCACACAGCCCTCCCCGAAGCGGTGCCACACCTGGATGAAGACGTCGGGGAGGTCGGGTATGCGCTGGACGATCAGGAACAGATCGCCCTCGGCCCCGATCCCGCCGATCAGGTCCGCGAGTTCGCGCGCGGAGACCCGGACGTGCCGGCTGCCGTTCTCCCGCAACACGGTGATGGGAAGCATGCGCCAACCCTGGCACGGACCGCACGTGTTCGGGCGTCCGCGGTGCGATCCGGCAGCCCCGAGTGCGTGCGCGGGGCCCCGGGGGCCTCCCGCTAAGAGGTTTCGGTCTGTTCGAGATAGCAGGGGATGCCGTCGCGTCGTGCCTGGACGGCGGCGGCCAGGTGCTGGAAGGCGGCGTCGGTCAACTCGTCGCGCCATTCCTCCAATGACCGCACACGGACCTCGTCGTGCTCGGCCGGGTCCAGGACGATGGCGGCGATCTGCTCCGGGGTGAGCCGACCGCCGTCGAAGATCAGCCCGATCTTGTGCGCGGGCCAGTCCGGACGCGGCATCAGGTAGCGGACGCCCAGCAGGCGCGGGGTCCGGGCGATCTCCAGGCCGGTCTCCTCCAGGCCCTCGCGGACGGCGCACTCCCAGGGGGTCTCGCCCGGGTCCATGTTGCCGCCGGGCCACTGCCAGTTCGCCGGGTTCCTGACGGAGCGCAACTGGACGGGGCGGTCCTCCTGGTCGGTGATGAGGAAGCAGCCGTACACCGTGGCCTTGGGGAGTTGGGCAACGTACTGCACCGGCGGGAGCCAGGTTCCGCTCATGTCCGCTCCTGTCGTTCGTGGTCGTGCGGGGACGGTGCGAGGGCGATGAGGCTGTAGTGCTCGGTGGACAGGATCCGGTCCCGGGTGCCGGCGGGAAGGCGGGAGAGGATGCCGGGCAGTGAGCGCTCCCGCCGGACCTCGCTGCGGTGGGCGAGGACGGCGTTCCACTTCCGGTCCAGCCATGGCCGGACGTCCACCGTCGTGGTGACGAGTTCGTCCGGCACGCTCAGCACGGTCTTTCCGGCACCGGTCAGGAGCGGTCCGAGCTCTTCGACGGCCGAGTGGGGACGAGTGGCCAGGTACAGGGCGCTGGGCTGCCAGGACGGGCCGGCCTCGGGGCAGAGGTGTTCCAGTCCGGCGGCGTGCACGGCGAGCGTGGTCACGCGGTGGGTGCGGCGGTGGTCCGGGTGGCCGGTCAGCCCGCCGTACGCGTCGTGGGTGACCACGATCGCGGGACGGAACTCGCGGATGTGCGTCACGACGTGTGCGATCGCGGTGTCCAGCGGCGTGTCGCACCAGCGTGGCCGGCCGGGAGCGGATTCCGGGAGGCGGTGGTCGGCGTAGCCGAGCATCCGAGGGCGGTCCGCCCCCAGGAGGCGGACGGCGTCGCCCAGTTCGGCCGCCCGGTGGCTGTCCGGGGCCCAGGTGGTCGTGAGGACGGCGGTGCGGGCACCCGCCGCGGCATGGCGGGCGAGAACGCCGCCGGCACCGAGGGCTTCGTCGTCCGGGTGGGCGAAGACCGCGAGAAGGGCCGGACGACCGGGCGGAGGGCCTTGTGCGTCAGGCATCGGCGCCCCCGGCGGTCGTCAGAGCCCGCAGGGTGTCGGACCCGGCGTGCGGTGCGCGCCCCGGCCACTGGAGGACCAGGCGGGAGGCCTTCTTGTCGAGCACGTCCCCCACGGGCAGGTCCTCGTCGGGGGTTCCGGCGGGGTGGACGGTCATCGCCGGACAGCCCGTGCCGCGCACGTACCGGTCCCAGTCCCGTACGCACTGGGCCAGTCGACCGGCGAGGCCGGGACCGGCCGCGCCGTAGGCGTGCACCACGAACTCGAACCGGCGCTCGGCCGGGGTCCCGCCGTCGCGGGTCTTGACGACGGTCAGATACGCGAGGGAGCCGTCGGCCACGATCGCCGCGGGATCCTCGTACTGCGAGGGCCTGGCCACGAGCGGTGTGCCGGCCGAGGAGACGCGGCAGAAGCCCGGCACCGTCGTCGCGGCGTAGAGCTGCAACGTCTCGTAGGACTGGCCGCCCGGCAGCACCACCCCCGTGCGCAGTTCGGACCGCGGAGCACGCAGCGCCGCCTCCAGCCCCGGTGATTCCCGCGGGGTGCCCTCCTCCCACCGGATCGTGAGCGCGCCGTCGGCGAGCGAAAGGCTCGGCGCGGCGCGGGCCGCGGCGCCGCGGTCCCGTACGAAACCGCAGTAGGTCCAGTGGACGGCCGACAGGACGTCGCCGCGGCGCTCCAGGGCGATGGACCGCGTGTAGCCGCCGATCTCCAGCGGCAGGACGAGCCGACCGCCTTCGGCCAGTTGCTCACGCCAGGCCGGGGCGACGTCCCAGCACCTGTGGGTGATCACCATGCCCCCGAAGCCACCGGCCGGGACATGGCCCGGTGCGCCGGAAGCCCCGTCCTCGAGCACGGCCGTCACCCGGCCGCCGCCGGCCTCCGCGCACAACCGCTCGGTGCGGTGCACGACGTACGGGTCGATGTCCACGGTGATCACCCGGCCACGGGGGCCCAGGACATGGGCGATCAGTTCGGCGTTGCAGCCGCCCGACCCGGCCTCGAACACGGTCGTCCCCGGCGCCGGCCGCAGCTGTTCGATCATGTCGGCCTGCAGCCACGCCGCGGAGACCGAACTGACCGCCGCACCGGCGTCGTCGCGTGCCGTGATCACCGTCCGGTCCTCGGCGTACGCGGCCTCCAGAGGCGCTTCGGGAGCGAACCGGTGCCGTGGTACCGCGCGCAGCGCGTCCCGCACCGCCGCGGAGGGCGCCCAGCCGCCCGCGACCACGGCGTCGGCCATCCGCTCGCGCAGCCGTACGGCCTCGGCGGGCTCGCCGGGCACCGGCGGGGGACCGGCGCCCGGCCCGTAGGAGTGGACGGCGGGGAGACCGGGCAGCACCCCGGGCCAGACCGCGTCGAGCACCTGGGCCGACGGAGCGAACAGCGGACCGATGCCGGCCAGGGCGTGCAGGTCGTGCCACTCCCAGCGCAGGAACGCGTGCGGTTCCGGCAGGCCGAGTTCGCCTTCCCAGCCGGTGACCCGGACCACGGCGGTGACGCGACGCACGTCCGTGTGGTCGTCGTGGAGGATCGTGAGCACGTACGCGTCCTCCTCGCGCGCCAGCAGCCCGGTCTCCTCGGCCAGTTCGCGTACGGCCGCGGCAGGCGCGGACTCGCCGGTCTCGATCCGCCCCGCGGGCAGTTCCCACATGCCCCGAGTGGAACGCCCCAGCAGCACCCGCCCGGCGTGATCGGTGACCGCCACCGCGGCGCCGAACACCGCTTGCGGGGTGGGCCGGCCCTTCTCCACCGGCGTGAACGACTTGCCGGGGCCCCGTAGGACCAACGCCGCCAGGCGCCCGGTGTCCCACCGTTCGACGTGATCGAAGCCCTCGCCGAGCAGACCGAGTTCGTCCTCGTCCAGCGCGATGTGCCGGCGCTCCGCCGGGGTGCGCTCCGCGACCGGGGTGACCACCACGAGAGCCCCGTCCTCCCGCAGGCGCGCGGCCAGGCGGCGCAGCACACGGGTCCGGTCGCGGAGGAAGGCGACGGCCAACCGCATGGTGATCACGTCGTAGCGCGCACCGAGGCCGCCGAGGTCGTCCCGCTCCACGTCCAGGCACAGCCAGCGCACCGCCTCCACCTCGGAGTGCTCCGCCCTGGCCCGGTTGAGGGCGCCCTCGGCGAAGTCGACGGCGTCGACGCTGTAGCCCTGCGAGGCCAGGAACACGGCGAGTTCACCCGTGCCGCATGCCACGTCCAGTGCCCGCCCACCGCCTTCCGGCACCGGGACCCGCTCGACGAGCAGGCGTTTCTCCTCGTTCCCCAGGGACATGAATCCACGGCCGCCGGCGTAGTACTCGGACCACTGGGCCCGGGTGTGTTCCACAGATCGCCCTACCTTTCTTCGTGGTGCGGCAGCCGTTGTGCCGAAGGCGAGGTCCACCGGCAGGCGGCGTCCTTCACGGCGCGGCCTCCCCCGCGGGCGCGGCAGCCCTGCGGGGTCGGTAGCCGCCGGCCTGCAGGGTGAACATGCCGGCGTAGGCGCCGCCGAGGGTCATGAGTTCGTCGTGGGATCCGGACTCGACGATGCGGCCGGCGTCGAAGACGTAGATCCGGTCGCAGTCGACGACGCTGGCCAGCCGGTGCGAGATGAGTACGGTGATCTGGTCCTCGCGCAACCGGCCGCGCAGCACCGCCTCGTACACGGCGTGTTCCGAGGGCGGGTCCATGCTGGCCGTCGGCTCGTCCAGGAGCAGCAGGGGGGCCTTCTTGTACAGGCCGCGGCCCACCGCGACCTTGGCCCACTGACCGCCGGACAGTTCCTGGCCGCCCTTGAACCGTTTGGACAGCGTCGTGTGCCATTGGCGGGGCAGGTCCGCGATGACGGCGTCGGCACCGGAGGCCCGTGCGGCGTCCATGGCGCGTTGCGGGTCGGTGGTGGCCAGCTCGCCGGTGGAGACGGTGATGTTCGCCAGGGCGCTGAAGGGGAAGTGGGCCGGGTCCTGGAGGACACAGGCCACTTGGCGGTGGAGCGAGGGGGAGTCCATGGCGCGGACGTCGACGCCGTCCCAGCACACGCTGCCGCTGTGGGCCTCGTACAGCCCGGCCAGGAGCTTGGCGCAGGTGCTCTTGCCCGAGCCGTTGAGACCGACGAACGCCACCGTCTCCCCGGCGCGCAGCGACATCGTGATGCCGTCGAGGGCGGGCGTGGTCTTGCCGGGGTAGGTGAAGTGCACGTCGTGCAAGGTGATCGTCTCCACCTGGTCCGGTGCGTTCAGCCGGGCCTCACGGGGCAGGAGCCGCCGGCACCGTTCCTGGACGGCGAGGAGGTCGTCGACCCACATGGCCTGCTCGTAGACGAGATGGGCGACCTCGACGAGCCGGATCAGGGAGGTCTGTCCGGCCTGGATGGCCAGCACGGCGCCGGCGCCCGCCGCCAGGGGCAGCCAGCCGGCGATCAGCATCGCCGCGAGGGCGGCGTAGGTGACGCCGGTACCCACACCGCCCAGGGAGCGGCCGGCCAGGTTGAGCAGGGCGGAGTGCACGCCCAGCCGTGTGTCCTCCTCCGCGATCCTCGTGGTCAGCCGGCGGTGCTCGTCCAGGAGCGCGCCCTGCGCGGTGTCCGAGCGCAGCTCTGCCGCCGCCTCCACATCGAGCAGCAGCCAGGAGAACACCCGGACCCGGCGCTGCAGGGCGTTCCACCGCTTGAAGGAGTGGAAGCGCGCGCGGGCGCTGCGTACCGCTGCCGCGCCCACCGGCAGGACGGACAGCAGGAGCAGGGGCAGCAGCACGGGGTGCAGGACGCTGAGCACGCCGGCGGTGCCGACCAGACCCAGGGCCGCGGAGGCGAGGGAGACGACCTGTCCGACGATCTGCCGGGCGTAGAACAGGCCGCGGTCGTTCGCCCGGTGGACCTCGTCGTGCCAGTCGGCGTCCTCGACGGCCTCCAGCCGTACGTGCGCGGTCAGCCGGAGGAAGTCGCATTCGAGTGCGGTACGGATCTTGGGGGTCACACGGGCCTGGGCCGTGGCGACCGCCGCCTCCAGCAGCGCCCGTGTGGCGAGGAGGCCGACCACGAGGAGGATCTGCGGGAGGGCGGCGCGCACGCGATCGGGGGTCGGGCCTTCGGCGAACAGGTGCTGAAGGACCGCGACCGAGGCGAGCAGGCCGAAGGCGCTCATGGCGGCGGACGCCAGTTGGCAGGCGACGACCGTCGTGGTGGCGGCGCGGTCGGCCCGCCAGGCGAGCCGCCCGATCAGGGCGGTGATCTTCGGCAGGCGGACGGCGACCTGGCGCACGCTGGCACTGGCGGCCGCGCCGTCGTGCACGGACCAGTACGTCTCCTCCAGCTCTTCGGTCACGTCGCCGTCGTGGTCGCCGTCCGGCCGTCCGGCCGGTGTCACCGGCGGGGACGGCAGCGGGAGCACGGCGGTCCGCGGCCCCGGGACGCGGTCGGATGCCGGTTCGGCCGGCTCGCTCATGCCCGCCTCCAGGTATCCGGTCGTGCCGACCCGAGGGCGTGCACGCCCGCCACGGGCTGCGGCCGATGTTCGAATCTGGAGGGCTGAGACGCGGGGGCGGGTACGGGATGCATGGCGTCCTCCATCTGGGCGGCGACGTGGCACTGGTGCTCTAAAAACGCGCCGGATCAGGTCCCGTCACGGCTGCTGCCGGGGGCAGTTGCTGAACGTATGTTCTGCGGGGGCGGATCGGGGGCGCGGGCCGCGGCACTCGGTTCTCAAACTCGTTCGATTGGGGGACACCACCTGGCTGAGGGATCGCCGTCACCGCTGCGGCGGCCGTCCGCGCGCGAGTGGACGGGGCGTGGCGGGGCGCGGCCTGCTGCGGCTCGGCGGACCTGCACGGTGTCGCGGTGTCCTCCGGGGGAGGCGGTGCGTCCGCTCGCGGGGGAGGGCCTGCCGCCGGTCGGCTGACGGGTCGCCGGTCACCACTGGTCCTCGTCCCAGGCGGAGTCGGGGACTGAGCCGGGCCGCCGGGCGCGGGCTCAGTCGTACGGCTTCCTCTGCCGAAAAAGGCGGCGCTGCGATGAGTTCCGGCCGGGCCGCGGGTCTGTACCGATGACCGTTGCAGGACGCTGCCCGCTACGAGGCATCACGGAGGACACCATGACGACCACGCCCGACGACCCGGCCACCGCTCTGCCCGGCCGCCCGCCTGTCGTCGACCTGGCCACCTGGCAGGCGGCGCGCGACGAGCTGCTGGTGCGCGAGAAGGCCCACACCCGCGAGGGCGACGCCATCGCGGCGGCCCGTCGACGGCTGCCGATGGTCGAGCTGGACGGGACGGTCGAGATCGTCGGGCCCGACGGTCCGGTTCCGTTCCTCGACCTGTTCCAGGGGCGCGACGAGCTCGTGGTCTACCAGCACATGTGGCACGACGGCGCGCCGCAC
The DNA here is from genome assembly GCF_033793585.1 of Streptomyces sp. MI02-7b. NCBI lineage: Bacteria > Bacillati > Actinomycetota > Actinomycetes > Kitasatosporales > Streptomycetaceae > Streptomyces > Streptomyces sp. MI02-7b. The sequence continues at coordinate 454,621 of NZ_JARAWX010000001.1, read as the reverse complement.
CAGGGCCAGTGCGAGGGCTGCACCACCACGGCCTGGCACTTGCAGGACGCGGTCTACCTCAATGCCCGCGGCGTCTCGTTCGCCGTCCTGACCCCGGGCCGGTGGGACGAGGTGGCGGACTACGTCGAGTTCATGGGCTACACCCAGCCCTGGTACTCCGTGCGCGACGTGGACGCGCCGGTCGGCGGCCGGATGGGGTACCTCACGAGCTTCCTGCGTGACGGCGACCGGGTGTTCCTCACGTACTCCACGACCGGCCGTGGCAACGAGCGGGTCAACGGCGCGCTCGGTCTCCTGGACATGACGCCCTACGGCCGCGGCGAGGCGTGGGAGGACAACCCCGAGGGCCGGCCCGAGGGGCTCGACGCGTGCTGGTACTGGCGCTCCGACGCGGACGGCAAGGCCACCTGGGGCCCGACCAGCCGTCCCGTGCCGCAGTGGACCCGGCCCGGCGCGGGCCCCGTGGAGACCCTCGGGCGGCGCGGGCACCACCACTGACGCGCGTGGTTGACGAGGGCGTCGGTGGTGGTGCCCGGTGTGCTCAGCCGCCCGCGACGGGCTTGGAGCCGATGGCGGCGCAGGCCGCCTGATCCGTGGGGTAGCCGTCGGCCGGGTAGACGACCGGTCCGCCGAGGCGCGGCCGCCCGACGGAGCCGGCGGCCGCGCCGTGGTCGGGCCGCGCGAGCGGGTGGTAGCACGCCGCGAAGCGGGTCGGCTGCGGAGTGCCCTGCCACATCCGGTGCCAGGTCGCGGCGCAGGAACGAGCGGGGTCCCGCGGATCGAAGTCCTTCATGCCCTCCGCGGGCGGTTCGCTGAGGTCCGCCTCGACCGCCAAGGTGCGGGCGCACATGACCCTGTCGCCGTCCTTGCCCCACGGTCCGAGCGTCGCGACGGCTGCCGTGCTGATGCCCGCGAACACCGCGGCCATGACCCCCGTCACCAGGAGCAGGCGGCGACGCCGCCGGGACCCCGGGGTGGGGGGCGGCACTTCGGCGCGTCGCAGAACCTCTTCCAGTACGCGCCGGCCCGCCGGCGACGCCGCCCAGCCGGCGGTGTCCTCGGCGGGACGCACCGCCCGCACGGCGGCGAGATCGGGTGCGTGTTCCTGCTCGCTGACGTTCTTCTTCACGCTGACTCCCGCTGGGCGAAGTGAGGATGCCGGTGTGTGCCGGGGACGGCAGGTGTCTGGTCCGCGTCCGTCAGAGCGGCCTTGAAGCGTTTCCGTGCCCGGTGCAGGCGTACGGCGAAGGCGGTGGCGGTGCAGCCCATGACGACGGCGGCCTGCCGGGCCGTCAGGTCGTACCAGGCGCTCAGCAAAAGCGCCTCGCGGTCCGGTTCGGAGAGCGCCAGCAGGGCGGCGAACACCTCGGAGCGCGTCCCTATGGCGTCGCCGATCTCGATCGTCCCGGGCCGGTCGGCGAACGTCGCCATGCGCGCGGTCGCCGCGCGGTACCGCTGGTCGGACCGTACGCGGTTGGCCAGCAGCCGCCGGGCGGAGGCGAGCAGCCACGGCAGGGCGTCATCGGGAACGGAGTCGGACTTGTGCCAGGCCAGCACGAAGGTCTCCGACAGGATGTCCTGGGCCGTGTCGCGGTCCGTGCGGTGAAGCAGGTAACCGAGGACCCGGTCGGCGTGCGCCGTGTAGAGGGCTTCCACTACCTGGTGCCCGGCTGGACCGCCGGTGGTTGTTCGTCGTCGCTGCACTGCACCTCCATGGTTTCGTCCGTCGACCAGGAGATGTCCGGCCGAGCCGGATCTCTTACCGCCTCCGCGGGATCGGTTCAGTCGTGGACGGCTCCGCAACTGAGGTTGACCACCGTTCCGGTCATGGCGCCCGCCCGGTCCGAGGCCACAAAGGCCGCCGTGTCCGCGACTTCGGCCAGCCTCGGCAGCCGGCGCAGCGCGGTGCCGCGTTCCATGTAGGCCTTGACGGTGGAACTGCCCTCCGGATCGGGCTCGGCGTCGTCGATCATGCCCCAGGAGACCCAGGCCTCAGGGATGCCGTCCGGACGCAGGCAGACGACGCGGACACCGCGCGGACCGACCTCGCCGGCGAGGTGCCGGGAGAGCAGTTCGACCGCGCCGCAGGCGACGCCGAAGCCCCCCGTCGCGTGGAAGCCCTGGTCGCGGCCGGAGAGCCGCGACGCCGAGGTGGAAAGGGTCACGATCACGCCGGAGCCCTGTTCGGCCATGTACCGGGCGGCGGTTGTCGCGGTCACGAAGTTGGCGGTGGCCGCCGTGGTGATCGGCGTCAGGAAGTCCTGGACGGACATGCCGGTCAGCGGTGTGCCCTGCAGGTCGCCGCGGATGCTGACCGCGTTGATCGAGACGTCGATCCGTCCCGTCGTCCGGACCACGGCCGCGGCGTGCCGCTCGACCGCCTCCGGGTCGAGTGCGTCGACCTGGGCGGCGTCGGCTCTGCCACCGGCGGACCGGATCTCCTCGGCCAGCTCTTCGAGTCCCGCACTCCTGCGACCGGTGAGGAAGACGTGTGCTCCCTCCCGGGCGAAGGTCCGGGCCACGGCGCGGCCGACGGCCCCGGCCGCGCCGTAGACGACGGCCGTCTTGTTCTCCAGCAGCATGTCCCGGTCCCCTCGGTCGCAGCCCGTATCGATCTCCAGGGCAGCCTAGGGGCCGCCACTGACATCGGGTCACCGACCGTATGACGGCGGGTCGTCCTCGGGCCTAAGGTGTGCTGGTGATCTTCAAGAGGAAGCAGGGGGCCGCGGGCCTCGACGCCGCCGTGTCCGAGCTGGAGCAGGGTGTCGCCGCTCGCGACGGTGCCCGCACCGAGCGCGCCTTCACCGCCACGATCAACGCGCTCCAGACCGCCAAGGATGATGAACGCGTCCTGGCAGGACCCCGGTTGGCCGCGCTGATCCCGGCCTTCCCGCCCACGGGCCCGCGCCCGCTGCTGGCGATGGCGGCGGGTTTCTGCGTCGAGAGCGGAGCCGATCCGGCGGCCTGCGCGGATCCGATCTTCAGTGGCGTCCGCCAGGACCTGGTCGACGCCATGGAGTTCGCCCGCCGCTGGACCGCGGCCGACGGGGCCGAGGACGAGCTGCCGGAGCCGGACAAGGAGATCGTCGACGACGCGTTCCTGGCCCGTCTGGGCGGCGACGAGTACGAGGCCACGCGGCTCGCGCTCGCCTGGTGCTCGGTCGAGGAGTGGCAGCCGCCCGCGCTGGCCGTGCTGTGCCGCAGCGCCGAGATGCGCCGCCGGTACGCCTCCGTGATCCTCCCCGCCTGCCGCGAGCTTGCGGCCCTGGAGCGGCACGACCTCAAGTGCCTGGCCTACGCGCTGGCGGTCCTGGACGACGAGCCCCTGGTGGTGCTGCACAGGCCCAGCGGGACCGGGTTCGAGGTGCGTATCGGGGGTATCGGGGACAACTTCCAGTTGCACACGCTGCTCGCCCACGTCCTGGTCGGCGGCGGACACGTGCCCGGCACGGCCCCTTCGGCGGAGAGCGTCCGTTTGGCCACGGAACCCGGACCCGCCCGGGGACGTTCCGAGATCGTCGCGACCGGAGCCTTCGAACTCCTCGCCCCGGACGGCGAGCGGATCTGGAACGAGGGGCTGCCCGACGACATCCCGGTGGTGGAGGGACGCCGCCTACTGGTGCTGGACGAGCCGGTGTACCAGCGCACTTGGAACGCCGACCGGTTCTTCCCGCTGCTCCCGGGCAGGGCCGAGCTCACCCGCGTCCTGTCCGCGGACGATGCGCGGACCTGGTTCGCCCGCACCTCCTCCGGCGCCGGGACGTCCAGGACGTCCTGACCGGGCGGACGCCGGCCCGGGTCCGGCCGCGGCCGCGGCCGCGGCAGGAGACGTGCGGCCTGCTGCCGGTCGTGGGCCGCGCGGCGACGAGGGACAGGGGGCGGGGGCCTGGAAAACGGTTCGACGGTCTCGCGGAGGCCTGGCACAGTGACGCACCATGGCGCACTCAGAGCTTCTGACCGCCGCGGACGTGCGGCTCATGCAGGGTCTCGCGCAGCGTGTCACCGCCCTCCGTCCGGAGCTGGTCAACAGCGACGCGACCTTCGGCGAGCTGGCCTGGAACTGGGGCAGGGGGCACGCGAGCGAGCGCGCAGGCTGGCCGCGTCGGCTGTGGCTCGCCGGCGGGGACCCGGTGGCATGGGGCTGGGCCCAACTCCCGCGCCAGGTGCGGCGGAGCGACGGCTCGGTGAAGGACATCACCAGCGCCTATCTCGCGTATCAGGTCCATCCCGGCCACGCCGAACTGGTCGATGAGGTGATCGACTGGTACGACGGCACGGCAGGGGACGTCGATCGCACGGTGATGCCCAGCGCCGCCGACGAGTTCGCCCTGAGGCGGTGGGCCGCGCACGGCTACGGCACCGACCCGGCCTCGCTCGGCGACACCGGGTCGTGGACCCAGCTCACCGTGCGGGACCTCACCGACGTGGAAGCGCCGGTACTGCCGGACGGATTCCGGTTCCGCACCGCCGACGAGGCCGGGTCGGAGGCCGCGGTCCAGGCCCATGTGGACGCCTGGGCCCCCTCGACGTACACCGCCGAGGCGTACGAGGGCGTGCGTGGGACGCCGGCGTACCGCGGCGACCTGCACATCCTGGTCGAGGCGCCGGACGGGACGATGGCGTCCTCGACGATCATGTGGCTCGACCCGGCGAACAGGACCGCGGAGTTCGAGCCGGTCGGGACGCACCCCGGTTACCGGCGCCGAGGGCTGGGACGGGCGATGCTGCTGCACGGGATGCGTCTGGCGCGGGCGGCCGGGGCCACCCGGACGACCGTCGCCTGTCTGGGGGCGCCGGGGCACCCCCAGGCGCGGGGGCTGTACCACGGCGTCGGATTCCGTGAGCTGTCGCGGGACGCGCCGCTCATCAGGACGCGGTCCGTGCGCTGAGAGTTCGTCGTTCGGGGCCGCCTACCGGCCGATGGCGTCGAGTTCGGCGAGCGAGTCCGCCGGGAGTGCCAGCCCGGCGGCGGCGACGTTCTCCCGCAGGTGGGCAACGGACGAAGTGCCGGGGATGAGGACCATGGACGGCGAGCGCTGCAGGAGCCAGGCCAGGGCCACCTGCTGCGGGGAGGCCCCGAGACGGTGGGCAACGTCGTTCAGCACCTGGGACTGCAGCGGGTTGAAGCCGCCGAGGGGGAAGAACGCGGCGTAGGCGATGTTCTCCCTCGCGCAGCGCTCGACGAGGGCGTCGTCGGCGCGGTGGGCCAGGTTGTAGAGGTTCTGCACGGTGACGACGGGGGCGATGGCCTGGGCCTGGGTGAGCTGGGACTCCGTGACCCCGCTCAGGCCGAGGTGGCGGATGAGCCCCTGTTCGCGCAAGTCCGCGAGCGCGCCGAACTGTTCGGCGATCGAGTCGTCGCTGCCGCCGTCCAGGGCGGCCGTGCGCAGGTTGACCACGTCCAGCGCGTCCAGTCCCAGGTGGGCCAGGTTCTCGTGGACCTGGGCCTTGAGGTCGGCGGGGTCCAGGGAGGGGATCCAGCCGCCCTTCTCGTCGCGCCGGGCGCCGACCTTGGTGACGATGCGCAATTCGTCGGCGTAGGGGTGCAGGGCTTCCTTGATGAGTTCGTTGACCACGGCCGGGCCGTAGAAGTCGCTGGTGTCGATGTGCGTGATGCCGAGCCCCACCGCCTCGCGCAGCACGGCGACGGCCTGGTCCCGGTCCCTGGGCGGCCCGAAGACGCCGGGGCCTGCCAGCTGCATGGCGCCGTATCCCATGCGGGTGATGGTCAGGCCGTCGGACAGGGTCAGCGTCTGGAGCGCGGGTGTCGTCATCGCGGGGTCCTCTCGGGTCGGGGATCGCAGTGGTATGTAACTGGATAGATACAACCTAGTCCGGGCACCCAAGTAAGTCAAAAGTTAGTTACTTGGGTTAGGGTGGCCGCATGGTGACGCGAACGAACGGCCCGGACCCCGGCCCCAAGGCCTCACGCCCCCGCGACTCCCGCGCGACCGCGGAGCTCCTGCTCACCGCGGCCACCGCGGAATTCGCCCAGTACGGCCTGGCCGGGGCGCGCATCGACCGCATCGCCGAACGGGCCGGCGCCAACAAGCGCCTGCTGTACGTCTACTTCGGGGACAAGGACGCGCTCTTCACGGCGGTCCTCGAGCATCAGGTCGGCAGGCTCGCCGCGGAGACCCCTCTGGTCGACGGTGACCTGGTCACCTACGCGGGCACGCGCTTCGACTACCTGCTCGCCCACCCCGAGACCGCCCGGCTCGCTGCCTGGCGGCGCTTCGAGGCCGACCATCACACCGCCTCCGAGATCGAGGGCTACCGGGCCAAGGTCGAGGCCGTCGCCACCGCCCAGCGCGCCGGGCGGGTGAACGACAGCCTTCCCGCCGTGGATCTGTTCGCGATGGTGCTGCGCATCACCGAAAGCTGGCTCGACGCGCCGCCCGCCCTGCTGGCGGTCGCCGGCGAGCAGCCCCGCACCCAAGAGCGGCTGGCGGAGCACCGCGCCGCGCTCATCGAGGCGGTCCGCCGTATCACCGCCCCCGGCCCTCGTGCCGCGGCCGGATAGCGCGGGCAAGGGCTCCTCCAGTGGCGATCGGCATCCGCCGCCCGGGTCGACGGGCCGAGGTCGCGGCAAGGGTCTCGTTCATCGAGCTGCCTCTGATCCCTTCGCGGCTGATCGGTCTCCTCGTCGAGGGGCTGCGGGGACTTGGTCGCGATGCATAACGCGATATAACGTTAGTGCGGCGGTCGCGCCGCTGTCCGTGCCGCGCGGAGCCGTTGGACAGGTCAGGACGGAAGCATGTCGGCAGATGTCTCGCCCACCGGGAAGCGCTCCGGCCCCGGGCCCTCGCCCGAGCTGCGGGCCTCGCACGCCGACCGGGACCGCGTGGTGGACCTGCTGCGCATCGCGGCGGGGGACGGCCTGCTGACCGCGGAGGAGCTGGACGAGCGGCTGGAAGCCGCCCTGTCCGCACGGACCGTGAGCGAACTGGCCCCGCTCACCGCCGACCTGCCGCCCGTGTCGGCCAGGGGTGCCGTGTCCACGGCAGAGGTCAAGGACGTGGTCCGGATCGAGCAGGTCCACAGCGGCACGATCGAGCGCGGGGGGCGCTGGGTGGTGCCGCGGCGGATCGAGCTCGCGGTGACGTACTGCGACGTGGTGCTCGACTTCACGGACGCCGTGATCACGCACGACACCCTGCGGATCGAGGTGGGCATGACGGGGAAGACGCTGACACTGGTCACGAGGCCGGGTGTCGTGGTCGACACGGATGGTCTGCGACTGGTGCACAGCAGGGTCACCCACCGCCACGCCCCGCCGGGGCCCGACGCGCCGGTCGCCCTGCGCGTGGAGCTGGTGGGCCGGAAGGCCCACGGCCGCGTGGTGGTGCGCCCCCCGCGCAGGACGTTCGGGCAGTGGCTGCGGCGGAGGCCCACGCACCGGTAGGGCAGTGGGCTTGTCACGCCCCGGTGGCAGGCGTCCGGTGCGGACCCGACGGGTGGAGCAGGTGCCTCACGTGCGGGCCGTGCGCGCGGTCCCGACCTGAGGGGGGCTGGCGGCGCCTGACCTGTTCCACCGCTTGATCACCCTTGTCGGAGTCCGTGGTCCGGGCAACTGCTGCACGCGAATCCGTTCCGCGGCGTCCATGTCGTCGGAATCCTCCTGCGACCCGGCGTGGGCGCGGGACGCGAGGGCCATGTCCCGCTTGGAGACGCGGACGCGGTTCCACCCCGGAGCCACGGCGAACCTCGCCGCGCCCGGGCCGTAGTCGCCGCACCCCAGGACCACGAGGGAACCGGAGGGCACGTGGACGCCGGCCTCCGCCACATGATCGAACCGCGGGCTGTCGTCGCTCGGCGGCTGGAGGAGGATCTCGATGTCGACGGCGACACAGAGGTTGACGACAGTGCCGATCCCCAGCGCGTCCTCGGTGACCGCCACATGGTCGGCAGTGGCCCGGGCTGTCCAAGCCCGGCTGAGATCACCCTCCGAGGAGTCGTCGCAGAGGTCAATCCGGCAGTGGTCGGCGAAGAGGCGGAGCGACGCAGCCATGTCGATCAGATCGTCATTCGCCGGCCTGCGCCCGGCCCGGCTGTGGCACGACGAGGAACTCGGTCACAAAGCCGGTCACCTCACCCGTCGTGCTCCGGCCGATCCAGGTGGGGTAGGCGCCATCGCCCCAACCGGACCAGAAGGCGACGAAGGAGTGGCCGCTCGCCGGATCGGAGAGCACGACCGGTCCGCAGGGGGCCTCGTCGCCGTCGTCCGGGATCATCGCGTTCTCGAGCGGTACACAGTCCTCTCCGAGGAACTCGGCAAGAGCAGGGGTCGCGGCCGCATCCACGAAGCAGCCGGTTCCCGCGTCCACGCCGTAGCCGAAGAACTGCTCTGCGGACAGCTCGCCGATGTCCTGCCCGTCGACCAGGGCCAGTTCCCAGGTGGCCGCGGGCTCTTGGCTCGTCCTCAGCCAGGCGGCGGCGACGCGCTCGTGACGGGATTCGGGGTCCGTCTCCCACGCGACCTCGGCGACGGACACCACGACGGTGTACGTGCCCGGCTTCACGGATACCGTGAACGGGGCGGGCTCGTCCTCGAACCCCCAGAACGGGTCGTGGGCGACGACGCGGCCACTCGAGAGGGGCAGTTCGGCTTCCGGCAGCCGTGTCACTTCGGCGGAGCGGCCTTCCCCGCAGTCGTAGACGCTGCCGAGCGTGAACAAGCGCTCGACGTCAGGCGCAGCAAGCGGCATTGGATCAGCTCCCGGATTCGGACCGCATGGAAACAAGCAGACGATACGATCAAGCCCCATCGCCTCGGCAGCCGGGTCGTGGCGGGAGCGGAGCATCGACCAAGGGCACGGCGAGCGTGACCATGCGATGCATGACGGGCACGGGGATCACCGGGCTGCAGACCGCACGCTCCGCACGGTGTGGGGTGAGCAGGAGTGTCACCAACTCCCCCCGCGGCATGGCGGGGTTCGTCCATGCCCTGCCGAAGCGGCCGGGACCGGGACGCCGCCGTCCGGCTACAGGCATCCCGAGTGATCAGAGGTCGCCAGGCTCACCATGAGGTCGCCGGTGTGGAGATTCATGAACGACTGGCTGCTGTGCCAACCCTTGAATCGCTTGTCGATGTTCAGGGCGGAGTAGCCCCCGCCGGTGTCGTCCCACGACCCGGCATTCCACCCCGCGAGCCGTGCGGCCCGCGCCACCTCGGTGCGAACGGCATCGGTGGCGGCCACCGTGTAGTGAAGTTCCACGGACGGCGTGTCCTCGCCCGCACAGGTGCGGTACCGGTGGAGCGACGCGTGGGGGCCCACCGCCGCGTCCAGCGTGGCGGTGATGCGGTCCGCCTGCAACTGCGTGAGCCGCGCGTCGATCGCGGCGAACTCTCGGCGCTTGTGCATCTCGTGGACCGAGAACCCGCTCAGCACAGCTACCGCCGCCACCACGGCGATCCCACGCCACGCCGTGCCGCGACCGGGAGACCGTCGCATGCCTCGCGCACCTCCTGGATGCTCCGAACCGCTCCGCCACCGGGGCGACGGTGAGGGGCAGTCTCGCAGACCGGTGGGGTGCCGGCTGTGGCGGGCGGCCGGCTCCCGGAGCCGTGGCGCGAACCGCGACCGCTAGGGTTCCCGGGGCGCGCAGGCATGGATGCCGCGCGAGGTACTGGAGGGGCGGGGACCCATGGTTCAGGTCACAGAGGCGACCGAGGCCGACGTCGAGGAGATCTCCCGGCTCGTCGGTGAGATCGAGGTGGGTCGCGGCGGGACCTACGCCCCCGGCGACGTCGACCGGATCCGCGCCGCCCTGTTCGGCGAGGTCCCCGGGGCGACCGTGCTCCTGGCCCGCGAGGGCGACCACGTGCTGGGCATGGCCTGCTTCTCCGTTCTGCCGGCGGCAGCAGGCGGCGGGACCGGAGCCTGGTTGAAGGAGCTGTTCCTCCGGAAGGATTCGATCCGGGGCCGTGGCACCGGGCTGCACCTCCTGGACGCCGTGTTCGTCGCGGTCCGGGAACTCGGCTGCACGTATCTCGAGCGGACGTCCGGCTCCGGCGACCTGCCGGCGCCGAGGTTCTACGAGCGGACCGACGCCGTCCCGCGTAATCGAGTGGCCCTTCCCACGTGGGCGCCGTAGCTTCGCCGGCATGACTGACGAGTGTTTCGGGCATCCACGGCTCGCCGCGGTCTACGACCCGCTCGACCCCGACCGCAGCGATCTTGACGCGTACGTCCGGCTGGTGGAGGAGTTCGGGGCGCGCCGCGTGCTGGACATCGGTTGCGGGACGGGGGTGTTCGCCCTCCAACTGGCTGATCGCGGGATCGAGGTCGTCGGCGTCGACCCCGCCCGGGCGTCCCTCGACGTCGCCCGGGGGAAACCGGGCGGTGACCGGGTGCGCTGGATCCACGGTGACGCCACGGCACTCCCGCCGCTGCGGGTCGACCTCGCCACGATGACGGCGAACGTCGCGCAGGCCATCGTCGATCCAGCGGCATGGCGGCAGACCCTGCGCAAAGCCCACGAGGCACTGCGGCCGGGAGGGCGTCTGGTCTTCGAGACGCGCGATCCGGCGCGGCGCGCCTGGGACGAGTGGAACCGCGAGAGTTCCCACCGCGTGACGGAGGTCCCCGGCGTGGGCGCCGTCGAGAGCTGGGTCGAGCTGCTCGACGTGAGCCGGCCGCTGGTGACCTTCCGGTGGACGTACGTCTTCGCCGCGGACGGCCAGGTGCTGACGTCGGATTCCACGCTGCGTTTCCGGGAGCGGGACGAGGTCGAGCGGGAACTCGCCACGTGCGGCTTCGTGACGGAGGACGTGCGTGACGCGCCTGACCGTCCGGGGAGGGAGTTCGTCTTCGTGGCGCGGCGTCCGTAGCCGTCAGCGGACCGGCGTACGCCCCACGGTCCAGCGGGCGCGGACCGGTGCGATCAGGGACGTCCAGGATCTGTTCCGCTTGAAGGGCGACTCGAAGATCCGCGAGAACAGCCACGCCCCGAGTACCGAAGCCGGCAGGGCCACCAGGAGCGTGAACCAGAACGTGGGCAGGCCGGGGGAGACGAAGTGCGGTGCCACCCGGCGGATCACGGCCATGACGAGCGGCAGATGGATCAGGTAGAGGCTGTAGGAGAAGCCCCCGAGTTCCCGGACCGGCCGGGTCGTCACGAGCCGTACGAGCAGGGCCGGTCGGCCCGTGGCGACCGCGGCGAGCAGCATCGCCATGGCGGGAGCGACGGCGAGGTCCACCCAGAAGTAGTGGTTCACCGTCCAGACGGACCCCTGGGCGACACCGAGCGCCAGGACGGGCACGGCTGCCAGGACGGCGAACCATCCCCACGGCAGACGCCGGACCCTGTCCGGCGCGGCGACGATTCCCGCGCCGATCATGCCGGCGACGAACACGGGAGCGAGATGCGGGGCGAGCCCGTTGGCGCCCTCCACCGGGGACGCGTCGGCCGCCATGAGCCCGCGGGCGACCACCGGAAGCGTCATGCACGCGGCCAGGGCCGGCGCGCCGAACCGCCGCCGGACGAGGAGGAGAAGGGGAAAGAGGAGGTAGAGCTCGGCCTCCACGCCGATCGACCAGAAGGCGCCGTTCGGCGTGGGTGCGGTGAGCACGTCCTGTGCGACGAGGCCGTAGACCAGAAGTGACGCGCCGGTGGGTGGTCCGACGTGCGAAGCCGGCACCACGAACCAGGAGATGACCAGGCTCATGGCCAGCGCCGCCCAGTACGGGGGCAGAATGAGGGCGGGCCCTGTTCGGACCGGACGGCCTTCCCCTCCGGCAGGAGACGGTAGCGCCCTCTGCGGGACGGTTCGGCGACCGGGAACAGACCGCGGCCGCTCTCGCTCAGAACGATCCCGTCCGGAGGGTCCGCCGGCCCGTGATGAGAGACCACAGCAGCCTCGGGGCCGCGACGGCGCGCGCGAACACGTGCCGGGGCCGGGGAAAGGGAGCCCGCGCGGGTCCGGCGCCGGCCGCGCACCCATGACGAGGGGGCGGGGCGGCGGCGGCCCGCTCGTCCCCGACGAGCGTGACCGTCTCGCAGAGTGGCGCCCGGTCCGTACGGGGGGAGGGCACCGCAACGTCCTCGAACCCGATCGACATGCCGCAGAAGAGCATCAGTTCGTCCGGCGGCGACAGGACCTCCGCGACGGTTCTGCGGTACTTCGCCCACGCCATCTGCGGGCAGCTGTCCAGCCCTTCGGCGCGGAGCAGCAGCATGACGGTCTGCAGATACATGCCGACGTCGGACCACTGCGCCGGGCCCATGGCGCGGTCGAGGTAGCAGAACAGGGCGGCGGGGGCGCCGAAGCAGTCCCAGTTGCCGGCCGCGGCCCTCTGGCGGGCCTCCAGGTCTCCGCGCGGGATGCCGAGCGCGCCGTAGCGCTGCTCGCCGAAGGCGGCCCTGCGCTCGCGGTACGGGGACTTCAGCTCCGGCGGGTACTGCTCGTACTCAGGTTCGTCCCAGGCGTCACCCGAGGCCACCCGTGCACCGGCAAGCCGCTTGAGCCGGGCCAGAGGCCCGCCCGTCACGACGTAGACGTGCCAGGGCTGGAGGTTCGACGCGGACGGCGCCCGCGCCGCTCTGGACAGCACGCGCTCGAACACCTCGCCGGGGACGTGCCGATCGGTGAATGCGCGCACTGCCCGTCGACTCGCGACCGCCTCGTAGACGTCCACAACTGCCCACCTCCATCGGCTCTCATCTTGTCGACCGTGACGGCGTCCGTCGTGTGACAAGGCGCCGCGGTTGTCTCGTGCGCGAGGCGCGTCCTGGGAGTCGCGGGGGTGGGCCGGACCGGCCGTGGCGCCGGGCCGCTGAGCAGCGGATATCGCGTGCCGGAGAACATCCCCCCGCGCCACCGGCGTGCTAAGTTAACATGAAGGTTCGTTTTTTGCGCAGAGGACGGGTCCCATGCCCAAGGTCACGCAGGAGTACATGGAGGCTCGCCGCGAGCAGATCCTGGACGCGGCGCGCCGCTGCTTCCTGCGCGACGGCTTCCACTCGACGTCCATGCAGGACCTGTTCGCGGAGTCGGGCCTGTCGGCCGGCGCGGTGTACCGGCATTTCGCCAGCAAGAACGAGATGATCACGGCGATCGTCGAGGAGAACATGCGGGACGTCCTCGCGATGGCCCACAGTGTCGCCAAGGACCGGCCCAGCAGCTCGATCGGCGACCTCATGGCCGATGTCATCGACATCGTGAGGGTCAAGACCGCCGATCAGAACATCGCCGGCCTGTCGGTGCTGGCCTGGTCGGAGTCACTTCGGAACCCCCTGCTGGCCGAGCAGTTCGCCGACCTGATGAAGCAGATGCGCTCCGCTCTCACGGACGTGATCAGGGAGCACCAGCGCAACGGCCGCCTCACGCGCACGGTGTCCGCCGAGGCCATCGCGGCCACGCTGATGTGCACCCTGCCCGGCTACATCCTCCAGTTGGCCATGGGCGACACCGAGTCGCTGGAGGGCGTTCCCGACGCCCTGCGCGCACTGTGGCCGGACATGGCGGCGTCCTGACACCACCCGGCAGGGCGCGGGATGTTCGCACGTCCTGTCCTCCGCGGGAGGGGTGCCGGGGTACGGCAGCCGTCCACGGAAGCGACGTCACGTCACGGCACGGTCGCCGAGCGTGCGGCGAACGCCTGACGGCGGGCTGTCACGCGCTCCTCCGCAGCACGACCTCTTCCTCGAACAGCTTCTCCAGCACGGCCACGTTCCCGGCCCGGGCCGCCGTCAGGAATGCCCCCAGGAATCGTTGGTGGTCGGCCGCCGGGACACGGGCACGCTTCTCGGCGGCCAGATGCCTGCGGGCGCGGCTGACCAGTTGACGGGCGTTGGCCTGGGACTGGCCGAGGATGCCGGCGATCTGCGGGTACGGGTAGTCGAACGCCATGCGCAGGACGTACGCCGCCCGTTCGGCGGGCGTGAGTCGTTCCATCAGCATCCGCACGGCGACCTCCAGCGCTTCCCCGTTCTCGGTGCGCAGCGCGGGGTCGCCCTGGCTGTCGACCGGTTCCGGCAGCGGGCTGCCGACGTAGTTCTCCCGTCGGACCCTCGCGGACTGCAGCACGTTGGCCGCGAGCCTGGTGACCATCGTGGTCAGGAAGGCCTGCGGGTTCCGCACCTGGGAGCGGTCGCAGGCCTGCCAGCGGATCCAGGCCTCCTGGAGGACGTCCTCGGCCTCGCTGGCACTGCTGAGCATCCGGTAGGCGACCTTGAACGTGAGCCTGCGGGCGTCATGGAACGCCGCCTCTGCTTCCCGGAGGTCGTCGGCGCAGTCCACGGACTTGCAGGGCATGGTTGTCTTCCTTGTTGTTCGCTACGGTGACTGGCTGCCGCGGCCTCGCACCCGAACGCGAGGACGAGCGGCTGCCTCATTCGTGGGCCGCGTGCCGGGCGTGCGCGTGAGGGTGGTCCACCGGTGCCGGCGACAAGGCCGTCGCGGCCCCGCTGACGGCGAGGGAGGGCGCGCTCGCGGCCCCGGACCGCGGAAGGTCCTCCGCGGATGCGCCGTTCCCGGCGGCGGGGTTCCGGCGGCCGACGGCGACGCTCGCCAGGCCCAGCACGCTCCACACGACGAGCACGGCGACGGGGCCCGCGGATCCGTTGCCGTCGAAGTACGCCGTGCCGCGCAGCAGATTCGCGCCGGCGCCCGGCGGCAGCCACTGCCCGATGTCGTCCACGGCCTTGGGCAGCAGTTCGGGTGCGGACGTACTGCCGGAGAAGGGGTTTCCGACGAAGACCATGAGGACGGCGCTGAGCCCGAGCCCCGGGGAGCCGATGCGGGTGATCAGTCCGGCGGCGGTCGAGCTGATGGCCAGCATGGTGAGGGACAGCGCCGCCCAGGTGGCCACGTGCTGGTGCGGCAGGGCACCCAGGAGTCCCTGGGCGATCAGGTATGCGGTGAAACCTGTCACGGCGCAGGCGGCGACCAGGTCGATCAGCCGGCGCCACACCGGAATCCGGCCACCGGACAGCGCGATCAGCGCCGCGATGGCGATGCCGCACATGGTGAGGGGGAGCAGCGCGGAACTGAAGACGACTCCTCGGGGGTCACTCGCCGCGATCGGGACGATGTCGACGACCTCGACCCTGGGGGCCGTCTTGCGAACGGACTTCGAGGCGCCGGACCGGGGCGGCCGACCGTCCGACGACGTGGTGTGCCGCACGGGCGACTTCGGTGCGTGGGCGGCGAGTTGCCGACCGGCTGTGGTCAGCAACTGGGCCACGGACGTGCTGGCAGCGGTGGCCTCCATCACCTTCACCCTGCCGGGGGTGACGACAAAGGCGCCGTAGACCTCCCGGCTCTTGATCGCCGAGCTGGCCGACGCCTGGTCCGGGTACAGGTGGAAGTCGAATCCGCCCGGTTTGCTGTGTGCGAGGCCCTCGACCGCCTTCTGGCTGGCGGTGCTCGTCCCCACCACCCCGATGGGCAGATCGCGTGGCGCGATGCGCGAGGCGGGCCAGGCGTATGCCATCACCGCCAGCGAGATCACCAGCGGCAGCGCCACTGTCACGAGGACGGTCCGGTGCCATGAGCGGAGGCCCGCCGAATCCTTCGCCGGCGCCGGGCCCCTTGAAAGACGAGCGATCATTTTTCTGCTGCTCCAGTCCTGGAAGTGGTAGATAAAGACGAATATTCGTTTTGCTGGAGCCGGGTGCGGACCCCCGCGGCGGGGCCGCCGCCGCGTCGTCGAGGGCGGCCCTGTCCGACTAGGTCTTCGAGCCGGTCGTACCGGTCATGCGGTGCCGATGGTCCCGGGTGCGGGCGAACCCGCCGGATCGGCGCGGGGCCCGCTGCCGGGGTCGTACGGCTGCTCGGGGCGGGCCGGCCGTCTGCGCTGCCGTATCAGCAGGATCCAGCCGGCGACGGCGACCAGCCCGGGGGTGATCGTCCGGTAGAGCAGATCGGCCGCGGTGGCGGCGCCCGTGGGCACTCCGCCGTGGTGCAGGGTGGGGACCAGGGCCGCGTCGACGGTGCCGATCCCGGCGGGCAGCAGCGGCATGGCCGACGCGGCGGTCATCGCGGCGACGTAGGCGAACAGCGCCGTGCTGGAGGTGGGCCGCGCTCCGACCGCGTGGCACACGGCCAGCAGGCAGGCGAAATCGGCGCCCCAGTTGGACAGGGCGAAACCGAGTCCGTACCCCCAGAAGCGGGGCGACGTGCGCATGGCGGCCAGTTGGGTGAGCGCGCCGTCGGCGGATGTCCGCCCCACGGCGCCGCGGCGCAGTCGGTGCACCAGGCGGAACAGCGCGTGCACCGGCCGTCGCAGCACGGCGGGCCGGCGGAACAACGCGAGTGCGCCGCTGGTGAGGGCGCAGAGGGCCGCGATCCTGAGGGCGGCCGGGAGGATCCGCGAGCTGTCGCCCGCCAGCAGGTGGGCGACACCGGCGAGCAGGACGAGCGCGATCGTGCCCAGCACGCCCGTCGCGGCATGGGCGAAACCGATCTGCGACACACTGGCGCCCCAGGAACGCATGCGGTAGGCCCGATAGGTGATCGCGGCCAGGGATCCGCCGGGCAGGGTCGCGCCGACCGCGTTGCCGGCGAACACCATGGCGACCGAGGATCCGAGCCCGACGCGCAGTCCGTCGACGCCGAGCGCATGGCGTTGGAGGCGGGCGAACATCATCATCGACACCATCTCGCAGGCGAGGGCCGGCAGGAGCCAGGCGAAGCGGGCATGGCTCAATTCCCCTGCCGCCCGGCCCGCGTGGGGCACGACCACCACCAATTCGGCGCCCAGCACGACCACGACCGCCCCCGCGGTCAGCACCGTGCGGCGGCGCGGTCGCGGCATGCCCGGGAACCCACCGCTCGGGTGCGTCTGTTCCGTCCGTCCTCCCGCGTCCGCGTCCGCGTCCGCGCTCGCGTCCATGTCCGGAAGGTCGCCATGGGGCCCGGTCGCGGTCGAGCCGCTCATCGCGGCACCGGCCATTCGGGCAGGAGGCGGGCGGGGCCTTCCAGGTGGACCCGGCACCGGGTGTGCGGCGGAACCGCCAGACCCCACAAGCCCGCGAGGAAGTGCACGTCGAGGCCGACGGCCGCGGCTCGGCCCCGTTCCCTGCCGGCGGTGTACGGGAGCGGCTCGGCGATGCTGAGGCGCAGCAGCGGTGCGACGTCCGTGATGCCGTTCAGCGTGAGCATGGCGATGAGGGCCTGGGTGGTGGTGTCGTCAGAGGTGCGGCCGCCGACCAGTCGCAGTTCCCCACCGGATCCGGCGAGTTGACGCCCGACGTCCGTCCGGCGCCGCCAGGGGCGTCGGGGACGGCGCGCTTCGGCGACGTCCGGGAACCGGAAACGCACCAGGGCTCCCGTGGGCCTCTTGCCGCCGTGACCGATGAGGAAGGCCTCTCCGAGGTGCAGCGGCAGAAGTGACGAGACCCGACCGCGACGACGGCTGCGCAGCCAGTTGCCGGACCGGTCGCTGCCGCTGCGGCCGTCGCCGCCGATCGACCTGCGGCCGTCGCCGCCGATCGACCTGCGGCCGGCGCTCGCGTGGTCTCCGTCGTCCGGACGCGGGGGCTGGGGGGAGTGGATCATCGTGGACTACCTGGGGGGAAGCTCGGGGTGGGGGCTCGGACGGTCTGCCCTGGTGGGGTCGGCACTGTCGCGGGCGGCGGGCACGGACGGGCCGGGGTCACGGGTCGGTGCGGGCGGTCCGGGTGCGGGTCCGCCGGCAGGGGCACCGGAGTGACGAGTGCGCCTTCCCCGCCCCGGACGACCCGGCAGTGGCGGTCCGCCGCGGCGTTCGGGCGCCGCTGCAGCCCGCGGGTGCTCTCGTGCCTCCCGTACACCACGGGCACCAGCAGCAACTCCGCCCACCGTCGGGGCACCGTGCGTGCGCCCGGTGGGTATGCGGGGGGCGGTCGTCGCCGGGGTCTGCACGGTGCTCATGCCGCCTCCTTCTTTCCGGGAACAACCGTTCTGTTGGGCGGGGCCCATCCTTCGCCATGGGGCCGGAATCGTCAAGACGAACATTCGTTTTTCTTGCTCGGTGGCCCGGCGCGCCACCGCCGCGCACCCCGCCGGGGTGGCGGAGGTGCGCGGCGGCGGTCCCGGTCGACCGGGACGGGGCTACTGGCTGGGGCGCGCGACCTGGGGAGCGATGTCCTCGGTGAAGGTCTCGCCCTCGGTGGACTTGGCCAAGGAGGCCTTGGCCCCGCCGGTGCCGCAGAAGGCGGCCTCCAACGTGCCGCCGAGGACGGTGTTGACCGTTCCGTTGTTGGAGGTGTTCGCCATGGACGTCATGCTGCGCTTGCCGTCGGCGGTGGTGAACGCGTAGGTGTAGAAGCCCTGGACCGTGCCCGTGTGGCCGTACACCGTCACGCCGCACGAGAGTTTCCTGGCCCGCAGCCCCAGTCCGTAGAACTGCGTGCCGTCCGCGGTGACCGGGACCATCGTCATCATCTGCTGCAGCTGCGCCTGGGGGACGAGCCGCCCGGTGACGAGCGCGGAGAAGAAGCGGTTCAGGTCGGCCGCGTCGGAGATGACCGCGCCGGCCGACTGCGCCCACGAGACGGTCTGCTCGGTGGAGTCCACCAGCGGCAGCGTGGTGTCGTCAGGACGCAGGTAACCACGGGCGGAGGAGCCGGAGATCGCGGTCTGCGGGTGGACGTAGGAGGTGTGCGTCAGACCCAGCGGCTCGAAGATCCGCTCCTGGTACTGCGTGGCCATCGGCACGCCGGTGACGTGCTCGATCATCTCGCCCAGCACCACGAAATTCGTGTTGGAGTAACTGTAGGCCGCGCCCGGCTCGTTGGTCGGCTCGTGGGCCGTCGACAGGTCGATCAGCTCCTGGTAGCCGAACACCTTGTTCCGGACCGCTTCGAAGCCCGGAACGGTGTAGTAGAACATGTCGTTGGTGTAGTCCCACAGACCGCTGCGGTGACTGAGCAGGTGGCGCACGGTGATGCGGTCGTCCGGCAGGGGCTCGGGCAGGTACGTGTTCGCGGATGCGTCGAGGTCGATGCGTCCCTCGGCGACCAACTGCATGAGCACCACTGTGGTGAAGGACTTGGTGACGCTGCCGACGCGGAAGCGGCGGTCGGCGTCCATCGCCGTGCGGGCGACGGTGTCCGCCTGTCCTCTGGAGATCCGGTACGTCGTGTTGCCGGAGTCGATGCGGGTGAGCGCGCCGGGGGCGCCGTTCGCCATGGCCTGCTTCTGTACCGCGAGCACGCCCGCGATGTCGGGGGCGGGAAGGGACGGCGTCGCGGCGACGGCCGGCGAGCCGGCCAGGGTGGTGATCACGGCGGTGCTCGCGAGCGTGGTGCTCGCTATGGTGAAGCGCATCCGGTTCTCTCCGTCGTCAGTTGGGGGGATGGAGCGGCCGCACGCGGGCTCGCGGCCCGCGGCGCTCGCCGCACCATACCGATTGACCGAGCCCGGTTCCGTTGTGTGACACACCCGCTGGACACGTTGACCCGAACCCCCAACAGTGCTTCATTGCACGGCAGTTGACGCGCCATCACGACGGGGTGGTCGGCGGCGGGGACGTGCTCCACGTCAGCCCCGCCCTACGTCGGCCCCTGCTCGAACCACCGGAGCACGCGCATGGCTCGCAGAGTGTTCCACCGGCTCGGCTCGCCCTCGCCGTCGTCCAGGGGGAAGTGCAGCTCGCCGCAGTGGGGGTTCTCCAGCGGCCAGCGGCCGTCCGCGTCGCGCTTGCACCGGACCAGGTCGATCGCCTCGGCCGGCCGGTCGTCGGGGGCGCCACCGGCCGCGCGCAGATGGTCGAGCCCGCGCAGCACGTCGTGGTGCCACAAGGCCGGGTGGGAGAACCGCGTCCAGGCCGACGGGCCGCCGGTCTTGCGGTCCCGGCCGACGGCCCGGCCGGTCGACAGGCGCCGCAACAGCCGCCGCTCCAGGAGGTACTCCTGGCCGCGGAGCCGGGCGCCGGCCACACCGGGAACCGGTCCTGCCCGCCCCCTCGTACTCCAGCAGCCCTTCCAGGACGTCGATCGTGGTGTGGAACGACCCCCCCCGGGTGGAGCCGTTCTCCTGCTCGCAGTTCCACCCGCCGTCGGCCGTCTGCTCGCCGAGGAGCCGCTCGACGACCCGAGTGACGTCCATGCCGAAGTAGGCCCCGAGCGCCACGGTCCGGCCGTTGACGCACGGTTCCACCTCCCCGGAGGAGAACGGCTCGCCGTCGTGCTCCCACCGGACGCTCTCGTGCACCAGCCCTACGGCGTGGCGCGCCGCAGGGCTGTCCGGTTCGACGCCGAACGCCCGCAGCAGCACCAGGCTCCAGGTGGTGGAGGTCCATGCGGGGAAGAGCGTGCCCTGCCGTGCGGGTCCGAGCGTGTGCCACCACGTCTCCGCGGCGCCGGAGGTGAACGAGGGGACGCCGGAGGGCCATTGGCCGTGCGGTTGCTGGAGGGTCAGCAGCCGGGCACCCCAGCCCTCGTCGGCGACGCGGGCGCGTTCGGCCGCGATCTGCTCCGCGGGCGTGTCGGTGAGATCCCGCATCACCTGCCAGCGGATCGCCGGGTCGCTGTCCGGCAGCCAGTCGATGACGTCCACGCACCCGCACCTCCTCCGGGGCGGAGGCTGTCCCGCCAGGGCACCGTCAGGGGCGTGATCCGCCGGGAAACGGCACGGGGCGGGGCGTCATCAGGACGGGTCGTCAGTTCCGCGGACCGCGTCGGTCGGGTGCGGTGGGACAGGGCCGGGCGGGATGTGGACGGTCATGATCAAGGAGCAGGTCCCGTCGCCGGAGCCGCGGTAGGCGTGGGGAACGTCGCCGTCGAAAGAGGCCGTCTGTCCCGCTTCGACAGGGTGCTCGATGCCGTCGACGACCAGGGTCATCCGGCCCGAGGTGACGCTGACGGTCTCCACGACGCCGCCCTGGTGGGGGTGGCTGGAGTGGTGCTCTCCCGGTTCCAGTGTCCAGCGCCAGATCTCGACGGGTGCGGGGCCCGCCGTCGTCAGCATCAGCCGGGCCTCTCCGCCCTGTTCGCCGGCCCACAGCGGCATGACCGTGTCGGCGGACACCACTCGGACGCGGCCTTCGGCCGGTCCCTCCAGCAAGGCGGACACCGAGACGCCGAGGGTGTCGGCGAGCCGGATCAGCGTGGCGAAGTTCGGATTGCCCTGCGCCTTCTCCAGCCCGACCAGGGCCCCCTTGCTGACCTTGGCGCGCCGGCCCAGCTCGTCCAGGGACAGTCCCGCGCGTGTGCGTGCGGCCCTGACGTTGTGGGCGAGCGCACGCAGCGCCGCCTCTGCCTCGGGCACCTGATCACCGTCCTGACCTGTGGATCGCTGGAATGTACCGCCCGGTCGTTTGGTTGACAACGGGCGGTCGTTTCATTGTACGGTCGAGTCGTTCCAATGTGAGGTGAGGGGAGTACCGTGATCGCTCCGCTGCCGGCCCCGGGCAGTTCCCTCGCCCTCGGATGTGCCGGCTTCCTCGGAGGCGTCGGCGCCGGCACGGCGCACGTGCCGCGTTGGGCCGGTGTCGTGGCGTCGGAGGGCGCGCGGTGCGCGGTGCGGCGTCCGTCGCGGCGGACGCCCTGCTCCCGCAAGACACTCGCGATCGGCCCGGTGGACGTCCTGTCGCCGCGTGGCCGGGTTTCCGGGCCTGCCGCTCACCCTCGCGGGGGTGGTCCTGGTCCGCGCCGCGCCCGGAGCGCGACCGGCACGTCCCTCACGCACCGCACCACACTGCCGCGGCCGCCACGGCGGGCGTGCTCGACGCGCCGGCGAACGTGCTGTCGGTGTTCGCCGCCCGGACTGTGCCGGCCGAACGCCTCGACCGCTCCGGCTCGTCGGCGCGGGCGTCGCCGCCGCTGTCGGCTCCTCGCCCTCGCCTGAACCGCCGCTGCCCCGCCACCCCCGCCCCGCCCGTACGAGACAGGACCCCGCCTCATGACCGCCTTCCGGATCACCCCCGCCGTCGCGGACGCCTTCCCCGGCACGCTCATCGCCCTGGTCGCCGCGGCAGGCCTGCGGGGCCGTGAACCCTGGCCCGGCACCGCCGCCGCCCTGGAGGGCCTTGAGCAGCGGCTCGCCGACAACACCTGGCGGCCCGCTGACGAGACCGACCCGCTGATCGGGACGTGGCACACCGCCTACAGGTCCTTCGGCACCAATCCCCGCCGTGTCCGGCCCAGCGTCGACGCCCTCGGCCGCCGCATGGCCAAGAGGGGCGTGCTGCCGCGCATCAACCCGGCCGTCGACTCCTACAACGCCGTCTCCGTCCGCCACGGCCTGCCCGCGGGTGCCTTCGACCTCGACCAGGTCACCGGCGACGTCGACATCCGCTATGCCGACGGCAGCGAGGAGTTCACCCCGCTCGGCGAACCGGGCACCATCGAGAACCCCAGGCCCGGCGAGATCGTCTACGCGGACGGCACCGGCGTCCTGACCCGCCACTGGAACCACCGCGACGCCCACCGCACCCGTGTCACCGAGGACGCGACCCACGTCGTCTTCGTCCTCGAGACGCTGGACGCCGCCCGCGACGGGGACCGCCTCGCGTCAGCCGCGCACGAATTGCGCGGCCTGCTCGCCCCGCACGCCGAACAGGTCACCGTGCACTACCTCAGCCCCGCCCACCCCGGCTTCGAAGCCTGACTCCCCGTACGGCTGACGTCCGCGTTTGCGACGGTCGATGCCCGCCGGTCACGAGGGGGCCATGGCCGCGGCATCGGTGATCTCGTGCGGGACGGCCCCCAGCCACCAGGGCGGGTTCGCGCATCCCTTGGTGGTGCGCCCGTCGCTGTGGACGTAGTACCGCTCGTCGCGCCCCGGAGTGCCGAGTTCTCCCGCGAGGGCCCGCTCGATCCACTCGGCGCCGTAGCGGAAGGTCTCCGCCGCCACGCCGCCCAGGGGGTGGAACTCGCCTTCGTAGACCCGCATCTCCTTGGGCGCGCGGATCCGTTCGTACGTGGCGAGGGCCTGCTCCAGTCGCGTGAGCTCGTCCATCTCCCCGATGCCCAGCAGCAGCGGGCAGGTGATCTCCGTGACGAGGTCGCCCAGGGGCAGATGCTGTGCCAACTCCGCGGTGAAGCGGTCCTCGTCGGTGTACCCGGACATGTACATGTAGTCGTTCTTGAAGGAGGGCTGCGCGCGGTCGAAGATCGTCTCGAAGTCGCCGGAGACGGCCCCGAAGCCCGCAAGGGCGCCGAGGCGGGGGTCCGTCGCCACCGTGCGCATGCCCCAGTAGCCGCTCATGCTGATCGCGAACATGCCGATGCGCCCGGCGTCGACCTCGGGCAGTTCCGCGAGGTGGTCGATGCAACGACTGACGGCCCGCTCGTAGTTGGTCAGGTCGACCGTCAGACCCTTCGCCCGCGTCTCGCCCTGGCCGGGGCCCTCGACGGACAGGGCGACCATGCCGCGGGAGGTGAAGTAGCGCTCCGCGGCATGGATGTAGTCCTCCTTGATCATGTCCATTCCGGGGCCGAGTACGACGGCCGGAGCGTTCCGCACCTCACCCGCCGGGAGGTGGAGGAGGGCGTACAGGTGCTTGCCCTCGAAGTCGAGGACCACGCGGCGCACGCGGTTGCCGCGCAGCTCGCCCAGGCGCTCCACACAGTGGTTGCAGCGGTCGCGGAACGCGGTCTTGCGCACGTCTTCCGCGTCGTGGATCGAGTACTGCGCCCGGCCCCACATCACCGCGGCGCGCAGATAGAAGTCCGCCGCTGTCTGCGCGAAGCCTTCCGCTTCGTGGTCGGTGGCCCGTTCCTCGGCCTCGGCGGCCACGGTGGCCCAGGCTTTCAGGAGCATCGCGCCGCTCTGGACCTGCGCGAAGACCTTGTCGAAATCGGTGTGGTCGTGGCCGAGCTGCTCCATGTAGCCCTTGCCGGCCGGGTGCAGCGCGTTGAAGCCGTCTTCGGCGAGGGCGATGTCGAGGACCCAGCCCTGTCCGGTGGAGCGCGCGGTCATGACGCTTCCCCTCTCGAAAATCCTCACACAAGCACAGGAAAGTGTGGTTGTCGTCACCAATCGCCCTTGAGGTCGAGGCGTCACCTGGGACTTCCGGCTCGCCCGGCACGCCGGAGTGGTGTGCGGGGCGAGCGTTCTGCCGCTTCTGCCTCCCTCTGGTGCGGTCGGCGCGGTATGTGCCCCGCGTCAACCTGCTGAAGGCGCGATGACCAGGCACTTGGCCGATTGCCACCCACGGCGGAAGGACTCCGCCGCACACTGGCCGTGGTGGTTCCGCCGTGTCTCCCCCGTCGCGGCGGAACCACCCCCGGCGAGCCCCGGTCCGCTCCGGCACTGAGCCGCCGTCAGCGTCGGCTGTCACAGCTCGGGGTGCCGCTCGGTCGGTAGTCGGGATCCCCACGGCCGCACGAGGCGGGTTCCCTGTCACGAGCGCCGATCCTCCCCAGCCGGTTCGTCGCCCTCTTCGTCGAAGACCGGGGACCGAACCCCGGGAGAGGGACCTGCATGCTGATCACCGAGACCCGCATCCGGACCGACCGTCCGCACCTGTTCCTGGCGCGGTTCTGCCGGCGCCCCGGCCGGGCGGGCGGCCGGCTTCCGCATCTGCTGCACGTGCTGCACGTGCCGCACGGCGGCGGGGCGGCACCCCGGGTTCACCGCGTCGAAGGTTCCGGTGCCCGCAGGACCGTCGACGTCGGCTCGGGCAGGTGCACCGTGCACGCCGGCCCCGGCGTACTGAACCTGCGGGCCGAGGCAGGCGACCGGGACGGGCTGGAGAGCGTCCAGCATTGGGCGGCCGAGCGCCTGCGGAAGCTCAGCAAGGGTGGTGCCCCGCACGTGATCTGGCATCCGGCAGGAACCGCCGATCGCTTCGGCGACGGTCCCGAGCCGTTGGAGGGAGCGGTGGTCCGTTCACGCCGCGGTCCGACGATCGGCGCCGCGGCCGTGGTGACGCTGGTGGTGGCGGGCCATGTCGGTCTTGGCATGGTCGTGCTGGAAGCCGGTCCGTGGAAGCACTGGGCCATCGGCTCCGTCCTGGCGGCCGTTCTGCTCCGGGGCGCCCATGCCCTGCGACGTTCCGCCGGCGGTCGCCGGAAGGCCCGCGACACGCGGTGACGGCCGACCCGTCCGGCGGTGCGGGTGGCCCGGGCGCGCGACCGGGCCGACGGTGTACCCGTACGACCCGGCAGGTCTGCCGTCGGTGACCCCGCCCCGGGAAGTGGGGGGAGCCACAGGCGGCCGGGGACGGCCCGCGTCACCGTCCGCTACTGGCCGAGCAGTGGCAGCGCGGGGAAGGCGTGGTCGTGCCAGATGAGGCGGGAGGCCTCCTCCGGGTACGGGGTGACGGCCGACCGCGTGTCGAAGACCTGGACGAGGCGCTGGCCGGTGTCGTACGCGGGCCAGCCGGGGTCGCCGTGGGTGGCGAACGAGGTCCATGCGGTGCGCATCCGGGTGGACAGGGCCTCCGCCTCCGGGGAGGGCGTTTCACCGATCAGCACGGCGGGCCGGCCGCGGTCCAGGTTGCCGAAGACGAGGGGGACGTCCAGGCCGTGGCAGGCGCCGAAGACGCCCCCCATGCCGGGGGCGGGCCAGGCCAGCTCGTAGACGTGCACGCGGCCGCCGGCGGTGGTCTGGGCCTCGGCGAGGTGGAGCGACGGCATGCGGAACAGCCAGTCGGAGTGGACGAGTTCGTACAGTTCCTCCGGGCCCGCCGCAGGGTGGGCCGCACGATAGCGGCGGGCCCCGTCCGGGCCGGGTGCGAAGGCATGGAGGGCCTCCGCCGCCTGTTCCTCGCCCACCTCGCCGAGCAGGCCCTCGACGACGGTGAACAGCCGTTGCTCGTCGCGCGTGTGGCCGACGAGGAGTTCGACGCCGCGGCCGGCACCGTCCCTCAGCGCCTGCCACGGTGTGGCGGCCAGGACATCGCCGTCGACGACGGGGGAGAAGGGGATCGCCTTGAGCGCCGGCCTGCCCCACCGCTGCGCCCACCGCTCCATCGTGGCGCTGACCGTGTCACCGGCGCCGGACAGCTCGTGCGGGGCGACGGTGGACAGGTCTGCCACCGTGGGCCGCAGGCCCAGTTCGGCGGCGCAGGCGGCGGCGATGTCCGCGGCGAGCTCCGGTGCGAAGAACGTGCCGGGCACACTCTGGGCGACGGCCCGGTGGAAGAGCCCGGCCGCACGGTCCATCGCCAGCAGCGCGGCCACCGATCCGCCACCCGCCGACTCGCCGAAGACGGTGACCCGCGCCGGGTCCCCGCCGAAGGCCCGGATGTTGTCGCGCACCCACTCGAGAGCGGCGACCTGATCGAGCAGACCCCGGTTGTCAGGAGCACCCCCGATCCGGGCGAAACCCTCGATCCCCACGCGGTAGTTGAACGTCACCACGACGACGCCGCCGTCCCGCGCGAGCCGGCCCCCGTCGTACTCGGGAAGGCCGGACGCGCCGATGACGTAGGCACCGCCGTGGATCCACACCATCACCGGCAGGCCCGCGGCCGGGTCGGTCGCGGGCGTCCAGACGTTGACCGTCAGCCAGTCGCCGTCCGCCGTGTCCCGCGCCTGCGCGTCCATGCCGAAGTGGCCGCCCTGCGGGGGCGGCGGCCCGTACGAGACGGCCTCCCGCACCCCGGTCCAGCCCCGCACCGGCCGCGGCGCGCCGAAGCGCAGCGCGCCCACCGGGGGCTCGGCGAAAGGAATGCCACGGAACACCGCCGTCCCGGCCTCGCGGCTGCCGCGCAGCCTTCCCGCCGCGGCCCGCACTTCGGGCCGGGACCCGGACGACTGGGATTCGGCGCTGGTCATGACCATTTCCTCTCAGGCGCGCGAAGGGGGTCCGCCGCGGCCGCGGGCCCTGCGGATCATCCATCGCCGCTCGCCGTCGCGCCAGCGATTTACCCGGCGCCGACCGCCGCGGACATCCGGGTGAAGGTCGTCCCCCGCCGGGCGAGGCGGACGCCTTCTGGGCCGCGACGACCCGGCCGGCCCAGCAACACGTCGCCAAGCACCTGTTCGAGGCGGGGCTCCAGCAACGCGGCGACGTCGAACGGGACCTGCCCGACCGGGTGACGCGGTTCCAGTACCGCCCCGGCTCCGACAGGACGTAGCCGGTTGCCCCGCGGTGGCCGCCGCGGACAGGAGCCGGCCGCCCGACACCGACCCCGTCGGGCGCGACGTGGGCGTCCCTGAGGAGCCATGATGGCCGTTGACATCCCGCCCCTGGTGAGCCCTTCCCGGCTCAGGCGCCGAGGGGGGCTCCTCGGCGAGTGCCTCGCGGAGTTCCTGGGGATGTTCGTGCTCGTCTCCTTCGGATGCGGTGTGGCCGCCATGGCGGTCGCCGCGCTGCCGGGTTCCGGCCGCACCGCGGGAGCCACCATGAGCTTCGTCGGCGCCGGGGACTGGGTCATGCCCGTGCTGGGCTGGGGGCTGGCCGTCACCTTCGGCATCTACGTGGCCGGCGGCGTCAGCGGCGCGCACCTCAATCCGGCGGTCACGCTCGCCTTCGCGGTGCGCCGCCGGTTCCCCTGGCGCAAGGTCGTCCGTACGTGGTCGCGCAGGTGGTCGGCGCGTTCGTGGGGGCGGTGCTGGTGTACGTCGTCTACCACGACGCCATCGCGGCCCTGGACCAGGCGACGAAGGGGCCGAAGACGAACGGGCACACCCTGGCCACCTTCTCGATCTTCGGTACCTTCCCGGCGCAGTACTTCCACGGTGGCGTGTGGGGCCCGCTCGTGGACCAGACCGTCGGCGCGGCGTTCATGCTCATGCTGCTGATGGCGGTCATCGACCTGCGCAACCCGGCGGTGCGGGCCGGTCTGGGGCCCGTGGTGATCGGTCTCGCGGTCGCCGCCATCGGCCTGTCGTACGGCGCGAACGCCGGCTACGCCATCAACCCCGCCCGTGATTTCGGCCCCCGCCTGTTCGCCTGGGCGGCGGGCTGGCAGGACCTCGCGCTGCCGGGCACCCTGGCCGGTTCCTTCCACGGCTACTTCTGGATCCCCATCGTCGGACCCCTGGTCGGTGGCGTGATCGGGGTCCTGGTCTACGACCTCCTCATCGGTGACGTCCTGCACATCCGCACGCGCATGTCCAAGCCGCCGGAGATCGGCTGTACCCGCCCCGTGGCGACCGCCGCCGAGGAGTGACGGCGGCGTGAGGGCGGCCGACGAGGCGCCCGGGCGCCGGAGCCGGTCTGCCGGCCCGGCGCCCGGCACGCGTCCTCGCGTCCTACCGGCCGCGCGGCCCGGTCACAGGAACTGCTCGCCCTGGCCCAGACCGATCCCCGTCGTCCAGGAAGTGATCGTCACACCGCCCAGGCTCACGTCGGTCTCCCCGGGAACGTAGAAGTTCGTGGCGAGCGAGCTGTGGTCCGGCATCGACAGCTTGAAGGTGGTGACCTGGAGCGTGTGCTCCGGCAGGTCCGGAGCACTGAAGCGAACGCTCGCGTGCAGCGGGGAGTCCGCGCGCAGCACCAGCCGGCCGCCGCGTCCGCGGATGTACACGGGAATGGCAGCGGTCTGACCGGGGGGCCCGCTCAGCGACACCTGGGGGGTGTCGCTCAGCGTGCAGGCGATGCCGTCGTGCGCCAGCAGCGTCACGTCGAAGGCACGACGGCTGAGGTCCGCGGTGTAGCCGCCGAAGTAGAAGGAGACGTCGCTGGTGCGGCAGGGGCGTGGCGCCGTGCCGGTGGCCCTGGCGCTCGCGATGCCGGGGGCGGTCGTGGCCAGCACGGCCGCCGCGATCGTGGCCACGCCGGCGGCCATCAGGGTTGTTCTGCGCATGGGTTGTTCCTCGGGGTGGGAGAGGGGTGTCAGAAAGCGGCGAGGCCGTGCGGCATGCCCAGACCGGTCGGGCCGTCCCAGCCCTTGCCCGCGGAGCAGACCGACGTGCTGAGCCCGGGGTAGTCGGCGCACAGGTGGTACGTCTCGTTGTTCCCGGCGGTGATGTCGGTGAAGGCGGCGGCCGGGGCACGGTAGAGGGTCCGGGGTCCGTCGACCGGGGCCAGGTGGCCCGCCCGGACGAACAGGCCCGCGATGTACGGCGCCGAGGCACTGGTCCCGCCGGCGATCACCCAGTTGTAGGGCTCGCCGGTGCTGGGCGCGTACGTGTCGTAGACCGCGACGCCCGTGGCGGCGTCGGCGTCCGCCGACACGTCGGCGGCGGCACGGTGCCCGCCGCACGCCCCGGTCACCGAGGACGGCTGCCCATGGGCGGCGGGGAAGCGGGTCTCGCACCCGCTGCCACCGCTCCACCAGGCGGTCGCGGGGCCGGTGGCCGGCAGGGTGACCCCGCCGACGCTGATCACCGAGGGCAGGTCGGACGGCCAGGACTGGTGGATGCCGCCGTTGAAGCCGGAGTCCCCGGTCGAGGCGGTGATCGCCACCCCCTTGTGGCGGAGGGCGGCCAGCAGGCCACCGCTGGTGTTCGTCACGTCCGCGGAGTACCCGTAGCTGATGCTGACCGCCGAAGCGTGGTGGGCCACCGCGGTGTTGACCGCCCGCGCGAAGTCACCGGTGGAGACGTCGTTGTCGTCCTCGGCGTCCTGCCACGGCACCGAGATCTCCATCAGCCGGCAGGACGGGCAGGCCGCGGAGGCCATGTCGAGGTCGAGCGAGGTCTCCAGCGACACCTCCTCCTCCACGAAGGCCCCGTGGGGATCCTTCTTCGGGTCCCGCGGGGCCGGCTGCGCGCCGCCGGTGTAGTCCAGAAGCCGCAGGCAGCCGGACGCCGTCGTGCAGGGCGGCAGGTGGTATGTCCGCCGGTAGGCGGCCAAGTCCTCCTCCAGCGCGGGGTCGACGCCGGCGTTGACGACGGCGATGATCCCCTTGCCGGTCGATGTGCCGGGCAGTCGGTACGCCTTGTCCAGGTCGGCGGGACCGTATCCGGCGGGCAGCGCGGACCGCAGCGGCGAGCTGCTGCCCTTGTGATCCGTGACTACCTCGCTGTGGCACCGCGGGCAGACCGAGCGCACGCCGTGCGAGTCCAGCAGCCGTCCGCTGCTCACCGCCTTGCGCAGAGCGGCCACGGTCTCACCGGTGTCGGCGCGGGCGTTCGATGGCGTGTCCGCGGCGCCCGCCGTGGCCGCGGCGGTCGGCGCCGGGGACGCCGACGACGCCGGGTGGGCGGCGAGACCGGGGTGCAGGGCCGCGGCGGTGAGCGCCGCGCCCGCCGCGACCGCCACCGAGATCTTGGCTATGCGGCTCGACATCTTCGCGGTCATGCGCGCGATGCGGCCTCGCGCTGTGAATCTGTTCACGCGTTCATGAGTCCTCTCCGGTCGGGAAGCGGGCCGATCGGCCCGGCGCGACGCAGCGGACGCGCCGTGAGCACGTCCTGTCGTCGCGGTTGAGATGCACCTGGAGAGGCGGAAGTTCACGGTGGGAGCGAGAACTTCGGGTGATCGCCGACGCGACCGCCGAGGCGACCGCCGACGCGGGCGGGCGTCCGGTGGGGAGGACGCGGAACGGGAACTGCGATCGCGCGGGATGCGTCGGTAGGGGGATGAGGGAGCGGGGTGAACCCACCGGTGCCGTCGGCTGTTGTGTGGCGGCGGTCAGTGCGTGTGTCGGGCTCGGCGTGTGGCTGCAGGGTGCCCGCCCCGGTCTTCAGGGGGGTTTCGAGGACCGCCGGGACTGGAGCCTGCTGTATGTGGAGCTGCCGTCCATGCTTCTCGGGGTGCCGGCGATCACGCTGGCGGTCTGTGCGGTGGCGAGTGGTGTGCTCCGCCGCCGGGCGGCGGCACGCGCGCGGACGGCGTTGGCGGGCGGGGCGGCCGCGGTCGTGCTCGCCGGACTGACGTGGGCGTGCCGTGTGTGGTTGGACCTCCGGGTCGACGATTTCCTCCAGGGCGACAGGTGATCGCCTCGCCTGCCACCGTGCGTCGCCGCTGTCGGTGACGGGTTGTCAGTGCGGGCCGGGTCGTCCCGGCCGGCGTCACGCCGTCTCGGCGTACCGCTGCCCCGCGTACGCCCGAGCACCGCCAGGACCGCGTTCGCGCCGCCCGGCACTCGGTCAGGCCGGACCCGGGCGCGGGCCCGGTGTGCGTCGGCCGGTCGGCTGGGCCGGGTGTATGGATGCGAAGCGGGCAAGAACCTTTGCCTGACGTCGGGGCGATCGTGCGGGCATGGATCGGGGCGGCTCCGGCGGGCAGCCGCCGAACCCTTCGGGCGGTACCCGCGACGTGTCAGTACCCGCGGTCGTAGATCGCCCGCAGCCACGGTTCCCGGACGACGGGCGTGCGCGCGAGAGTGCGCCGGAACGCGGTGAGTGACGGCCGGAACGGACCGTTCGGGTGCGGTGGGAGCGGATCGTCCCGCTCCACGCCCTCGGGCAGGCCGCCGACCACCGGCAGCCGCGTTCGATGGGCAGGGAAGGCCAACTCGGCCCAGAGCGCGGCCTCCACGGGCACGCCCACCGCGCCGCCGCCCGGCTGCCACACCTCTCCGGTCTGCGGATGGACCGGTACCAGCACCAGTCCGGCGGTCGTCTGGCCCAGCCCCGGCCCTGCCAGGTCCAGCCGCTTCGCATCCTTCCCTGAGGGCAGCAGCGTGGTGAGGGCCCGGCCGAGGAGTTCGGCGATCGGCCCGGGCGTCACCTCGACGGGCCCGCCTCCGGAGCTCACCACCACATGCGCGAGGGCCGCGCCGGCGGGGATGTCCAGGTACGCACTCAGCCGGTGCCGCAGCACACCGTCGGCGGGCAGTTCCGCCCAGTCCATGACGGGCCGCTCCGGCGGCCCGGGCAACTCCGCCACGGCCTGCGGGAGGAGCCGGACCATCTGCCACGCCCCGCAGTCGTCGATCCGCGATCCGACCGGCGCCGCGCAGTCCAGGCAGGCGAGGTTCGGCCCGTCGCCGCCGTTGATCCCCAAGCAGTAGCCCCCGGTCCGGCCCGCGATCAGTCCGGTGCCGCGCAGGTCGCCGGGCGCGAGCAGGACGGTGCCGGACGGTCCCTCGGACAGGGAGCCCGGCGGCACGAAGAACCCTTGCGCCGCGACCGCCTGCGGTCCGGCCTCCTCCCAGGGCCGCCACGGAGGCCCGTACGGCACGGGGTCGACGGCGTACGTCCCCGTCTCCAGGAGCGGAGGGTGCAGCGATTCCCAGTGGGCGTCGCGCAGATGGATCGGCAGTGCCACTCGCGACACCGCCGCCGTCAGCACCGCGCCGCAGCGCGCACACCCGAACACCGCCAAGCCGTCCCCTCCCGCCCTCTGAGCCCCGGCATCCCACCAGGCCCGCGCCGGGGCGGCAAGGGGATGTCGGGGGGACACCGCACCCCGCAGCGCAGCTCACCGGGCCGCGGACGCCCGGATACCCGCTTCGCGAGCGGCTGTTCAGTGCCGTGGGACGGAAAAGGAAAAGGCAAGGAGCGCTCTCTCCTTGCCACTCTCAACTTATAGCGCACGGGGGGCCTTGCCGCAAGGCCCGGGTCAGGGCGCACAATCGTCGGCCGATGCCGCATTCGGCGGAGACGAGGACACGACGGGGGACGCGGGACGACCAGGGACGAGGACGTGCTCGGCAAGAGGTTCGACGGAGTGACGGAGTGGGAGGCGCCGGCGATGCGACCGGTCACCGCGGTGCGGCGGAGCACGGCTGCCTCGGAGGGATCGCAGTGATTGAGCAGTACGTATGGGATCTTCAAGAGGTCGACGAGACGCAGGTCGCGCTCGTCGGCGGCAAGGGCGCGCACCTGGGTGGGCTGTCGCGGATCGAGGGCATCAGCGTGCCGGCCGGCTTCTGCGTGACGACGGACGCCTTCCGGCGGATCATGGCGGAGGCGCCGTCGATCGAGGATCGGCTCGATCAGCTGGCGCGCTCGCACCCGGACGACCGGGAGGCGATCCGCGCGCTCAGCGCGCGGATTCGCCGGGACATCGAAGAGACCGCCATCCCGGGTGATCTCGCGGCGGCGATCACCCGTGCCCTCGCGCGGCTCGGCGAGCAGGCCGCCTGGGCCGTACGCTCCAGCGCGACGGCGGAGGACCTGCCGACGGCCTCCTTCGCCGGTCAGCAGGACACGTACCTGAACGTCGTCGGGCCGGCGGCGGTCCTCCGGCACGTCAGCCGGTGCTGGGCCTCGCTGTTCACCGAGCGGGCCGTGATCTACCGCCGGCGGAACGGCATCGACCACCGTGCGGTCCACATGGCCGTGGTCGTGCAGCGGATGGTCGTCCCGCACGCGTCCGGCATCCTGTTCACGGCCGACCCCGTCACGGGCAACCGGAAGGTCGCCACCGTGGACGCGGGCTTCGGCCTCGGTGAGGCCCTGGTCTCCGGCCTGGTGAACCCGGATGTCCACACGGTGCGGGACGGCCAAGTCGTCACCAGGGCGATCGCCGCCAAGCGGCGTGCCGTTCAGGCCCTTCCCGCGGGCGGTACGCAGGAAGTGGCGATCGACGCGTGGCGGCAGCAGCAACCGGCGCTGACGGATGAGCAGGTGGTACGGCTCGTGCAGCTCGGGCGCCGGATCGAAGCCCACTTCGGCCGCCCTCAGGACATCGAATGGTGCCTGGACGACGAGGGGTTCCGGATCGTCCAGAGCCGGCCCATCACGACGCTCTTCCCTGTTCCCGAGGCGGACGACGAGGAGAACCACGTCTACGTCTCCGTCGGTCATCAGCAGATGATGACCGACCCCATGAAGCCCCTGGGGCTGTCCATGTGGCAGCTGACGGCCATGGCGCCGATGCACGCGGCCGGCGGGAGGCTCTTCGTCGACGCCACCCGGCGCCTGGCCTCGCCCGCGAGCCGCGCCGCCCTCCTGGACATCATGGGGAAGGGCGATCCGCTGGTCAGGGACGCCCTGGAGACCGTCCTCGACCGTGACGACTTCGTGCCGTCCCTCCCGGACGCGGGTCCCGGCGGGCCCCCGTTCGGTGCTGCCGCCGCCCCGATCGAGACCGATCCGGCCATCGTCACCGAGCTGATCGAGCGCAGCGAGGTATCCGTCGCCGCCCTGGAGCGCGACATCCGGGCGAAGACCGGCCCGGCGCTGTTCGACTTCCTGCTGGAGGCCTTCGAGGAGCACAAGCGGGCGCTCGGCGATCCCCTGAACATGCAGGTGATCATGGCGGGGATGGAGGCCACCTGGTGGCTCAACGACAAGCTGCGGGAGTGGCTGGGCGAGAAGAACGCGGCTGACACGCTCACGCTCTCCGCCCCCGACAACATCACGTCGGAGATGGGACTGGCGCTGCTCGACGTCGCGGACGTGATCCGCCCCCTGCCGGAGGTGGTGGCGTTCCTCCAGGGCGTCCAGGGCGTCCAGGGCGTCCAGGGCGTCCAGGGCGTCCACGACATCGAGGACCATGCATTCCTGGACGAACTGCCGAAGCTCGCGGGCGGGACCGAAGCGCGCGACGCCATCGAGACCTATCTCGACCGGTACGGCATGCGCTGCGTCGGCGAGATCGACATCACGCGGCCACGTTGGCGCGAGCGGCCCGCCACGCTCGTGCCCGTGATCCTCGACAACGTCAGGAACTTCGAGCCGGGCGCCGCCCGGCGGCGCTTCGAGGAAGGGCGCCGGAAGGCGCGGCAGAAGGAACAGGACGTGCTGTCACGCCTGCGGGCGCTGCCGGACGGGGACCGGAAGGCCGACGAGACCCAGCGGATGATCGACCGGGTGAGAACCTTCATCGGGTACCGGGAGTACCCGAAGTACGGCATCGTCAGCCGCTACTTCGTGTACAAGCGGGCCCTGCTGGGAGAGGCCGAGCGCCTTGTGCGGGCCGGTGTGCTCGCCGAGAAGGAGGACATCCACTACCTCACGTTCCAGGAACTCCACGAGGTCGTGCGCACGCACCAGGTGGACGGCCGGCTCATCCGGCAGCGCAAGGACGCGTTCCGGTCGTACCAGGCGCTCACACCGCCCCGCGTGCTCACCTCGGACGGCGAGGCCCTCACCGGGGCGTACCGGCGCGACGACGTGCCGGCCGGCGCCCTGGCCGGCGTGCCGGTCTCCGCCGGGACCGTCGAGGGACGGGCCCGCGTCGTCCTCGACATCGGGGACGCCGATCTCGAGGCGGGCGACATCCTGGTCACGGCCTTCACGGACCCCAGCTGGTCGCCGCTGTTCGTCGCCGTCGCGGGCCTGGTGACGGAAGTCGGCGGCGTGATGACCCACGGCGCGGTGATCGCCCGGGAGTACGGCCTGCCGGCCGTCGTGGGCGTGGCGGGAGCCACCCGGCTGATCCGGGACGGGCAGCGGATCCGTGTGCACGGGACCGACGGGTTCGTGGAGATCCTGTCGTGACCGACAGCGCAGGAAAGGGACCCGTCTGTCCCCGGTGCGGCGGTCGGCTGGTGGCCGGTGCGATGGCGCTCTGCCACCGCGAGGAGGACGACCGGCGCATCTGCCGGATCGTCTGGGGCTGCGCGAACCGGCATGTCTGGTGGAAGTGGGCGGACCGGCCGTCCGCCCCGCTGGAGCCCTGCCCCTACCCGGACCTGATGGACGGCTGACGCACAGGCCCTTCGGTCGGACCGCCCCCGGAGGCGGTCCGACCGAAGGTCCCGACCGAGCACTTGCCGGGTCAAATATCTGGCCCGAACCGCTTCCCACGTGATCGTTCACGGCTAAAGTCGGCGCAGGCGCAGGCTGGTCGACCGAGGGGACGGGTGTGGGTGGGACGGGCCAAC
Organism: Streptomyces sp. MI02-7b; assembly: GCF_033793585.1. Lineage (NCBI taxonomy): Bacteria > Bacillati > Actinomycetota > Actinomycetes > Kitasatosporales > Streptomycetaceae > Streptomyces > Streptomyces sp. MI02-7b. Next base: position 419,126 of record NZ_JARAWX010000001.1, on the reverse strand, counting down.
AGCGGTGGCGGTCCGCTCCCGACGCTTTCCGTGCCGCGGTTCGTCGGGCGCGACCGTGAGGTCGGCGCGCTCGGCGCGGCACTCGCGCAACCGCCCGCCGTGGTCCTGATCGACGGTGAGGCGGGCATCGGCAAGACCCGGCTGGTACGGGAGATGCTGGCGTCCCAGGCCGAGCGAGGGCGTCGTGCCCTGGTCGGTGCCTGCCCGGAGCTGCGCGTGCCGTACACGCTCGGCGCGGTCGTGGACGCGGTGCGCGACGGCGTCGGCGGCGTGTCCGGGCTGCGCCTGAGCGGCCTGGGCGGCGCGCTGCGGCCGCTGTTCCCCGAGTGGGCCGCCGACCTGCCTCCGGCACCGGAACCGCTGGAGGACCCGACCGCCGCCCGGCACCGTTTGTTCCGCGCCTTCGTGGAGGTGCTCAGCCGGCTGGGGGTGGCCGTGCTGGTGCTCGAGGACGTGCACTGGGCGGACGAAGCCACCCTGGAGTTCCTGCTGTTCCTGGTCTCGCGCCGGCCCCAGCCGGTGAGCGTGGTCGTCACGTACCGGCGTGAGGAGGTGGCGCCCGGCTCCCTGCTGCTGCGGCTCACCTCCCGGCCACCCGCCGACGCGCGCCTGGTCAGGATGACCCTGCAACCGCTGGACGTCCGCGAGACCGCCGAAGTCATCTCTTCGATGCTCGCCGGCGAGCACGTGTCGACCGAGTTCGCCGCCTTCCTGCACGCACGCACGGAGGGTGTGCCGCTGGCGGTGGAGGAGTCGGTGCGGCTGCTGCACGACCGCGCCGACCTGATCCGGCAGGACGGGGGGTGGGCGCGCCGCCGGCTGGACCGCATCGAGGTACCCCCCACGATCCGCGACGCCATGCTGGAACGCGTCGGGCGCCTGCGGCCCGACACCCGTGCGGTCCTGTACGCGGTCTCCGTGCTCTCCGGGCCGGCCGACTACCCGACGCTGCGGGCGGTGACCGGGCTGCCCGAGGACCGGTTCACCGCGCAGGCGGCCGAGGCCATGGGGTCCGGCCTGCTGCGCGAGGCCGGGCCGGGGCAGTGGTCGTTCCGTCATTCCCTGGCGTGCCACGCCGTGTACGAGACCATCCCGGCCCAGGAACTCCGTGCCATGCATCTGCGCGCCGGCCGGGCGCTGGAGAAATGGCCGCTCCCGCCGGTGGCACAGTTGGCACGGCACTTCCGGCTGGCCGGCGAGGCCGGTGCGGCGTGCCGGTGGACCGAGCGGGCGGCCGACCTGTCCACGCAGTCCGGCGACGTGGCCACCTCGGCACTGCTGCTCCACAGCCTGGTCACCAGCGTCACTCTGCCGGTGGAACCGCTGGTGGCGATGGTGACGAAGATCCAGTTCCAGTCGCTGCCCGGCTCCGACCCTCATTCGAAGATCATCGAGTTGTTGCGCTCGGCCCTGCGCACCCAGGCCCTGACGCCGGGACAGCAGGCCCTGGTCCGCTTCCAGATCGGCCGGGTGCTCATGGTGGGAGGAGAGATCGAGGCGGGCCGGACCGAGTTGCTGAGAGCCGTGCCCCACCTGACGCCGGACTCGCTGGAAGGGGCGCGGGCCCGCATCCTCCTCGCCCTCCCCCTCGGGAACGCGCGGCCGGTCTCGGAACACTTGCGCTGGCTGCACGAGGCACCCGAGATGGCGCCGTCGATCGCGCCCCACGACCGCATGCGCCTCTCGGTGGAGCGGGCCTTCGCGCTGCTCATGCTCGGTGAGGAAGCCGGGTGGGAGGCGGCCCGGCGGATCCCGGACGACGTCGCCAGCTCGCGTGAGGCCGCGATGGTCGCGGTCGGGCACACGAACGTCGGCGAGGAGGCGATGCGCTGGGGACGGTACGAGGAGGCCAGGTCACGACTGGCCAAGGCCTCGGCGCTCGCCGAGCGCCACGAGTTCCTGGAGTACCTCGCCAGCATCGCCTCGTCCCGGGCCCATCTCGACTGGTTCACCGGTGCCTGGACGGGACTCGCCGAACGGGCGGCGCGCCTGGTCGACGACGACGAGGGGGTGCGGTTGAAGGACCGGTGCGAGGCCGCCCTCGTGGCGGGCCTGATCCAGGGCGCCGCCGGGGACCGCGGAGCGGCGGAGGAACGTCTGCGGTTCGCCGGACGCGACGACCAGCAGCGGATCGAGGCCACGACCGCGCTGGCACAGATGCGTCTGCGTGACGGAGATGCCGCCGAGGCGATCCGGCTCACCGACGAGGTGGCCGAGATCGCCCTCGGCAGTGGGATCTGGACCAGGGCCGTCGAGTTCGCCCCGGTACGGGTGGCGGCCCTGGTCGCCGCGGATCGCCTCGGCGACGCCGCGGACCTGGTGAGCGGCTTCGAAAGGGCCTTGGGCGGCAAGGACGCCCCGGCACCGCAGGCTTCCCTGGTGCTGTGCCGCGCCCTCCTGGCCGAAGCCGACGGCCGGCTCGCCGAGGCCGCCTCGCTGTTCGCCCGGGCGGCCGACGCCTGGCAGGCACTGCCGCGCCCCTACGACGCGCTGCTCGCGCGGGAGCGCCACGCCCGCTGCCTGTTCGCCGAAGGCCGGGACGAGGCCGGGCTGACGGTGCTGTCCGGCGTCGCGCGGGCGCTGTCGGAGCTCGGCGCCCGCAACGACGCCGACCGGGTCACGGCGTTCCTGGACGAGCGGGGTGGAGGGGACGCCCGCGAGACGCGCGGCCGCGGACGGCCCGGCTACGGCAACCGGCTCTCCCCGCGCGAGCTGGAGGTCGCCCGCCTGCTGCTCGACGGCCGGACGAACCGTCAGATCGCCGACGTGCTCGTGGTGTCGACGCAGACCGTGGCCAGCCAGCTGAGGTCGGCCATGCGCAAACTGCGGGTGACGTCGCGGACCGGACTCGCGCTCAGGGTCGTTGAACTGGGACTCGTCGGAGAGCAGGGGAGAACGCCGCCGGGCGACGAGTGAATTCACCGCCGTCGCCGTGGACGAAAGAAAGACACGCGAGCGAACGGCGAGTTAATTCCCGCATCTGACCAATCGAGCCGCGGCGGGGCCCGGTTGCACACTCGTGCCCATGTTGCCCGCAGAACCGCTGACACCCGAACCGGCAGACGGCCCGGCCGTTTCAGCACACCGTGCGAAGGACGAACCGGTACCGGCAGTACCGCAGGCCGACCCGGCTCACGCCCCGACCACCGAGGACGCGGGTGACGCCGCTGTTGCCGGCGAGTACGAACCGCTCTAGCGCGGGGGCCCAGGGTCGGACCGCGATCGCCGAAGGCGCGAGGCCCAACCCGATCCGGTCCGCCGGTGAGGGGCGCGGTCCTCGTGCGCACCGGAAGCCCGATCGCCGGCGGCCCGCACGTCTCCACGCCGAACCTCCCCCCGATACACCGTCATTCAGCTCACAGGAGGCCCATAGATGAGGCGCAGCGCAAGGAAGCGTCTGAGCAGACGCCTTGGCGCGGTGACCGTCGGTCTGACCGTCTTCGGCATGGTCGTGTCGACCACCGCGACCCACGCGGCCGAGCCGGCCCGGCAGACGCCGTCCACCGGTGTCGTACAGCCGAAGGGCCGTACGGTGACCGCCGACGGCGACCTGGCGCGGATCGTCTCCGCGTCCGGTGGGACCGTGCAGGTGACGCTGATCACCGGCGACAAGGTACGCGTCGGCGTCGACGACAAGGGCACGCCGGTCGTCCGCGACATCGTCGGCGCGACGCGGCCCGACGGACCGCCGGTCGTGTTCCACACCCTCACCCGCCAGGGCAAGGTGTACGTCGTACCGGACGACGCCCTCGCGCTGGTCGGCAAGGGACTGCTCGACTGGGGCCTCTTCGACCTGAGCCAGCTGGTGACGCTCGTCGCGGCGGGCAGGGCCGACGCGGTGCCGGTGCTCGTGACGTACACCGGCACGGCCGGGGCGGACAGGTCGCGGAAGGTCGCCGGGGCGTCGGGCGGCAGGTCGCTGCCGAGCATCAACGGCCGCTCGCTGAACATCGCCGACAACGGACAGTGGTGGCAGAGCGTACAGGGCAAGACGGACTCGACGTCCGCCGCCCGGTCCGCCGGTTCCCTGGCGGGGGTCAAGAAGGTCTGGCTCAACGGCCTGGCACATGTCGACCTGGAGCAGTCCGTACCGCAGATCGGCGCTCCCGTCGCGTGGGAACGCGGGTACGACGGCACTGGCGTGACCGTGGCGGTGCTGGACACCGGCATCGACGCCACCCACCCGGACGTGTCCGGCAGCATCGTCGGGCAGGTCGACTTCACCGGCAGTCCCACGGGCGCCAAGGACGGGCACGGACACGGCACCCACGTGGCGTCCACGGTCCTCGGCAGCGGCGCCGCGTCCAAGGGGCTGCGCAAGGGTGTCGCCCCCGGCGCCAAGCTCCTGGTCGGCAAGGTCTGCGACGACAACGGGCAGTGCCCGGACGACGGGATCATCGCGGCCATGGACTGGGCCGCCCACTCGGGCGCCAAGGTCGTCAACATGAGTCTGGGCGGCGATCCCACCGACGGCACCGACCCGATGAGCCAGGCGCTCAACGAGCTCAGCCGCAGCACCGGCACGCTGTTCGTGGTCGCGGCCGGCAACTCCGGTTTCGTCCACCAGAAGGTGGTCGCGCCGGGTTCCGCCGACGACGCCCTGACCGTGGCGGCCGTCGACAAGAGCGACGCGATGGCCGACTTCTCCAACCGCGGGCCGCGGATCGGGGACGGCGCCGCCAAGCCCGACATCGCGGCTCCGGGCGTCGACATCGTGGCGGCGCGCGCCGCCGGTACCACCATGGGCACGCCGGTGGACCAGTACTACACCACGGCCAGCGGGACCTCGATGGCCACGCCCCACGTGGCCGGCGCCGCGGCGATCGTCGCCCAGCAGCACCCGGAGCTGACCGGTCAGCAGATCAAGGCGCTGCTGATGGACACGGCCGCCGACCTGGGACACGACATGTACGCCCAGGGCAGGGGCCGGGTGGACCTCGCGACCGCGACCAACCCGCGGATCGTCCCGAAGGGAAACCTGAACTTCGACCGGCTGGCCTACCCGCACGCGCCGGTGACAAAGAAGATCACGTACACCAACCGCGGTGACGAGGCGGCCACGTTGCATCTGACGATGCCGGTCTCCTTCGCCGACGGCAGGCCGGCCGCGGCGGGGCTGTTCACCCTCAGCACCGACAAGGTGGTCGTCCCCGCGGGCGGGTCCGCCGAGGTGTCGGTGACGCTCGACGGCAGGGTGCTCGGCACCGACGGGGCCTACGGCGGCTACAACGGGCTGCTGAGCGCCCGTGACGACTCCGGCGCGATACGGCTGAGTTCGGGGATCCACACCTTCGTCGAGGCGCAGAAGTTCCCGCTGACCCTGAACGTCGTCCCCCCGGTGGGTGCCACCGACGTCCGGTACGGCACGGCCGCGTTCATGCCGGTCGACGACCAGGTGCACCTGCACGCGGGCCAGGTCTTCGAAGTCGGCGCGGACACCATGACCGAGCAGCTCTTCCGCGGCAGCTACGCGGTGCAGATGCCGGTCAGCTGGCGGAACGCGGCCGGCCAGTGGCAGCAGGCCCAACCGGTCGCACCGGAGGTGAGCCTCACCAAGGCGACCACGGTCACGCTGGACCTGCGCAAGGCCGAGCCGCTGAGCGTGCGGTATCCGGAGGCCACCGAAACGTACAACGCGACCGACTTCGCCAACCGGGTCTCGGCGACCGGGGCGTGGACGATGGGCACGGCGCTCTCGGCCGAGTACAGGGCCGCCGAACCGAACTGGTGGGTGCTGCCCACCGGCAAGGTGAGCGAGGGCACCTTCACCCACGACTTCTACAGCGTGCGCACGACTCCCGTCGTCACCCTGCGGACCACCGGCGGCGGTGCCTCCTCCACCCTGTCCGCCCGCTATGCGACCCCGGACGCCGCGCTCACCGAGACGCAGATGTGGCTGCACGACGACGGGGACCCGAGCTTCCGCGAAGCCGCGATCCCGGTTCCCCGGCTGCCGGTCAAGGGCCACCTGCCGGTGGTCGACGCGGGCACCGGGACCGCCGCCGAACTCGCGAAGGCCGATGTCCGGGGCAAGCTCGTACTCCTGACACCGACCGACCTCTGCCAGGGCACCTGCGACTTCCCGAGGCTCCGGGACGAGCGGGTGGCGGCCGCGGCCGCCGCGGGTGCCGTCGGTGTGCTGGTCGCGGCACCGGACCTCACCTCGCTGGGCCGTCCCTCGGACCTCGACCAGTGCGCGGACGGGCCGCAGAGCTGCCCGGAGATCCAGCCGTACGCCGCGCTGCCGATCGTGAGCGTGCCCTACGCCGAGGCCGAGGGCCTGATCAAGCGGCTCAAGACCCGGTCGCATGTCGGGATCCGTCTCGGCGGCAGCGTCGTGCCCAGGGCGTACGCCGCCACCTACCACGACGACGGGCAGATCCGGCCGAACGCCTACCGGGTCGGGAAGCACGACCTCGACCGGGTCGACCTGTACTTCCACGCGGCACGTCCCGGCGAGGTCCACCAGCTGAGCTGGATGCAGCAGTTCCCGGCCACGTCCGCCACGTCGCAGGTGGGCCTGCCGCACCCGTCCACGCGGCAGACCCTGACCACCTTCGTCAGGCGGCAGGACAACGCGATCAGCCGCTTCACCGCCTCCTGGGCGGAGCACGGAGCGGACTCCTTCCTGGCCCACAACCGGACCGAGGTCAACGACCTGGTCCTCACCGGCAGGGACGCGATCCACTGGAACGCGGGGCCGGCCGTACCGGGCGCGGCTCAGCAGGTGCGGACCGCGTCCGGCTTCACGGTCAAGGCCGGACCGTGCTCGGGATGCCGGCAGGGCGACACCTTCTACCCCACCGTGTACCTGACGGGCAGCGGCGGTGGCCGCCAGGGGCTGATCGGCATCGTCGACGACGAGCTCATCTCGCACGACTTCGCCGATGTCCCGGCGTGCGGCCCGGTCGCCTCGCCCACCCTGCCGAACCTCGACTCCACCTGCGACTTCAGGTTGCTGAACGCGTCCGGTGACGAGATCGGGCGTCGCACGGAGCACCTCGCCGACCAGAGCTACACGAGCCAGTGACGGCACGCGAACCCGCTAAGGAGACCAACACGATGAACACCCGTGTGCCATCGGCGCGGCGCCGCGGAGGGGCCCTCATGGTGCTCGCAGCCGCAGTGATGCTGGCGCTCTCCGGCTGCAAGGGCGGAGACCTCGTCTCCTACGACCTGCCGGCGAAGTCGGCCCGGTACACGTTCGAGACGCAGACCAACGACGTCAAGACCGTGTGGCAGTACACCTCCGCCAAGCCGGCCAAGGGCGACGCCCCCGAGCTGAGCCCCTGCATGGGCGACGTGGCCGGCAGCAACACGGCGGCCTGCCGTCCGGAGCCGCTGATCTTCCTGCGCTACGACTTCGGTCTCGCCCTGGACAACACCGTCAGGGCGGGGGAGACCCACGAGGTCACCGTCGTCGGCTACTACCAGGAAAGCCTCGCGGCCCTTCCCAAGGTGACGTCCCTGAAGGCGGAGACCACGTTCGACGGGGGCAGGACCTGGCACCCGGCGACCACCAGGGCCACGGCGAAGAACACCTTCACCACGACGATCGAGAACCCGCGGCGGGAGCAGGCCGCCAAGGGCGTCGGACTGAGGATCAGCGCGACCGACAGCCAGGGCAACACCGTCCGGCAGACCATCCCCACGGTGTACACGCTGCGGTGACGATGCCGCCGTCGTGAACGGCGGACCGAGCGGACGGCCGGCGGCCGGGGCGAGACCCGACTCTCGCCCCGGCCGCACCGCGTGCCGGCCCCCTTGCCGGCGGCAGCCCCTGGCGACCGGTGCGGCGATCCACGGCTCCGGGGTTCCCGGGGTGCCGGACGGGAGCCGGCCGTCGTGGTCGTCGGCACCGAACCCGCGTGACGGGAGGTCGGGGCCTGGTAGAACAGCCGCCGATGGGCATCCGGGAGCGCGACCGAAAGGTGTACCGGCCGCTGCGGCGGGCCGGCCTGGAGGTGATCCCGAACGCCGTCCCGGACGGCACGGTGCCGTTCGTCCACGGATACGGTGCCGAGGATCCGGGTGGCGGCTTCTCCCATCCGTACGCCACTCCGCGGCTCGTCGAGCGGCTCAATGAGGACTGGTTCAGCGCGGCAGCACCCAGCCCGGCACCCAGGTCCCGGACGCGTCGCGGCCGGCCGCCGCGGCGGCCAGGTGGGTACGGAGGGTGGCCAGCGCCGGGTGGGGGTTGTCGCGGTGCCACAGGAGCGAGTGCGGGTACACGGGCGTCGGGTCGGTCACCGGGATCCGGCGCAGGCCCTGGCCGCCGGGCCCGGCGCCGGGGGTGTTCGCCGGCGGGACCTGGGGGAGGGTGTGCCTGCCCATGAAGGTGGCCAGGGACGGGGTGTCGGCAATGGTGTCGAGCAGGGCGTCGGAACCGAAGTTGGGGCCGGTCACCTCGATGGTGAGGCCGAACTCGGCTACCAGGGCGTCGTAGTAGGCGGCCCACTCGGTGCCGGGAACGATGCCGGGCATCCAGATCCGGTGCCCTGCGAGCTGAGCGACCGTCACCGACCGTGCGCCCGCCAGCGCGTGGGCGGGGCCCGTCAGGAGTTCGAGCGGCTCGTCGAGCACCCGGACGGACTCGATGTCCTCGGGAAGGGGCCGGCCGGGCGCGCCGACGGCACGGAAGGACGCGTCGATCTCACCGGACCGGATGGCGGCGACGGCCGTCTCTATGTCGAACAGCATCACCACGTCGAGATCGATCTCGGGCCGCGCGCGGTGGAAGCCGCGCATCAGTTTCGACGCCGCTCCGCGCGAGGCGATGATGTCGACGCGCAGCGCGCGGCGGCCGGTGCGAACGGACGCGACCGCGCGCTCGGCCACGCGCAGCAGTTCGCGCGCGTGGGGCAGGAACGCCTGCCCGTCGATGGTGAGCTCGACACCGCGCGCGGTGCGGGTGAACAGCCGCACGCCGAGGGCGCGTTCCAGCGCGGCGATGCGCTTGGAGACGGCCTGCTGGGTGACCCCCAGCTCGGCGGCGGCCTCCTGGAACTGTCCCGCGTCGGCGGCGGCGACGAGGGTCCGGACGGTGTCGAGGTCCATGCCGACACCCTAGAGCCACAACCATTGGTTGTGCCCGCTGGCCCTGCGGTTGTTTGATCCCCGGGTGCGGTGCTCGCTTTGATGTCACCGATCGCGGACCGGTTGTGCGGGCGAGTGGCGAGGGGCGTCGGACATGAGGAGCGGGCACCGGCTCGGGAGCCGGTTCGGTTGGATGTGGGGGGCGTACGGGACCAGCGCGCTCGGCACCTGGCTCGCCTTCGGCGCGTTCCCGCTCATCGCGATCCAGGTGCTGCACTCCGGCCCGGCCGAGGTCGCCGCACTCGCCTCCGCGGGTACCGCGGTGGGCGCGGCCGTGGCGGTGCCGCTCGGCCCGTGGGTGGAGTTCCGGCGCAAGCGGCCCGTGCTGATCGCGATGGACCTGGTGCGGTGCGCGGCGCTCCTGACCGTCCCCGCCGCGTTCGCGCTCGGCGTGCTCACCTTCCTCCAGCTCCTGCTGGTCTCGGTCGTCGTCGCGGCGGGCGACATCACCTTCCGCGCGGCCTCCGGCGCGTTCCTGAAGACGCTGGTGCCCGCCGAGGACCTGCTCGTCGCCAACGCCCGGTTCGAGTCCACGGCCTGGACGACCACGATCATCGGACCACCGCTGGGCGGCGCCGCCATCGGCCTGCTCGGTCCGGTGGTGACGGTGGTGGCCGATGCCGTCAGCTACCTGCTCTCGGCCCTGGGCATCCGCGCCACGGGCGGGCACGAAGTGCGGCCCGTCCGCCAGGACGCGCCGCGGATGCGGGCCCGCGACCTGCTCGACGGCTGGCGGTACCTCCTCGCTGACGCCGGCCTGCGTCCGCTGTTCCTCAACGCCGCCCTGTTCAACGGCCTGGTGATGGCCGCGGAGCCACTGCTGGCCGTCCTGATGCTCGGCCGGCTCGGGTTCGCCCCGTGGCAGTACGGCCTCGCCTTCGCCGCGCCCTCGATCGGCGGGCTGATCGGCTCACGGCTGGCCCGCCCGCTGGTCACCCGGTTCGGACAGCACCAGGTCCTGGTCGCGGCGGGCGCGCTGCGCGCGGTCTGGCCCGTCGGCCTGGCCTTCCTGGGGCCGGGCACCGGAGGGCTGCTGCTGGTGATCGGCGTCGAGCTCGGGCTCATCTTCTGCTGCGGGATCTTCAACCCCGTCTGTGCCACCTACCGCCTCGAACGCACCTCTGCGGACCGGGTCGCCCGCACGCTGTCCGCCTGGGCGGTGACGACCAAGGCCTCGACCGCGCTGCTGACCGGCGTCTGGGGCGTGCTGGGCGGCCTGCTCGGCCCGCGCCCCGCCATCGGCCTGGCCGGTGTACTCCTGCTGGCGACCCCCCTGCTGCTGCCGCGTCGCGCGGCGGCGCGACCGCCCGCGCGCGAGCCGGCATCGAGCCGTCCCTGACCGACCTCCGCCGGCCCTACGACGTCGTGACGACGTCCACCTCCCCGGTGGCCACGTCGTACACGAGTCCGGACACCCGTACGCCCGTTAGCCCGGGTTGGGCACGCAGAGTATCGACGTCCAGGGCGACGGCCCGGCGCGGATCGGTGACGGCCTGTGCGGCCACGTGGTCCGTGTCGACGTCGAAGTAGCCCGAGAGCATGTCGAGTTCACCGTCCAGCCGGGTGATCCCGCAGTCGGTGTGCTGGAGGACGACGACATCCCAGCCCGGCCCGAGGTCACCTCCCGCGGCCTGAGTGACCTTGCGCAGCATCGCCAGTTCCCTCAGCGTCGCCGGCGTGACGCGGCCACCGACGTTGCGGATGGTGGCGACCTCGCCCTGCTCCACGCCGAGCACCGCGGTCGGCTCGACACGCGGATCCACACATCCGATGACGATCGTCCTGAGCGAGGGCATCATCCGCAGGCCCGGCGTGTACCGGTGGGGGGCGTAGTCCGCGTTGCGGCTGGTCAGCATCTCGACTACATCCATGGTCGGTCCCTTGAGGCAGTCACTGAACGATCCGGGGGATCGCAGCCACCGGTGCCCGCGTCCCACCCCTCACGCTAGCCTCATGCGGTTTGATTCGCGAACCCTGGAGCGATCGCGCGAGTCCGCGACGCTCCGGATGCGCTACGCCTCGGGCCCGGCCATCGACCAGCCCGGCGCATTGGGCGTCCAGTGCAGTCCGCGGCCGTCGACGGTCTCCCCGCAGGTGCCGCACACGGTGGTCGGCTGGACCTGGTGGCCGTGGTGCTCCACGATCATGGGCGGCTCTTCGACGGCCCAGCGGTCGCCCCATGCGAGGAGGCCGATGAGCAGAGGAAAGAGCTCCTTGCCCGCCTCGGTGAGGTGGTACTCGAACCGGGTTGCCTGGTACTCGTGCTTTTCGAGGATGCCGTCGGCCACGAGCGACTTCAGCCGCGCGGCGAGCCGGTCGCGCGGGGCGCCGGTGTTGCGGGCGATCTGGCTGAAGCGCCGGTTGCCGAACATGATCTCGCGGGCGATCAGCAACGACCAGCGGTCGCCGACCAGTTCCAGCGTGGCTGCGACTGCGCAAGGCCTTCCGGGGACCACTGGGTATTCGGGCATGTTTGAGTATACCAAGTCACGGTTTGTGAACCAAACCGTCCTCTGTTGTTCAACCCACGCCCGGGAGTCCGCTCGGACGGCTGAGGGCGAGGACTTCGGCGCGCTGCGGGAGCGGTGGGCGGGGTGCGGGCAGTCGGACCTTGCCGCCCCGGCCCCGGACCTTTTCGCGTTCCCCGGTGCCGAGGTGCCCGGCCATCCGGCACGCGTCGACCCCACTGTTGGACCGTGGTTCCCGGACTCGTCCGGCAGGCCCTTGACCTGCCGCTGAACAGTGGGCCGTCCTGCGGGGGTTCGTGACGTCGGTGCCGCGGGAGGCGAGGGGGCCGAGTCCTGCGCCGCGGGTATTCGAGCGGTATCCGCAGGGTCCCGGCGCTGTGCTCATGCGCCTGGCGTACAACCGCTTGGACGGCCGGCCGTGGGCAAGATCTCTCTGGCGGTCAGGGGTTGCCACGGGTCCGTCGCCACCTGTGGAACGGTCGGCCTCGGCACCACCCCCGAGACCCCTGAGCTCCTCCCCGGCTTCCGCGCGCTGTTCTCGATGCGCCGAGCTGGGGGCGGTGACCGGCATCGGGCTGCCGGAGCCGCCCCGGGCGTGGCGGAGCTCATCCGGGCCGTGCGGAACCTCTCCCGTCGGCTCACGGCGGCCGGCGATCCGGGCCTCGGCGTGTGATGCCGCCCCGACCACAGCGGGTCGAGGTTGTTGAAGGCGGTCCGCCCGCACTGTTACGGTTTGAAAAGCAAACCAAATGGAAGGACGGTCATGACCGCTCGAGTCACGCCCTATCTCACCTTCGGCGGCAACGCGCGCGAGGCGATGGAGTTCTACCAGTCGGTCTTCGGCGGCACGCTGGACATCGCCACGTTCGCCGACCTCCACCGAGCCGAGTCCGCCGCCCAGGAGCGCCTGGTGGCTCACTCGATGCTGAAGGGGACGGCAGGCGTCGTCCTCATGGGATCGGACACCCCGACTCCGGAGGAGCACCGGCCCGGTGGTTCCTTCTCGGTGGCCCTCGGAGGGGACGAGGCGGACCTCACCGACTACTGGGCCAGGCTTTCCGAGGGAGGGACGGTCACCGTGCCGTTCGCCACGTCCGCGTGGGGCTCCCTGCACGGGCAGTGCGTCGACACGTTCGGCACCGCCTGGCTGCTCAACGTCACGGGGAAGCCGGCCGCCTGATCCTCGCGAGGGGCGTCCGGGTTCGTGGTCACGCGCGAGCCGATGGGCGCCCTTCGTCATGTCGCGGGCGGCGCGGCCGGCGAAGGCCGCGCCAACGGGGGAAAGACAGGGTTCGCGGCGCTCGAGCGCGAGTGACTCAATGCAACGCCGCGTGCGCCGCATTGAGTCATTCGGCATGGTCGGACTCCGCCCCTGTCAGGGTGTGGAGGGGGTGGTGCGTGCTCCCAGGCGGGGCAGGGCCTGGACGATGCCCGCGGTGAGGCCGAGAGCGGCGAATACCCACCAGGTGTTCTGGAAGTTGCCGACATCCGGGCCCAGTTCGGAAGTCCCCAGGAGCGCGACGAAGATGCTGACGCCCAGAACCGCCCCGAGTTGCCGGAAACTGGAGTTGATCGCGGAGCCGATGGCGAACTGCGCCGGCGGGAGTTTCGCGACGGCCGCACCGGACTGCACCGGCAGCGTCAGGCCGATGCCCACGCCCGTGAGCAGGGTCCACGGCAGCCAGTGAGTGACCCAGTGGGGTGAGGCGTCCACGAAAAGGGCGAAACCGAGGCAGCCGAGGGCCCAGGTGACGGCTCCGGCGAGCAGCACCCGCCGGTGGCCGATCACGGTGGCGAGTTTGGTCGTGGAACGCGCGATGACCGTGACGACGATGGGACCCGCGGAACTCGCGAGCGCGGCACGCAGGACGGAGTAGTGCCATTCCGTCTGCAGGAATATCAAGTTGGCCAGCAGCAGTCCGAAGAAGGCCGTGGAGAACAGAAGCGTTGCGATGTTGATTTCCCGGAACTGACGCTCCTTGAACAGGGCGAGGTCCATCACAGGCCGCGCGGCCTTCGACGTGCGCCACAGAAAGACCGGAAGCGCGAGGGCCGCTCCGACGAAGCCGCCCACGACCCAGGTGTCGGACCAGCCGCGAGAGGGGCCCTCGATGAGGGAGAAGCTGAGGAGCGCGGGAATCACGGCGACGAGGAGCGCACCGAGGGGGTCGGGCACACCCGAGGCCTGCGGGTCCCGGGACTCATGGAGCAGACGCCTGCCGAGCGCCACGATCACCGCGGCAATCGGGACGTTGACCAGGAAGATCCAGCGCCAGGAGGCGTACTCGGTCAGCAGCGCCCCAAGGGTGGGGCCGACCGCGGCTGCGGCCGCCGCCATCGCACCCCACACGCCGATCGCCACATGCCGGCGAGCCACGGGGAACTCATGGAGGACGAGCGCCAGGGACGACGGGACGACGAGTGCCGCGAAGACCGCCTGCAGCGCACGAGCGGTGATCAGCACGCCCGCGCTCGGCGCCAGTCCGCACAGAGCACTCATCAGCGCGAATCCGGCAATGCCCACGATGAATACGTTCTTGCGACCGTACCGGTCGGCCACTCGCCCTGCCGGGATGAGCATGGCCGCGAATACCAGGCTGTAGGCGTTGAGGACCCACGCGAGGTGACCGGCCGAGGTGTGGAAACTGTGGCTGATCGTCTCGAAGGCGATGTTCACAATCGTGGTGTCCAGGAAGACCACGAAAGCGCCGAGGCTTCCCAGGGCCAGTACCCACCGAGCCCTTCGATTGTCGGCGGGTACCTCTGCGCGAGGGGCGCTTTCGGGGCTCACCGGACTCTCCTCGGCGGGCGCTCGCTCTGCATTGATCATCGTTCACCACTCCTGGTGTGTTGTGAAGTTGCTGCGTGCCCAGGTAACGTAACAACGTATGGTTTGAAAGTCCAACCGTCGGGATGTCGGCCTTTTCCCGCCCAATCCCGGCGGCTCAGGAGCCGATTAATCCCTATCCACTTTCGTCGCTCCCTTGGAAGGGCCCGAGTAATTGAACACACCAGAGATCCGGCCGACGCTGATGGTCGTTCACGCGCACCCGGACGACGAAGCGAGCCAGACGGGCGGCACCCTCGCGCGGTACGCGGCCGAGGGAATGTGGACCGTTCTCGTCACCTGCACCGACGGCGGGCAGGGCGACGACACCCACGGTCGCAAACCGGGCCACCGCGACCACCGGCCGAAGCAGGTGGCCGCGCGGCGGTCCCGCGAGCTGGCGATGTCCAGGACTGCGCTGGGAATCGGCGAGGTGGTGCAACTGGGGTACCCGGACTCCGGCATGCACGGGTCCGTGAGGGACATCGACCCTCGCGCCTTCGGCAGACTCGAGGGCGAGCCGATCGTCCGGCGGCTCGAAGCACTGATGAACGAGTACCGGCCGGATGTGATCGTGACCTACCCGCCCAACGGCCTCTCCCACCACCCGGATCACATACGCACCCACGAACTGACCGTCGCCGCGGTCGGACGCGTCCGGGAGGCGGGCGGATTTCCGCCTCGCGACAGCGGTGCGGCTCCTCACCGACGCACCCCGAAGCTGTACTACATCGCCCTTTCCCGGTCCCGTCTCACGGCGCTCCGCGCCCGCGCCGAGGCGGCGTTCGGAGCCGGTGCCTGGACGCCGCCCCCGGAGACAGGCGTCGACGACGACAGTGTCACCACGACGGTGGATGTCTCCGGTTTCTGGGATCACAAACTGCGTGCCCTGGCGGCACACGCCAGCCAGGCGGATGCCGCCGCCCTGTTGCGGGTGCTGAGCGTCACCGGACACGAGAATCCCGTCGAGGAGTACATCCTGGTGGACCCGCCCTGGAGGGGCGGCGAAAGGGAGGGCGACCTGTTCGAGGGCACCGGCGGCGGCCGCTGACCGCTGACCGCGGACCGCGCCGGCGCGGCAACGGTCACGCCGCCGTGCCGTGCCGGGCCGGATCGCGTTCCCGGGCGATCCGGCCCGGCGGCAGGTCAGTGAGTCGGGGCGGGCTGTCCGCCTTCCCATGCCCGGATGCCGTGGGGCGGCCCCTGCGCATCGCCCTCGTGAAGGTGGGCGGCCGGGGTGCGGTCGATCCGCAGGCTGAGCAGTTCGGGGCGGCTGTAGTGGCCCCGCGCGTCCATCAGCCGTTTGCGCTGGTCGATGAGACCGAGGTCCAGGTCGGCGATGACCTCCCCCTCGCCCGACGTGAGCGGTTCGCCGAGGACGCGGCCCTCGGGGTCGACGACGGCCGTGAAGAAGCCCCCGGAGAACGCGGGGCCGCCGGTGTCCTCGGCGATGCGGCCCACCTGGTCCTTGTCGAGCCAGGCGGTGGCGCAGACGACGAAACACGCTGCTTCCAGCGCGTGCTGACGGATGTTCACCTCGATCTGCTCGGCGAACAGCGGGCCGCCGAAGGCACCGGGATACATCGCGGCATGGATCTGCTCGCCGTCGGCGATCAGGGCGTAGCGCGCGAGCGGCTGGTAGTGCTCCCAGCAGGCGAGCTGGCCGATGCGGCCGACGGCGCTGTCCACCGCGCGCAGGCCGGAGGCGTCCCCCTGGCCCCACACGAGCCGCTCGTGGTAGGTCGGCGTGATCTTGCGGCGGCGCTGGATCAATGTACCGTCGGCGTCGAAGAGCAACTGCGTGTTGTACATCGTTCCGCCGTCGCGCTCGTTGACACCGATCGAGACCACCATGCCGGCCTCCCGGGCCGCTTGGGCGATCGCGTCGGTGTCGGCGGACGGCACGGTCACCGACTCCTCCAGCAGACGCAGGGGCTCCTTGGCCATGGCGTAGGGAGCCTGCACGAAGGAGAAGTAGGGGTAGTAGGGGATGACGGTCTCAGGGAACACGGCGTACTGGACGCCCTTCGTTCCCAGTTCGCGGATCTTCGCCACGACCTTTTCGACGGTGCCGGCCCGGCTGTACAGCACGGGGCTGATCTGGACTGCGGCGGCCTTCACGAGAGTCACGGTGGGGGGTTCCTTGTCGGCTGGGGTGGGGAGCGCGGAGCGGAGGAGCTCCGTGGACGAGGGCAGGTGCCGTCACGGTGCGCTCGACGCGCCACCGGCCGGTCCGGGGTGTGGCAGAAGGCGTCGGCGGTGGCGTCGGCGGTGGCGGTGCGACGGTCGGCAGGACCCCGGCGGAAGGCGCTGACGCGGCATCGGGCGGACCCGCTGCCGCGTTCGTTCACCGTGCCGCCGCGACCCTCTCGGGTAGCATGGTTTGAATGTCGAACCATGCAAAGCATACACTTGACGGTTTGAAATCCAAACCACAACGGGATGCGCTGGCCGTCGCCCTGGACGCGATCGACGACCGGTGGTGCCTGCACATCGTGCGCGCGGTCGCCTTCGGTGCCTCGCGCTACACCGACATCCTGCGGGAGGTCGGAGCTCCGAGGGACGTCCTGTCCTCAAGGCTCCGGAAGCTCACCGCAGCCGGGATCCTGCGGCCGCTCCCGCCCGAGAAAGGCCGGCCGGCCGGGTACGAACTCACCCGGAAGGGGAGGGATCTCGGGCACGTCGTCCTGGTGCTCAAGCGATGGGGCGACACCCACGGCGAGGACGCCGTGCCCCGGGTCGACTTCGTCCATGACGGCTGCGGCGCGGTGTTCGTCGCCGAGGTCCGCTGCCAGGCGTGCGGCGAGCCGGTCCGGTCGGGGCAGTTCTCCGTTCATCCCGCGTCCCCCGGATGCTGACGACCCGCAAGGCGCCGGCCCCGCACCAGGCGTTCACCGGCGTCCGTGGCGAGGCCGGGCGGCCCGAGGCCCCGGGAACGTTCCGGAGCGCCGCCGGTCTCACGCCGAACGCTTGTCGTAGAAGGCGCGGTTCTGGGTGACGAAGGTTTCGACGTCGAGCGGGTCGTAGGTGGGGCGAGGCGCCGCGCTTGTCCAGGGCGGCGGTGAACTCCTCGAGGCCGATCGGTACGTAGGTGACCTCGCGGCCCAGGGCGCGTGCCATCGCCTCGGCGATCTCGTAGTGGTTGAGCTCGACGGCGCCGTAGAGCCGGTAGATCGTGCCGGCGTGCGGGGCGGGGTCCTCGAGGATCGCCGCGATCACCCTCGCCTGGTCGACGGCGGCGATGGGGGCATGACGTCCGTCCGCGAAAGGAAGGCGCATTTCATCGGTTCCGTCCCACATGTTGATCAGCCATTCGGCGAAGAACGTGGGACGCAGGTGGGTGACCGCGGAGGGGGAGCGGTCCAGCAGGCGTTCGGCGACCCAGTGCTGTCGTGCGGCGTTGCCGGCGGCCTCGCGGCGGGCGGAGATCTGGGACATGTTCACGATCGCCTCCACACCGTTCTCCTCCGCGGCCTGGGCCAGGTTCGCCGTGGCGTCCAGAGGCCGGGGAGGATCGGGTAGGTGAAGTAGGCGGCGTTGATCCCCTCGGTCGCCCGTGCCATGGGGCCCAGGTCGAGGGCGTCCCCGACCATCACCTCCGCGCCGAGCCCTGCCGGCCCCTCGGAGCGCTCGTCGATGCGCCGGACCAGCGCGCGGACACGGTGGCCGCGCCGCAGCAGCAACTCGGTGGTGTGCCTGCCGGTCTTGCCGGTCGCGCCGATCACCAGGAGGTTACGGGTCGTCATCATGGGTGCCTCTCCTCGAAGTGCTCCCCTCCCCGCGTTCGGGGGAGGGGAGAGACGGTGTGTACGGATCCGTCGGACGGGAGCGAGTGCCGAGCGGGTCCGGCCGAGCTCGACCGGGCGCCGCCGTCGCCCCGCACGCGGTCACGAAGACGTCGCGTGGTCACCGTCGGTCAGGCTGAACAGCTCGAAGAACAAGCGCGCGGTGTCGGCGTCGCCCTCCACGACCAGGTCGCCGGAAGCGATCGCGTCATCGACGGCGACCCGGCCCCTCGCGAGGGCGTACAGCGTGGCCTTCTCGCAGATCAGGCGCATGCCCGGCCTCATCGGCGCGGGTCCGATCTCGGCTCGGACCTGCTCACCGTCACCCTGCAGCCACAGCGTCTCGTCGCCCACGACCAGCTCGGTGAGCGTGGTGAAACCCGCCGCCCGCCCGGGCGCCGTGAGCCGCATGGCGACCAGGCTCCATGCGGCGCGGTCGGCGTATCCGGCCGGGGGTGGCCCGAGGCCTCCGCCCCAGGAGGCCAGGGAGGCCAGCAGCGGCAGGAGGGCTTCACCGCGCGCACCGAGTTCGTAGGCCGCCGCGTGCCCCGGGCCGCGCAGCGTCGTGCGGCGCACCACGTCGTACGCCCCGAGATGCTTCAGGCGGGCGGCCAGAAGGCTGGTCCCCATACCCGGCAAGGCGTCGAGCAGATCGCTGTAGCGGCGAGGGCCCAGGGTGAGCTCCCGCACGATGAGCAGCGTCCACCTCTCCCCGAGCACGTCGAGCGCACGGGCGATGTGGCAGATCTGTTCGTAGGAGCGACTCATCACATCTCCTGGGCGGGCAAGGGGGCGGAGAGTCCGATCCTGCCCAGCGGGTCCTCGACGACTCGCTGGACCTCCACCCGCGGTGTGCCGGAGCAGGCCTGGTGCCCACCCGCGATCCGAGAGACGCAGCAGGCCTCGCCGACGGCCCCGGTACGGGCCTGGCCGCCGTCGGCCGCGCCGTGCACCAGGTAGAAGTGGCGGACAGCGCGCCCCGCGGCAGAGCGGACATGCACTCCCACCATCCACGTGCTTCCCCTGTCCATGGCCACTCCCATCCGCCCGCGGTCAGGCATCCCGACTCACGACCCACGAGGACTTCGTAAACATAGAGTCGATGCTACTTGTTTTTGAACAAACCCGCGGTCGCGCATCTTCCCGCGCAGGACTTGGGCCGGGCCGACAGCGGCCCCCGGCATCAGAACCGGGCGTCGTCGTGGAGGGAGAATCGGCGTCTTTCGGGGGCCGCCCCGTGGCCCACGCGGACACGCCGAGGCCCGGCGCGGGGGCCACGGTGCAAGGGGGTGTCGCGGCAGGGCTCATCGCCCGCCGAGCTGTCAGCGGCCGGCGATGGCGTGCGGGACGGTGTCGTCGTGCAGGAGGCCGGCCTGACGCCACTCCGCGGGAGAGACACCGTAGACCGACCGGAAGGTGCGGCTGAAGTGCGCGTGGCTCGCGAAGCCCCAGCGGTGTGCGATGGCCGCCACGGTCTGGCCCGCGAGTTCCGGGCGCACGAGGTCCCTGCGGCAGGCCTCGAGCCTGAGGCGCTGGATCCACCGGCCGACGGTCATGGGCTCGCCCTGGAAGAGCTGGTACAGGTAGCGAACGGAGATGTGGTGCGTGGCCGCGAGTGAGGCGGGGGAGAGCGAGGGGTCGTGCAGGTGGGAGCGGATGTAGGTGCGCAGACGTAGCAACAGGTCAGCCTCGACCGCGGGAGTGGCCGCTTCCTTGATGTCGCCCTCCAGCGCGACCAGGGCCGTCAGTACGTCGACGATCCCCTGTTTGAGGAACTCCTTCGGAGCCGGCGCGCAGATGCAGTGGTCCGTCACCGTGACGAGCCCGTTCACGTACGACGCGAGGATGCCGCTGATGCCCTGACCGGTCGAGTAGGTCCGGCCGGTGGCCAGGCACAGTGCCGAGTCCGGGAGGTCCAGCATCTCGCGCGGGACCGTGGCGACGTGCTGCCGTACCGGGCCGGAGAAGTCCATGGCGTAGGGCCTGCGCGTGTCGAGGATGACGAGCTCGCCGGCCGCGACCGGGACCTCCCGGCCGTCCTGGGTCGCGACGCCGGCACCCGCCCGTTGCAGGCTCACGACCAGCGAGTCGTCGCCGTCCGCGGCGATGAGCGGCGCGGTCCGCGTCATGCGCTGCGGGCTCGCCTCGAGGAATCCGGCCTGGACGCCCGCGACACATGCCTGCCGGATGGCACCGTGGATCATGGCCTCCTTTGGCGCGCGGACCTCCACCTGGATGAACGCTCTGCCCACGGCGTCCGTCCAGTACTCGGTCCGCTCTTCGGGCGGTTGGGCGTCGGTGCAGAATGCTTGGATCACGACGGCCTCGCGAAGTGCCAGGAGCCATTGCGTCCCCGGAGCCTGCGCCGTGCGTCCGTGTGCCACGCGGCACCGGGAACCCCTTACCCTGCCACCGTAAAGTCCGGCCGCGGTCGCCGACGGCTTGCCGGGCGGGACTGCGGGACACCCGCAGCTACGCGGTACGGGGACTGCGGGAAAGCCCGCGTACCGCGTACGTGCCGTCCGTGGAGGCCGGGAGCGCTTCGCGAGGCGCCGGGGGCGCAGCGTGTCCGCACGCCGCACCCCCGCACTCGCGGCCGGTCACACCACGGGGAAGCGCGACGTGCGTGCGGTAACGCTCCCGTGCCGTCCACGTGTTGCCCGGCGGAAGGCGGGTCGCGAGCCGGAGGGCCTTCCGTGCCCCGGGCTCCCGCGCGAGGGGGGGGCGTGGCGGTTCCGTGGACGTTCGCATGCCCTCGGGACGCGGCCGCCGGCGGTGTTGTTCGACGCCGCCGCCCGTGCGGAGCCCGGAGAGGTCACCACCGGCGGTCGCCCGGTCGGAGGCGACGGGCACCGGGAGCGAGGACCGTCTCGGCAGGGGCCGGGCGAGGACGAAGGCGCGGTCGGGCACGTCGTCGCCGGCCCCGAAGCGGAGGCCGGTCCGTCGATGCGGGCGCGGCGCGGGAGTCCCCGGAGCCGTCGTGGTGGGCGCCGATGACCCACGGACGATCCTTCGGGACCTCGGCCGTGCCGAAGGACCGGAGCCCGTCACGCCCACTTCCCCGGAACCGGAGACCGCCCATCCCGCGGCCTCCGGCCTGACCGGCCGGCAGACCGCCGAATCGCTCCGCCTCTTCCCCACGCACCGTCGGCGGCCTCTTCCCCGATGCGGGCATCACCTCCCGCCGCGGAAAGCCGGACTGCATGAATGGGCAAGGGACCGTGCGTCACGGAGCAAGGGGCGGAAGCCGTCCCGCACCTACGGTCGGCAGTGGCCCACCCTCAGTGGGCCCCGGGGACGACCGTGAAGGAGTCACGCCGATGACGTACATGGACGAGTTCGAGGAGGAACGGGGCGACAAGCAGTCGGGTCACCGTCTGGCTGCGGCAGGGATCCTGGGGGCCTTGGCCGTGTGCGCGGTGAGCGCGGTGTGCGCGATCCTGCCGTTGCACCATCCGAGCTTCGCGTGCGGCATGGCGCCGCTGGTCACCGCCGGAGCGGTAGCCATCGTTCTGGCGCGGCTGAAGAACAAGTACCGCTGCACGGCGACGCGGGCGCGTGCGGTGTCCGACACCGTCCGGCGGGTCCTGCTGCGCCCGCTTCCCAGCCGCATCGGCGCTCTGGGAATCGCCTCCGTCTACCGTCCGTGCGGTGGCCGGGGCGAGGTCGGTGGTGATCTGTACGCGGTCGCCCGGACGGGCGGGGCGACACGCCTGATCATCGGGGACGTGTGCGGCAAGGGGCTGCACACCTTCGACGACGTCGCGGCCGTGCTCGGTGCCTTCCGCGAATGGGCCCCGCGTGCCGCGACCTTGACCGAGTTGTCGGTGCGTCTGGAGGAGAGCTTCCTGCGCCACCTGGCGGAAGCCGAGGACGGGGACCGCGACAAGGACGAACGCTTCGTGACCGCTCTCCTCCTGGAAGTTCCGGACGGCGAGCGGCACGTCCGCATGGTCAATCGCGGACATCCGCCGCCGGTAAGGGCCCACCGGGGTTCCGTCGCCCTCGTCTCGTGCTGCTCCTCGCCCCCGCTGGGCCTGCACGGTCTGCAGGACCTGGGTGCCGACGAGGAGTGCTTCGAACTGGCGGCAGGGGACGCGCTCCTGCTCTACACCGACGGGCTGATCGAGGCCCGCGACCCCTCCGGGCATTGCTATCCGCTGCTGGACCGCGCGACGGCATGGAACTGGATCCGGCAGGACACGGCTCGTCACCAGACCCTGCCGGACGCGCTCTCGGAGATCCTCCAGGATCTCGTCGACCATGCCGGAGCGCTCCCCGAGGACGATCTCGCGATGGTCGCACTGACCCGGCTCGACAAAACCGATGCCGCCGCGCTTCCCCGGCCGGCGGGACAGGCCGGCCGCGAAGGCGAGGGGCAATTGCAGAAGGACTGACACCGACCACCGACGTGGTGGAGCAACAGACAGGCGTCCTGCGGTGAAGCGCACTGCGGGGCGCCTCCCTGCTGCCATCGCCGGCCTGGTCAGGCCCATCGGCTCGTCGCCAGGAAGCACGAGATGTCCCGTGCGCATTGCGTGACCTGTCCCGCGAGCTCCTCCACCCGGTCAGGGGTCACCCGGTGTGTCGGACCTCCAAGGGTCACCGCGGCCGTCACGCTGCCGTCCGGGGCGTAGACGGGGGCGGCCAGAGCGTTCTGTCCCGACTCCTCCTCCTCGCGTGCGAACGTCCAGCCCCGCAGCCGGATCTCGTCCAGTTGCCGGTGCAGAGCTTCCGGTTCGACGACGGTGCTGCTGGTGAGGGCGGTCGGTCCTTCGTCCAGTACGAGCCTGAGGGCGCTCGGTTCAAAGGCCATGAAGACCTTGCCCGCGGCACCGCCGCGCAGAGGCTTCACCTGGCCGACATAGCCGTGAGGGGCGAGCGTGTCCAGGGAATTGGCCCACACCACCGTGACGTGGTCGCGGTGGTGCCGAACGTGGAGCCCGCAGCACTCGCCGGTCCTGTCCCGGAGCGCCGCCACCGCGGGCCTGGCCGCTGTCAGGAGGTCCGAGGCCACGTCCGCGGACGCCGACCACCGGAGCACCCGCAGACCGACGCTGTAGAAGACCCCCTCGTGCTGGAGCACGTTCTCCGCGACCAGGGCGTGCAGGATCCCGGTCAACGTCGACGACGGCATGCCGGTCATGCGGACGATTTCCGAAGGGTGCAAGCACGGAGTGTCGACGGAGAAGCAATCCATGATGCGGGACGACCTCTGCAGGACCTGTGCAACGGAATTCACGTCATCTATTTGCAGGCTTGCCATGTTCTCGGCCTCCGTGTGTCGTGCCGTCGGGAGCGAGGTGCTGGTCCCGGCGTACGAACCATGCCTTCATGGTGCCCGTAGTATTCCGCGTCTACCCTGCGGAAAGCCCGCAGGTCTTGTTTCCTTTGGTGCTCTGCGGAATTCTTTCCCGGGCCTGCACGGAGGGGCAAGAAGCCGTGCGCCGTGAGGCACGGAACCCGGAGGGGCCCGTACTTACGGTTGAGGAGAATGCGCTGGGAACGGCCGTGGAGGAGCGACGCCGATGACGGACGTGGAAAAGGGGGAAAGCCTGGTGAAGCGGCTGGCACCGGACGAGTTGTGGGTCCTTTTCCGGCAGGTGGTGGCGCCGACCGAGGTGGTGCGCACGCAGGGCGGGGGGCGGCGACGGGCGGGTGACCGTGAGGTTCTGGCCGCGATCGTCTTCGTCGCCACGTCCGGCTGTACCTGGCGGCAGCTCCCGCCGGTGTTCGGCCCCGCCTGGCCCACGGTCTACCGGCGCTTCGTCCAGTGGAGCCGGGACCAGGTCTGGTCCCGGCTCCACGAGATCATCCGCGACGCGTGCGGTGGCCCAGGGGAACTGGACTGGCCCTGCTTCGCGATCGGCTCCGTCGGCGTCCGTGCGGCGGAAGAGGGCCCGCGCGGCCGGGAGCCGGTGCGTGCGCCGACGTAGGGCGCCGGGGTCGGCGGGTTTCTCCTCCCCGTGCGTGGCGGGCCCGCCCGCCCCGCGGCGTCCACGGAATCGGGCGGGGGTCGCGTCCAGCGGCCCGGACCCGACGAGGAAGCGGCCGTAAGTGTTCGTGAGGGGCGGGTCCTACGCGTCCGGGTCCCAGTCCGCGAGCCGGTCGAAGACGCGTGGGTCGCCGTCCAGCTTCAGGGAGTCCATGGGGATACGGCCGTACATGGCCATCACCAGCTCATGGGCCGTGCCCCACGCGGAGGCGCCGGCCGCGTCCGGGCCCTCGCCGGCGGCGGAGATGCGGGCGATCCGTGCGCCGTCCGCGGAGAGCCGGACGCGCCAGGAACGGCCCCCGCCGGCGTGGTACTCGACGGTGGCGGGCTCGTGCGGCCAGGCGGCCGTCGTCGAGCAGCAGGTGGACAGGAACTCGTCGACACCGTCGAGTGCGACCTCGTCCGGCAGTGGTTGCGGCGCGCCCACGGCGAGTTGGGCGTCGTACGTGTGCACCGCGATCTGCTGGAGCTGGTGCCGGGCGACGGCACCGCAGGTCTGCGGCGACTGCGAATCACCCCACCACGTCCAGCAACCGCGATCGGGGCCGGCCTCGCGCAGTGCGTCCAGCAGTTCCCGCGTCGACGCGGCCAGCCAGGCCAACTGTGCCTCGCGCTCCTGAGGCACCGCAGGGGCGTCCTCCGGTGCGGACTTGCCCGGGGCGCCGGGCCCCGCGGCGACGGTGGCGGCCCAGGCACGGCGTCCATCGCCCAGATGCTCCACCAGATCGAACAGCGTCCACTCGGGGCAGGTCGGCACCCGCACGTCGAGGCTGGGCGCGGAAGCGATCGCGGCACGGAAGGCGGTCGATCGCTCGTCGATCAGCCGCAGCAGATCGGGGAACTCCAGGGTCTTGTCCACCGCGGCTGTCTATCACGGTGCTCCGGCGACGGGACAGCGAATATTCGCTGGCCCGGATGCCTCAGGACGATGCGGTGGATCGTCGGCGGACCGCTCCCGCCGAGCCCACGAGCGGCTTCCCCGTGCGTGTCATGGTGCTGAAAGAGGGGCTGTTCTGTCCTGGTATCGAGTACTTCGCGGCAGGGGCCGTGCGGTACGTCGTGGAGGGCCGGCGATTCGGCCGGGCACGTCCTCAGAGGGAAGCGTGCGGAACATGCAGCAGACTCAGGCAATTCCGGAGACGTATCTCGGCGTCGGTTACACAAGGGACCGGGTCGGCCTTCCCTTGGAAGCGGTACGTGTTCCCGTCCCGCAGCCGATCGCCGACCATGTTCTGATCCGCGTCGCCGCCTCGTCGCTCAACCCGCTGGAATACAAGCTGGCCGACCTCAACTTCATGGGGCGCACACCGCCCGTCGCTCTCGGTCTTGATCTCGCCGGCGTGGTGGTTGCCGTGGGCCGGGATGTGACCGACGTGGCCGTCGGTGACGCAGTGGCCGCCATGGCCGATCTGAACGGTGACGGTGGCTGGAGTGCCACGGGCGGCGGCGCGAGTGCGGGCGGCTATGCCGTCGCCCGCCGATTCCTCACCGCCCTCAAGCCGCCGTCCTTGAGCTTTCGCGATGCGGCGGCGCTCCCCATGGCCTTCCTGTCCGCCTTCGCGGGTCTGTACCCGGCCGTCCAAGGCGGTGACACGGTCTATGTCCCGGGAGGTGGGGGCGGCGTCGGGCACCTCGCGGTGCAGATGGCGTCGCGCGCCCTGGGGGCCGGACTGGTCATCAGCAGCGGCAGCACGCCGCAGTCGATCGCACTGGCCCGGGACTCCGGGGCCCGGCACGTTCTCGACTACAGGCGCGAGGACGTCCCGGCGGAAATCGCCAGGCTGACCAGCGGCCGGGGCGTCGACGTGGTCTTCGACGCCACGTACAGCGAGCAGGGCTTCGTGGAGAGCGCGAAGGCCGTACGGCGAGGCGGCAGTTGGATCGTGCTCGGTGTCGGTCCCGGCAAGACGACCCGCGTGGTCGAGACACACAGCCCGGTGGACGCCATCCTGGCCGAGCGCGGCGCCCAGCACGTCAACGTCGATCTGCTGCGCTACTTCTCCGAGCCCGCCACGCTCGACCGTGAGGCCCGGGCATTTCTTCAGCGCGGGATGGCGCTGGCGATGGAATGGGCGGCGCAGGGACGTGTGCTCCCGCACATCGACCACACCATCGACAGCACCGTTGAGACGGTCAACGCGGCGCTGCGGTCGCTCAAGTCCGGCCACGGCACCGTGGGCAAGGTGGCGGTGATCGTGGATCAGGGCCTTGCAGCGGAGCAGTGACGGGCCGTCAGGGCGATCCGGCTGCCGAGGCGCCGCTCATGGCCGACGACGCGCGAGGACGATGCCCCCCAGCCTGCTCTCGGCCGAAGTGAGCGTCGTGTGCGTCTCGACGGCGAAACCGGCGTCGCCGAGCCACTCGATCATTCGGCCGGGCTGCCGACGATGGACGTGGACCTTCATCGGGTGCCCGCCGTAGCCCTCGGTCTTCAGCCGGGACCCGTCGCCGACGTGGAAGCCGAGCAACAACGGCCCGCCGGGCCGGAGCACACGGCGGAAATGGGCGAGAACCGCGCCGATCGCGTCGTCGGGGATGTGGATCAGTGAGTACCAGGCGACCAGGCCGGCCAACGAGCCGTCGGGCAGGGCGAGGTCCGTCATGGAGCCGAGATCGAACCGCACGCCGGGGTGGTCACGCCGTGCCACATCGAGCATCCCCGGGGAAAGGTCGATGCCGAAGGCGTCCAGGTCCAGTTGCCGCAGGTGGCCCGTGATCCTTCCCGTCCCGCACCCCACGTCCGCGACCGGTCCTCCGCCTCGGCCGCGCACCAGGTCGGCGAAGAGGGCCAGGACCGCGCGTTCCTCCGGCGTCTCGTCCAGGAGACGGCGTGTCAGGTCGGCGTAGCTGTCGGCGACGGTGTCGTACGACGTCCGGATGTCCGTCAGCCAGTCGTCCGGGTTCGGTCGGCTTCCCATCGACCGCAGGCTACCCCCGTCCCCCGTCCCCTGGCCACGCACACGGAAACGCGAAGGCCCCCTCCCGGGCGGGGAGGGGGGCCTTGTGCTGCGGGCGTGCCTCCTGTGGGCTGCTGTCAGCTCAGATCGTCGGCGTCTCGTCGATGGTCTCCTGGTGCGGCTCCAGGATGAACCGCCAGCCGACGCTGGGCTCCATGAACCGCACGCGGGTCGGGTAGATGTCCAGGGCGCGGCGGTCGCGGTTCTGGCCGCCCGCGCTCTTCCGGCCGCGGATCGGCTCTTCGTACAGGTCGATCTTGACGTCCGGCACCGCGACGACCTCCTCGTTCCAGCGCTGGACGATTCCCGCGCCGAACGCCTCCCTCGCGGCGTTGTAGAGCGACTCCAGGGACCCCTGGTTGCCCTCGGGGACGAAGAGGGCGAGGTTCAGCAGAACACCGGCGCTCTGCAGCACCTCGATTTCCTGCCCGGCCTTGTCGGCGACCCATATTCCCCGTTCCTCGGCATTGTCCGGAAGAACGTGCGTCTCCTGACCGAAGACCGTCCTCGCGGTGAAGGAACCTCCCTCGAAACTCTTGCCCGGCTTCGTGAGGGAAGCGGGAGCGAAGCATTCGAGGGTGAGATCGTCCATCTCCGCCGCGACGAAGATCTCCTCCCCGAGGCCCAATTCCGAGACCTCCTCGGTCGTGAGGCGTCGGGCCATAACCTTTTCGGTGTTCACGGTGCAACCTTTCTTTGAATGCCACGAACAGCTGGGAGAGTCGCTGCTCGTGACTCGGCCACGGCCCACCGGCCGGACTGGCGGTGACCCCGGGTCGAGTGGTGTGGGGGGCTGGGCGCGTCGCTCGACGCCGCCGCCCCGGACAAGATCCCAGACGTGGACCCGGGCAGCAACTCCGCACAGGCAAAGGCCGGGTGGGCCGCATTCCCCCGGGGCACCGCGCCGGATTCCCGGTGCAAAACACCGTGCGGGTCCCCGTAGGGCTTTCCCGGCGGCGATTTCGACGTCAGCACTGCCACAGGAACGAGCCTTCCTCGCACGGCCCGCAGGCGAAGGCGTATCCATGTCCGCCCCCACCGAAGTTCAGGGCCGTCCGGTGGTCGCGTCCCTCTTCGAGTGGGGCCGTGAAGGCCATCGGCCGCGCGCAGGAGGGACACATGGGCGCCTCGTCGTGCTGCAGCCACCAGGGCACGCCGCTCAGTTGGCCGTGCACGTCCCGTGCGGGACGGCCGTGCGCACGCGACCACTGAACGCGCGCCTCGGGGTAGGGCGGCGTGTCGGTCACCGAGCGGTCGGTGCCGCAGGTCTGCGGCAGCAGGGTCTCGCCTCCCGCCGGTACCGGGGCGGCCGTGAGCCCGGTGCGGGGAAAGAGCGGCGCCCGGTTGCCGCCTGCGACCGGGTCCCATTCGTCGCACCGACCCGGGTCGTTCCGGCACATGAAGACCGACAGGACACGCGCGGCCGGCAGCGGCCGGCGCGGCCCCCTCGCCGCCGAGGACGTCCACCGGCCACTGGGCGAGGAACTGCATCGGCCCCGCGCACGCCGCGCACCGCGGCCAGGCGGACCCGGCAGGGACCAGCGGGACGCCCCCGAGCCGTGTCACCGGCGTACGGCCCTCGACGGGACCGGCGTACGGCATCAAGGTGGTGGTCACGCGGGGAAGCCTAGAACACCCGTCCGACAACGCCCCGGGCCCGACGCCGGGATCACGCCGCCGCGCCCGCGGCACGCGGGCGTTCGGGCACATGGAACGCGCGCACGGGGGTGTGCTTCCGGCATCCGGTGCCTGGAGCACACCCCCGCGGGGAGGCGCGTGACGCGCGCCGCCCTGCCCGGGTCAGGGGATCCGCAGGGTCACGGACTGGCCGGGCCTGAGGGTGAGGTGCTTGCGGAAGTCGCCCGCGCGCAGCTCGGTCGTCGTTCCGCCGGTGCTGCGGACGGTCGCCTCGGTCACCTTCCCGCCCCGCCAGGACAGGTCCACCTCGAAGCCGCCACGGGCGCCGACGCCGCTGACCGAGCCCTTGGCCGCCCAGGCGCGGGGAAGCGCGGGGAGCAGCTCGATGACACCGGGCCGGGAGTAGAGGATCATCTCCAGCGCGGCGGTGGCGCCGCCGAGGTTCGCGTCGATCTGGAAGATCGTGTAGCTGCCCTGGCTGTACATGTCGAACCAGTTGGCCGCGGTGCCGTTGCCGTTGGATATCGACGGCCGCAGGACCGTCAGGTAGAGCTGGTAGGCCTTCTCCGCGTCCTTCAGCCGGGACCAGCACAGCGAGCGCCACGCGCACGCCCAGCCGAAGCTGTCCATTCCGCGGGCGGTGAGCAGCGCGCGGACCCCGTCGAGCAGCGCGGCCGGACTGGTGTCGGCGGCGATCCGGTCGCCGGGGTAGAAACCGATCAGCGGGGACAGGTGCCGGTGGGTGACCTCGCCGAGGTTGTCCGGGCTCATCCATTCCTCGAGCCAGCCGGACTTCGGGCTGACCCGGGGCAGGTACAGCTTGGCCTGCATCGCGCCGAGCTCGGCTGCGAGCTCGGTGTCGCGGTGGAGTACCCGGGAGGCGGTGGTGAACTCCTCGAAGAGCTCCCACGCCAGTTCCTGCCCGTACGTGTTGCCCTTCCCGTCCGGGCCGTGCTCCGGCGACCAGGCGGTGTCGTCGATCAGGACGTCGCGTGACGTCCCGTCCGGGTCGGTGACGGTGGTGCCGATCAGGCGCGCCTGCCAGAACTCCGCCGCCCCCTTGAGGACGGGGTAGATCAGCTCCAGGTACGCGCGGTCCTGGCTGTACTCGTAGTGCCGCCACAGTGAGTTGCACAGCCAGGCGTTGCCGGAGGGGTGCCAGACCCAGCCGCTGCCGCCGTGGATGTTGGTGGAGAACGCGACCGCCCAGCCGGCGATCTTCCCGGTGCTGTTGCGGAACCGGTTGCGCTCGTTGTTGTACAGCCGCTTGGTGACGTCGGTCCAGACCGGCAGCTGGGACACGCAGTACCGGGCGAGGGCGTAGGCGTTCTCGCCCAGGCCGGCCGGGTCGGCCAGCCAGTAGTTCATCTGGACGTTGATGTCGGTGTGGTAGTCGGCGTACCAGTCCGGGTTGTTGTTGTGCACCCAGATGCCCTGCAGGTTCATCGGCAGCCAGTCGCGGGAGCCCGTGATCGTCAGGTAGCGGCCGTACTGGACGTAGGCGGCCTCCAACTCCGGGTCCGGTGTCGAGGTGTCGGTGTACCGCACGGCGATGCGGGACCAGGAGTCCAGGGACCGCTGCAGCGCCGACGACTCGCCCAGGTCGATCGAGAACCGGTTGTACAGCCGGTGGTAGTCGGACACATGGGTCTTCAGCAGCCGGCCGCCGGACACCTTCGCCGCGGCGGTGACCTTGGCACGGGCCACGGCGAGGGGATCGGTGGCCGGCTCGCGGAAGCCCTTCGCGGCGTCGGGGGAGTAGTCGGTGCCGCCGCACACCACGATGAGCAGCTCCCGGCAGCCGGCGAAGGAGAGCTTGTCGCCCTCCACGTCGATCCGGCCCGTGGCACTGACCGCGGTCACGGCCGCGCCGTAGCGCAGGCCGTTCTTCAGCGTTCCGCCGAACGAGAGCTGCCCGTTGCCGCCCGCGGTGGTCTCGTCGTGCGTGCCGGCCAGGGAGACGGTCCCGGTGTGCGGGCCTCCCGTCAGCCGGATGACGACCACGTCGTCGGGGTGGCTGGCGTAGACCTCGCGGCGGTGGAGGTTGCCGTTGTGCAGGTATGTCGCCGAGACCACACCATTGCTCAGGTCGAGTTGGCGGCGGTACCCGCTCACCGCGTCGCCGGAGTGGCCGGGCAGCGCGATCCGGAGCTTGGCCAGCAGACCGAAGCTGCCGAAGTCGTCCGGACCGTAGGGGAGCTGCCCGTCGTCGGTCAGGGTGTCGTTGGCGCCGCCGGTCCAGAACGCCCCGTCGGTCAGGTAGAGGAAGTCGTCCGCCGGGTCGCAACCGACCAGCGCGCCGAGTCGGCCGTTGCCGACCGGCAGGGCCTCTTGGATGACGCGTGCCTCGTCGGCGGGCGTGCGGTACCAGATCGTCGTGGCCTTGCCCTCCGGGACGATGTCCACGCTGGACGGGCGGGCGGGTTCGGCGTGCGCGGCGAACGGAGGAAGGCCGCCCGACAGGGCGAGACCTCCGCTGGTGACCGTGGCGAGGCGGAGGAAGTCGCGGCGGGAGGAAGCGGACACGGCAAGCGTTCCTTTCCCAGGGTTGCAGGAGCCCACAAGAAGTATTCATAAATAATCAACTTGTCTCGATCACGTCAACGGCTGGCACCGAATTAACCCGACCTTTCTTGTGATCATGGTGGAGGTTGTGCCTATTTAGTCCGCAATTTGCCCATGGGTGGGACAGGCGAGAGGGGTCGGTGACCGGAGTAGATCGGATGTCTGTCGCGGCAAGCGCGGGCGATGGCCCAAGGCCGGCCGTAACTCGGTGGCGTCCGGAGGGGGAGTCGGGAAGGCTTGCGCGCATGGTTTCGGTAGTGCAGAACGTGGCGATCGACTGTGCGGATGCCTACGAACTGGCCCGGTTCTGGAGCGCGGTGACCGGCCGTCCCCTGCATCCGGAGAGCGCCCCGGGCGACCCGGAGACCCAGGTGCTCCTGGCGGAGGGCCCGGTGCTGCACTTCAACCAGGTGCCCGAGGCCAAGACGGCCAAGAACCGGATCCATCTGTGCCTGCGCCCCGAGACCTCGCGCGACCAGGAGGTGGAACGTCTCCTGGGGCTCGGCGCCGCATTCGTCGCCGACCACCGCAATCCCGACGGCTCCGGCTGGGCGGTCCTGGCCGACCCCGAGGGCAACGAGTTCTGCGTTCTCCGCAGCGACTCCGACCGGGCCGCGGCGGGTTCCTGAGGCCCTGTCGGGCGCCCTACCCGTCGCCGGTGCACAGGCCCGCCGTCAGTGCCGCGCGGGCCCACTCCTCCCAGGTGTCGGGGGACCAGCCGCGGTCGCGTACGAAGACCAGGTACAGCTCTGGGCTGAGCAGCCCGTACAGCAGGTCGGCGGCGCGGGTGACGTCGACGTCGGGGCGGATGTCGGGCTTCGAGGTCAGCGCCTTCGCCGCGGCGTACTGGACGGTGTAGCGCGGGTCCGGGTCGGCTCCCCACTGGGCCGCGATCTGCGGGTCGGTGGCCGCGGCGGCGGCGATCAGCGGCATGATCGGGCCGACGCGGCCGAGGATGTCCCGCACCCCCCGTACGTGGGCGCGCAGTTGGCCGGCCGCGGTGGGTTCGGCGCACGCGGCGCGGAACCAGGGGCGGTCCATCGTGGCGACCGGTTCGGCGTCGCCGGCGATGGACGTGTCGACGACGTCCTTGAACAGCGCGCGCTTGTTGCGGAACACGAAGTAGACGGTCTGGACGGCCACCCCGGCGTGGTCCGCGACCTCCTGAAGGCTCGTCGCCCCGTAGCCCTGGGCGACGAACAGCTCCCGGGCCGCCGCGACGATCTTCTCGCGGGTGCGCCGTGAGCGTTCGGCGCGCTTGTCGGGAGGCTTGACGGTCCGCTTGTCGGACCCCTTGACCGCGTCCATGCCGGAAGTCTATCTCTAGAGTCAGTCACTAGAGTTGGACTCTAGATTCTTGGAGGGCAGTGATGAGTGAGACTCGCACGGCTGCGGAGCTCGACCAAGAGGCCGCCGTACGCCGCTCGTTGGAGGACTACTACCGGGACGGCAAGCCGCCGTGGGACAGCGGCGTCACCCCGCCCGAGCTGGTGGCCCTGGTGGAGGGCCCCGATGCGCTGACGCCCGGTCACGTCCTCGAACTCGGCTGCGGCACCGGGACCAACGCGGTGTACCTGGCCCGGCACGGCTGGCGGGTGGAAGCCGTCGACCTGGTCGACCGCGCGGTCCGGCAGGCCAGGGAGAAGGCGGAGGCGGCGGGGGTGGACGTCACGGTGCTGTGCGGGGACGCCACCCGGCTGGACGAGGTGGGCGTGCCCGGCCCGTACGACCTGTTCTTCGACCTGAGTTGCTACTGCGGCATCCCGCCGCACCGCCGCGACGGCTACGTGGCCGGTCTCACGACGCGCGCCGCCCCGGGGGCGCGCCTGCTGATGTTCGGGTACGGCCCCGACGGCCCCGAGGACGTGATCTCCGGCGTCACCGCGGACGAACTCCGCGCCAGGTTCGCCGGGTGGGAGCTGGCCGACGTGACACCGGGGACGAACCCGTTCCCGACGTTCTGGTTCACGCTGCTGCGTACCGCCGCCGCGGTCTGATCCGGCCGCCTCCCGGCACGCCGTCAGCGGAGCCGGTCGCCGGGGAAGGAACGTACCGGGTGGAGGGTGAAGGTGAACACTCCGGCCTTCACGCCGGGGTCCTCGGCCATGAGGGCGCGGGCGGTGTCGGGATCGGTGTCGAGGATGCCGATGCCGCGGACCTCGCCGTCGTCCGTGACGGGGCAGACAATGGGGAGAACGCCTTCGGCACGCAGGGCGAAGTTGCGGCGGCCGTGCTCCCGGATCACCGGGCCCGCCTCGGCCGTCCCGTACGCGGGTCCGGCCTCCAGGACCACCGCGGTGTACTCCTTCGCGGCGGCCATCGCGGCGCGCATGTCGTCGTCGCTGATGGGGTGGGCCATGCCGAACTCCCCTCGCGGCCGACTGGCGGCCGGGTCGGTGTGGTCGAGCCGGACGACGACCCCGTACCCGTGAGGTGCGCCGCACGGCACGGCGTCCAGGACAGTGTGACGGAGGCCGGCCGCCGACGGGCCCACGCGGTGCCGTCCGTTGCGTCATGGTCCGCCGGCTCCGTGCCGGCCCGTGTGTGCCCGGTCCGCCGACCGGACCACCGTGCCCGCGTCTAGAACGGCGGCCCGAAGGAGGTGGCGGGGACATCCGAAGCCAGCCCCAGGGTTTTCCGGACCTCCCGCTGATACTCGTGGGAAGGGTGGTCCCAGGCGTCGTCAGAACGGTCCCCGTAATTGTTGTCCGAACGTGCCGCCACGGCCTTGCGCCACAGCTCGGCGCTCCTTCGAAGCTCTCCGACGTAGGCGGTGACCTTGGGCCTGGCGCCGACGGACCAGTTGACGGCTTCGAGGCCATCCGCCTCATGGTCCAGCGCGGCCGCCATCTTCGCAGCCCAGGCACGATTGTCGGCCACGCTGCCCAGGTGCGGATAAGTCTTGAGGACGCGCGCGGAGGCCAGCTCCAGCCTGAGGAAGGCAAGCTGGTCTGCCGTCAGGCTGGTTTCCCGCTCGCGTACGCTGCCAGTGGTCCGGCCGTCCGTGTCGGCCGCAAAGCAAGTGGCGGTCCTGCTACCCGACTGGACCTCACGGGTCGGGTAGTAGTAGTTGACGCCCATCGTGTGGGGCAGGGACCAGTCGTCCATGACGTAGCCGGTCAGCCGATCGCTGCACTGGTGGTACGACTGCTTTGCGAGGGCGTCGCCGGCGCCGCTGGACCCGGTGAGAGCGACCGTGGCGAACACTTCGCCGTCGTGTGGCTGGGAGCACGGCACGGGTACCGCGGAGTAGACCTCTCCGTGCTGCGAGCTAGTGAAGCAGTCGCCCACCGCGAGGCTTACGGCCGACCGGTCCCCTGCGCCGGACATCCGCTGGTCCGGATCTTCGTCGACGTGACCGGAGACACCCCCGATGACCAGTGTCATCGCCAGCGCGACCCCACCGAGCGCCAGCACTCCCGCGATCGCCGGTTCGCGGCCCTTCCGGTTGCGCTTGGAGCCAGTCCCAGACGACGTGAGCAGCGATATGGCGGACATGGATCTCCGGTCGAACTCGGCGAACACGTAAGCGAGCCGGAATCCTCGCACACGACCAGGCGTCTCTGTCACCCCGCTGGTCTCCCACGGCGAGTGACCGATCGCTGGACCGTCACTGGGCCGTGCGAGGGCACACAACGACGACCAACGCCATAGGGAAAGCGCGCAAGCCCCCGATGGAAGCCGGGAGCCCTACGTGCTCAGTCGGCTGGCCGAGCCACGACAGGATCACCGCTACCTTACGCAGCCACTTCGAGTGGTCTCGTCGAAGGGGCTGGACATCGAGCACGATGTCCATCACGCGGGCCCACGGAATCTGTTGAGTCTCGACGCCCTGCACCCAGTGCGAGAGGCCGTCCGCCCTCAGCCTTGCATGGTCTCCAGCGGGATCACCGATCACCCACTTCCCGTCGGTGAACTCAAGGGGTCCGGGTCGATCGGGCATGTTCTGGTTCTTCGTTCCGCAGGGCCGTCCAGCGCCGCCCGAGGAATGATGCATGACGCGCTTCGCGGGCTATCTGCCGGGGCGCTGCGCGTCAGACGGGTGCGGGTCCGTGTCGACGTGCCACAGCCGTGCCACACACGACGGGGCCTAGCGGGGAGCCGGCGCCAGTCCCGTGCACTGCCGCAACTGCTCGTGACGGGTGGTGATGCGCTCTGCCGCGGCGCCGGTCTGCGGGGCCGGTACGCCGTGTCCGTCCACGAGCGCGGGAGCGAAGGCGGCCGCGGTGACCCTGCCGTGCGTCACGGTGAGGGTCGTCACGCCGGTCTCGTCCGAGTGCGGGTACGGGGAGGAGCCGTACCACAGGAAGTTGCCGAAACCGTAGGCGACGTAGGTCGGTCCGAGCATGCCGGAGCCGAGCATGACGTGGGCGTGCGTGCCGACCACGGCCGTGGCGCCCGCGGCCGACAACTCGGCGGCGAGGGAACGCTGCTCAGGGCCGGGACAGCTCTGCCCCTCCGTGCCCCAGTGCAGGTAGACCACGACGACGTCGGCCCGCGCCCGCGCGGCGCGGACCGCGTGCACGAGCCGGGGCCGGTCCAGGGCCGAGGCGATTCCCGGGCTTCCCGGACCCGCGCGGAACCGGGCGTTCGTGAGGTCCTGTACCTGGCTCGCGGCGAGTACGGCGAGGCGGACGCCGTTGACCTCGGTGAGGTAGGGCCGGTAGGCCTCGGTGTCGTCGGCGCCGATGCCCACGACGGGTATCGGTGAGGCGTGCGCGGCGGCAAGGGTGTCGGTCAGGCCTTGGGGGCCGTAGTCGACCGCGTGGTTGTTGGCCATCGTGACCGCGTCGACGCCCGAGCGGCGCAACGCGTCCAGGGCCTGCGGCGGGGTCCGGAAGTGGTACAGCTTCGGCTCCGGTGTCCCCCGGGTGGTGATCGCCGACTCCAGGTTGACCATGGAGAAATCGGCGGCCGACAGTACGGGGGACAGCGGGCCGAGGGCGGGGTCGACCCCCAGCCGTCCCGCGGTGCGCTGGGTGAAGTGGACATCACCGGCGAAGGCGAGGGTGACCGTGCCGGCGGGTTCGCGGTGACGCGCGGGGGCCGTGGTGGACGGGCCGACGACCGTCGACGCCTTGATATGTGCCGGGGCGGCGTCGGTGGGAGTGCCGCCGCGCCCCGCCGTCAGGTACGCGGTCGTCGCGGCAGCCACGACGACCACGCCGGCGCCCAGCGCGGCGTTCCTGCGGCGGCGGCGCTGCCGGGTGCGGCGGGCGGCATGGCGCGAGCGCGGTTCATGCATCGGACAACTGTACGATCGACTCGTTCATGACGTTCCAGGGGTCCCGGGACATGTCGCTCCTCGGGCATGCCCGGTCGGGCACGTGGGGCGGCCGACACCCAGGCTGCGTTCCGTTTGCGATCGCCGTGAGCGCGTGCGGTCACGGAACGGCAACGAGTGCGGGGGCCGCGCACCCGGGGCTGTGATCTCATTCAGTCCCGTCGCCTGCCGCCGGCCGGGCGGGGGCCGAGGCGCTGCCCGCTCACGGCCTCGTACGTCGCCGCCAGGGCCTCTCCGGACCGCTCCGGATGCCGTTGGGCGATCCCGATGAACAGGCAGTCGACGACGGTCAGCTGGGCGATCCGGCTGGCCATGGCGCCCGACCGGAACGTGGTCTCGCGCGCCGCGGTGGTCAGCACGTGGTCGGAGACCTCGGTGATCGGCGAGCGGGGGAAGTTGGTGAGGGACACCGTGGTGGCTCCGTGCCGCCGGGCCACCCGCAGGGCCTCGACGGTGTCGGCCGTCGCGCCGGTGTGGGAGAGGCCGAAGGCCACGTCGCCGGGACCCATCACCGCCGCCGAGGTCAGCATGATCTGCGTGTCGCTCCAGGCGAAGCCGACCCGTCCGATCCGGTGCAGCTTCTGCTGGAAGTCGGCCGCCACGAAGGCACTCGCGCCCACTCCGTACACGTCGACGCGTCCCGCGCGCGCCATCGCGTCGACCACGTCGCCGAGGACCGCCACGTCCAGTTGCGCGCCGGTCTCCTCCACCGCCCGGGCGTCGGCGAAGGCGACCTTGCCGACGATGCCGGCGAGGTCGTCGGCGGACGTGATGTCGCTGCCCGGGTGGCTCTCGGCGCGTATCCCGGCGCGGGCGGCCTCCGCTGCCATCGCGATCCGGAGCGCGGGGTAGCCGTCGAGGCCGATCGCCTTGCAGAACCGGATCACCGTGGTCTCGCTGGTGCCCGCCGCCGCGGCCGCCTCGGAGATGCTCCGCCGGGACGTCAGGGCGGGGCTGTCCAGCACCGCACGGGCGACCCGCTGCTCCGCCCGGGCGAGGCCGGGCAGGAGCGAGCGGATGCGCACCAGGAGGCCGGAGTCCCGCACGTCGTCGGCCGTGCTCTCGGATACCACGCGGGAAACGTACTGAGGGACGTCCGCGCGGGTCAACGCGCGGACGACGGCTCCACGGCGGGGGTCAGCGCCGTCCGTCCGCCGGCAGTGCCTGCCAGCCGGCCGACATCAGCGGGGCTCCGGGCCTGTCGCCGTCCAGCAGGACGTGCGAGCCGTCGGTGACCCGCAGCCCGCTGAGGTTCACACCGCGCCCCTCGTAGGACGAGTCGGTGGTGTACCGCCAGCGCAGTGCGAGACCGGGTACGGCGTCCGGGAGCTCGGCGTGCACCCGCCACCAGGCGCGTACGTCCTGGCCCGACAGTGCGGTGACGCCGTCGACGGGGGCACCGGGACCGGTGACGTGGAGCGTCACGGGGAGCCAGGTGTCTCCGCCGTCGGAGCTGGCCTCGAGGCGGACCAGGTCCGTCGACTCGGTGTTGACGAAGGTCCTGAAGTCGACGTCGACCGTTCCTGAGGCGTCCAGCGGACCGGTGGTCAGGGTGCTGGTGGTACCGCCGCCCTGTCCGGAGAACCACGAGCGGCCGCCGCCCGGCGCCTCGACCGGCATCGCCTGGGCGAGGGCCTGCGCGATACCGCGCCGGGCGGGGTTGGTGGAGGGGGTGCTGCGCGACGCGTGCACCCGGTTGGTCAGCAGGACGGCGAACGACCGCGACGCGGGGTCGATCACCAGCGAGGTCCCGGTGAAGCCGGTGTGGCCCAGTGTGCGCGGACCGGACAGCCCGCCCATGTACCAGATCTGGTCCAACTCGAAGCCGAGACCGTGGGAGTCGCCGGGGAAGGCCTGGTTGAAGTTCTCCTCCAGCAGTGAGACGCCCTCACGGCTGAGGATTCGGTGGTTCCGGTAGGTCCCGCCGTTGAGGATGGCCTGGGCCAGCACGGCGAGGTCGTCGACGGTCGAGAAGACGCCCGCGTGCCCGGCGACCCCGCCCATGGCCCAGGCGTTCTCGTCGTGCACCTGACCGTGCACCAGACCCCGCGCGGGGCTGGTCTCGTACTCGGTCGCGGCGATCCGGGACAGCTTCGAGGCCGGTGGGTTGTAGCCGGTGTCGGTCATGCGCAGCGGCCCCGTGATGCCCTCGTGCACGAGGGTGTCGAGGCTCCGCCCGGTCACCTCCTCCAGGACCAGCTGCATGGTGAGCATGTTGAGGTCGGAGTAGGTGTAGGCGGTTCCCGCCGGGTCCACCGGCGTGGTGTCCAGGATCGCCTTCACCCGCGACGGGATGTCGGGGTAGCCCTGCCACAGCGCCGGCTCGGGGTCGGGTGCGAGGCCGGAGGTGTGGGTGAGCAGCTGCCTGATGGTGATGGCGCCCTTGCCGTTCACCGCGAACTCGGGCAGGTACGCCGCGACCGGGGCGTCGAGCCGGATGCTCCCGGCCTCCAGCTGCTGGACGGCCACCAGGGAGGTGAACAGCTTCGAGAGCGACGCCAGATCGTAGATGGTGTCGGTGCGGGCGGGTATCCACTGGTCCTCGGGCAACTCGGTCTGCGGGGCCGAGTAGCGCATGGCGTACCCGGTGGCGCCGCGCTCGACGACCTTGCCGTCGTGGACCATCAGGGTGGTGGCACCGGGGAAGAGGTAACCGGTCCCGCTCGCCGGGTCGGTCCAGGCGGCGACCTGCCGCTCGAAGGCGGCGATCGGGGCCGGCAGCAGCCCCGCGGCCCGCGGGGACGCCGGTCGCAGCACGGTGCTCGCGGGCGCGAACCCGGAGTGCGGCCGGTCGAAGCCGCCGCCGTCGCGGGTCCCGGCCGTGGCGGCTGTGACCGGCGTGGCGCCGGCTGGCAGGGCGAGGGCGGTCACCAGGGCTGACGCCGCGGTGAGTGCGATGACTGGAATCCGCATGGGTACCTCGTCGGTGAGGAGATGGGTTCGCTGTGCGGCGTGCCTCCGGACACCGGCAAGGGTCCGGTCCGGCGGCCGGAACTAAGTTACTGACACGAAGCAATATCCGTAAGTTAGTAACCGAATGAAGGGTGGTCAACACGCATACCGCCGCTTCCTGCCGCGGCGCGACCAGGGGCTCGCACGAGGCCGGGATCCCCGGCGGAACCCGTCGGGACGAGTCGGACGTACGGTCACCGGGCGAGGAACACCTTCCGCACGGGTGCGCCGAACGCGCCGGGATGCGTGATCGGGCCGATGTGGCCGCCGGGGAAGTGCCGGACCCGGGTGCCCAGTTGCCCGGCCAGGGCGCCGGTCGCGCGGGACGGCGGTTCGCCGCGCGAGTCCTGGCCCTGGCGAGGGCCGGGCGCCATGGCACCGACGCGGGCGGTCGGGGCCGTGGCACCCGCTGATCGGCGTGGTCAGACCGTGCTGACGACCTCGTCGTAGGCGAGCCGCGGGCTGCGGGCGAACCAGGCGTCCTCACCCGGGTTGCCGATGTTGACCACGGCCAGGACGGAGTGGTTCCCGTCGGGGAAGAACTCCTTGGTGAGTCCCTCCGCGTCGAAGCCCGTCATCGGGCCGGCAGCGAGGCCGGCGGCACGGACGCCGATGATGAAGTAGCCGACCTGGAGCGCGGCGTTGAGGGCCGCCGAGCGCTCCCGGACCGGACGCTCGGCGAAGAACACGTCCTTGGCCTGGGGGAAGTGCGGGACGCCCCTGCTGGCGATCCGGACGCTCACGATGAAGCGCGCCGAGCTCTCCCCGAGGGGCCCGGCCGCCGGCCTCGCGCGGAGGGTGTGCGGTATCGAGAGCCTTGAGGACGAGCAGGACACCGCGTACACGGCCCAGGCGGACTACGCCCGGCGGCAGGACGCTTCGTAGCGGGTGCCGCTCGCGGGCCCGGGCTGCAGCACACCGCGCTCACGGGCCCGGGCCACCGCACCACTGCGGCTGTGCGCGTCGAGCTTCTTGAAGACCGCCCTGACCTGGCTCTTCACCGTGTTCCGGGAAACA
The DNA here is from genome assembly GCF_033793585.1 of Streptomyces sp. MI02-7b. Lineage (NCBI taxonomy): Bacteria > Bacillati > Actinomycetota > Actinomycetes > Kitasatosporales > Streptomycetaceae > Streptomyces > Streptomyces sp. MI02-7b. The sequence continues at coordinate 378,542 of NZ_JARAWX010000001.1, read as the reverse complement.
TGGAGCTCATCGGCGATCTCCCGGAGCGTCAGCGGGCCGCACAGCGCGCGCAGAATGCGGCGTTCGCCGGGCGACAGATCCCGGATCCGCGGCGGCGGCTCCGGGACGCCGGCCGGAACGACGCCGAGCGTGCGCAGGCGCGCGAGCAGCCCGCTCAGCGCCGGTGCCCCGGCGACGCCGTCGAACTCACCCGAGGGGGCGGCGTCGTCACCGGCGGCGCGGGGCAGCGCCGCCCGGACGGCCCGGGCCAGGGCCCGCTGATGCGGTTCACCGCCGAAGGCGCACGCTGCCATGGCCGCCTCACCGCGGGCCAGCGACTCACCGGCCTCCAGGGCCCTGGCGTCCTCCAGGAGAAGTCCGGCGCGGCACAGGTGGGCGGCCACGGCCACGAAGTGGCCCGTCACATCCGCGGAGCGGGCCGTGCGCAGTGCCTCGTCGGCCAGCGCGGCGGCCTGCCCGCGGTCCCCGGTGAGGTAGGCGCACAGGGCCAGGGAGCCCAGGGCGCCAACGAGAACGAGTGCGTGCCGGGCCCCGTGCGCCTCGCGAACCGCCTCGCGCAAACGGTCCTCAGCCTCCTCCCAACGCCCCTGCCACATCAGGGCGGTTCCACTGGCGACACAGGCCAGCGCCCGCCACGGGGTGAAGGGTTCAGGGCGCCCGGCGGCCGTCGCCCGGCGGCCGTCGCGCCGAGCGGGCCGGCGGCGCCGGACTCGCCCCGCAGGCAGCGGACGAGCGCGTGGGCGACCGACGCCGCCTCGCTCACGGAGCTGCCCTCCCCGACGGTGTCCACGCCGCTCGGGCGGGCCCGCGCCAGTTCCAGCCAGCGCGCGGCGCCGCCCGCGTCGCCCTGCGACAGCTCCGTCATCGCCGCGACGACGCACAAGCGCGCGTCGGCGCGGACCGCTCGGGCGGGCAGCAGATCGAGCCACCCCGCGACCTCCTGCGCCCGCCCCGCGGCGATCGTCTCCTCCCATGCGTCCAGGACGATCGCGGCCACCGCGGCGGAATCGCCGCACGACGCGAAGTGGCGTACCGCGGCGGTTGTCCGTCCCGCCGCGCGGTACCAGTCGGCGGCCGCGCGGTGCAGCGCGGCCGTCCCGTCCGGGTGCTCGGCCTCCAGGACCTCGCTGAGCACGGCGCGCAGCGCACGGTGGCACCGGTACCCGCCCGGCCCGGTGCCGGTGGGTTCGAGGAACCGCACGGTGCGGGCCAGTTCGCGCAGCAGGACGCCCGCACGGTCGGTGTCCGCGACGGCTCGGCAGGCGTCGGGGCGCAGTTCGTCGAGCACGCTGGTGCGCAGCAGAAAGGCGCGCTGCTCGGTGGTCAGCCGGTCCAGTACCTCGGTCACGAGGTAGTCGGCGGCCGCGTGGGCCGCGCGATCAGAGACGCCCGGGCCCGAACCCGGCGCGTCCGCGGACGACTCGAAGGCGTGCTCCGGCGTCCCGCCGGCGCTCGCCGTGACGAACAGGCCGGCCGCCCATCCCTCGGCCAGGTCGTACAGCCCGCGGCGCCTCTCCTCGTCCATGGCCCGCCCGCCCGACCGGGCCGTCAGCAGCGTGTCGGCCTCGTCGGGGGTGAAGCGCAGTTCGGCCGGGCCGAGTTCGCCGATCAGACCCCGTGCCCGCAGGCCGGGGACGGGCGCGCCGGGCACGTACCTGGTGGCCAGTACGACCTGGAGGCCGTCGGGCAGCGCCGTCAGCAGGTCTCCCAGACTGCGCAGTGCGGCGTCGGTGAGCCGCTCCACGCCGTCCAGGACGAGGGTGAGCGGCCGCTCGCCCGCGAGTCCCGCCAGCGTTCGCGGCAGCAGATCCTCGGCCCAGACATCGCGCGTCCAGGCCCCGGCGGGCGGGGGTACCGGCAGCCCCGGCCGAAACGGCCGCAGCGCCGCCAGAATCCCCGCCCACAGCCGTGCCGGCGTGTTGTCGTAGCGGTCGAGGCCGAGCCAGGCGACGTGGGAGCCACGGGCCCGCAGCACGTGCGCCCAGTCGCCGAGCAGCACGCTCTTACCGGCCCCGGGCGGCGCCGAGACGACCACGACGGGTTCGGCGAAGGCATCCAGGAGCCTCAGCAGCCGGGGACGCGGCACGAACCACGGGGGCCGTACCGGCGGGTGGAGCTTGTGGTCGGGGATGGTGCTCACGGTGCCTCCCGTCGTACCGGGCAGGATGGGCCCCCGATGCCCGGTGGGCACGACGGATGCACCGGGCACCGGGGGGACGTGGGGAAGTTCACGGCGGTGCGCGAAGAGGGGGACGGGGGCCGGGCGAGGGGCTACCTCATGAAGCCGAACCCGCCGGCGAAGTACAGGAGCGGACGGCCCTCCCCCTTGTGTTCGAAGTGCCGCGCGTCGCCCACGAATATGGTGTGGTCGCCACCGGGCAGGGCCTGCGAGACGTCGCAGACGACCGACGCGATGGCGTCCCTGAGCACGGGCACGCCGTGGTCCTCGTCGATCGCCACGCCGGCGAAGCGGTCGGGTACCCGGGCCGAGAAGCAGCGGGCCAGCCCTTCACCGTCCTCTCCCAGGACGTTGACGGCGAAGCGCCCGTGCTCGGCGATGGCGGTGCGGGTGAACAGGTGGTTGCCGATGCAGACGATGAGTTGCAGCGGGTCCAGCGACAGGGCGGCGACGGCGCTCGCCGTCATTCCGACCGGCGTGCTTCCGGTCTGCGTCGTGATGACGCTGACCCCGGTGGCGAGGCGGCCCATCGTGGACCGGAACGCGAGCGTCATGTCGAGGGTGTCAGGCATGGTGGCCTCCGTACGAGTGGAGTGATTTCGTGCCCGCGACGTCATCGGGCCGCCAGGGGGTTCGCCGGGGGACCGGCGGACGCCCCGGGCCTGCAACAGGTCCCACGCGGCCGGGGGACGACACGTGCCAGGGGTCCGGGCGGGTCGACGCCCTCAGAGGTGCCGGGCGCCGGAGGCCGGCTCCACGGGTTCGAGCACGAAGGTGTGCCGCAGGAGGGTGTACGGCTCCTGGGTGCTGGTGCCGTACGGTCCGGTGCCGGCCCGGTGGCGCGCGTACTCCGTGACGAGCGACTGCTTGACGCCGAAGACCGGGTCCTGGTCGAGGTGGGCGTCGTCGGAGGGGAACAGCATGGTGGTCACCTTCTGGAACCCCGCGGCGGTGATCCGCAGATGCAGGTGCGCGGGCCGCATGACGGACCGCCCGGTGGCGCGCATCAGCTCGCCCACGGTGCCGTCGTCGGGGATGGGGTACGAGGAGGGGCGCACGGAGCGGAAGCGGAAACCGCCGTCGCCGCCGGTGCGGAGCAGCGCCCTCATGGCCGGGTCGGACAGACCGGGGACGTCCACGTCGTAGTGACCGTCCGCGTCGCTGTGCCAGACATCGACCTGGGCGCCGCCGACCGGCGCTCCCTGAGCGTCGGTCACCGACCCCTCGAAGAAGAAGGGTGTGCCCGGCAGTCCCTCGGAGATGTCGGCCCCGTCGGGCAGCGCGGGGCGGTCGTCGCGGAAGAAGGGCCCGAGGACGCTGTTCTGCGTCGACCCGGCCGCACGCCGGTTGCCGAGGGCGTCGACCAGCATCGTCACCCCCAGCACGTCGGAGAGGAGGATGAACTCCTGCCGTGTGGCCGTGCACAGCTGTCCGGTGCGGGTGAGGAAGTCCACGCCCCGCGCCCACTCCTCCTCGGTGAGACCGGTCTCGCGCACGAAGTCGTGGGCGTGCCTGACCAGTGCGCCGAGGATCTCCGCGAGGCGTGCGTCCTTCGCGCCGCGCACGGTCGAGAGGACCGCCTCGGTGATGGTGTCGTCCGTGAGGTCACGCATGACGGGCTCCCGTCGCGTCGTCGGGGTGAGGGGAAGGGGCCCGCGGCGGCTCGCCCGCCCAGGCCCGGCGAAGGAGGCCGCGCACGGCTTCCCGGTCCACCGGCCGTGGATTCCAGTAGCCGTCGCGGACGATCAGGTCGGCGGCGCTCGCGATGCCCGACTCGGGCATGCCGAGGTCCCTGAGCGCGCGTGGGGCGCCGAGCCGAGCGGCGAAGGCGAAGACCGCGGCGGCGGGGTCGGGGCCGGGCAGAGCCCGGCCGATCCGTTCCATGGCCGGTGCGGCCGCGGGTGCGTTGTACGCGACGACGTGCGGGAGCACCACAGCGTGGGTCTCGGCGTGGGGAAGGTCGAAGGTGCCGCCCAGGACGTGGCAGACCTTGTGGTGCAGTGCCATGCCGACGGTGCCGAGGCAGGTGCCGGCCAGCCAGGCGTCGTACAGGGCGGTAGCGCGTGCGCCGGGCTCGGCGGGACGGCGCACGGCGTCCGGCAGCGCCGTCGCCAGGGCGTCCAAGGCCTCACCCGCGATGAGGAGGGCGAGCGGGTCGTGATCCTGGGCGTACAGCGCCTCCACGACGTGGGCCATGGCGTTGAGCCCGCTCACCGCCGCGACGTGGGGCGGCAGTGCGAGGGTGAGGTCGACGTCGTAGACGACGGTTCTCAGCAGCACCTCGGGCAGCCGCCGGGTGGTCTTGGCGCCGCCCTGGGTCTCTCCCAGGATCGGCGTCATCTCGGAGCCCGCGTAGGTCGTGGGCAGCGCGATGTGCGCGTGCCCGGTGCGCAGGGCGACGGCCTTTCCCAGGCCGATGGCCGAGCCGCCGCCGACGGCGACGACACAGTCCGCGCCGGCTGCCCGGACCGCGCCGACCGCCTTCTCGGTGACCGCGACGGGCGTGTGCGGCGCCGCCTGGTCGAAGACGCCCGCGGCAAGCGGCCCGAGGAGTTCCCGCACCTCGTGGGCCTGACCGGTCTGTCCGGGGGTGCTCAGCACCAGCGCCCGGTCGCACCCCAGGGCCCGGACTTCATCGGCAATTCCGTTTCGCGTCCCGGTGCCGAATACCACTTCCTGACCTGGCCCCGATGTACAAATGCTCTCATCGTCGCCCTCTAGAGGATGATCAACAGCGATTGGAGTGTCGTCAGACCGCCGGGGTCGCGTCAATGAATCCTTCGAATCGAATTGCCTGGGAGGCGACGATTACCTTGTATGCGCGACACTCGGCTGACGACCGGCGCGCTTCTCGTCGCCCGATATCCCTCATACGGGTGACGTGTCCTCCGGCAGGCCGATGGCCCGTGCGCCACCGGGTTCCACGTGCCGGAGGCCGCACCGGGAGAGCCGGCGAGGTCGTCCGCCTCGCCGTCCCCGGCGGAGCGGGCACGGCAATGCGCCCCGCGATTCGCCTTTCCTTTGGCACCGTACCGGCGGCCGGGGACCGTGGCCGCATTCGTGCCGGGCGGCCCGCAGTCGCCGCTCCCGGCTGCTGATTCGGCAGTTCTTTTGCGCGGGAGAACGTCCTGCCGTAATGCCGGACCCGGACCGTATTCCGGACGTAGCGTATTTCGTCCGGACAGGAACCGGCAGCGCGGGCGGCGGGGTGTTGCCGACTTCACGGACCAGTGGCGAGTCCGCGCCCGGAGGCGGCCGGACGCGCCCGGATCGCCCCCGACCTGGGGCGGTCATCCGCTCCGCGGGGGGTGCGGCGGCGGCCGGATCCGGCCGGCCTCCCGCCGTCCGTTGCCGTCGTGACGCCGGTGGCCATGATGGGAGCAAACGGGTGAATTGCCCGCCTTCTCCCCCGGTCATACGGTTGATTCATGGCTATCGCAACGACGAGTCCCATGACGGGCGAGGTTCTCGAGAGGTTCGACGAACTGACGCCCGAGCAACTGGAGGACAAGCTCGCCCGGGCGGCGGCCGCGGCCGCGACATACCGGTTGACGAGCGCCGACGAGCGGGCGGGGTGGCTGCAGCACGCCGCCGAACGTCTGGAGAAGGAGATCGAGAGCGTCAGCCAGATGATCACCACGGAAATGGGCAAGACCTTCCGGGCGGCGGAGGAGGAAGTGGTCAAGTGCGTGCACGGGCTGCGCTTCTACGCCACCGAAGGACCCGCGTTCCTGCGTGACCTGGACCGCGACGCGGAGCGCGTGGGCGCGAAGCAGACGTTCGTGACGTACCAGCCGATCGGCGTGGTGCTCGCGGTGATGCCGTGGAACCTGCCCTTGTGGCAGGCCATGCGGTTCGCCGCGCCTGCCCTGATGGCGGGGAACGTGGGCCTGCTCAAGCACGCCTCGAACGTGCCGCGGTGCGCCCTGTACCTGGAAGAGCTCTTCCGGGACGCGGGCTTCCCGGACGACGTGTTCCAGACCCTGCTGATCTCCTCGGGGCGGGTGGAGCAGGTGCTGCGCGACCCGCGTGTGGCGGCCGCGACGCTGACGGGCAGCGAGCCGGCGGGACGGTCGGTGGCCGCCATCGCCGGCGACGAGATCAAGAAGGTGGTCCTCGAACTGGGCGGTTCCGACCCGTTCATCGTCATGCCGTCCACGAACCTGGACCGTGCCACCGATGTCGCGGTCAAGGCACGGTGCCTGAACAACGGGCAGTCGTGCATCAACGGCAAGCGGTTCTTCGTCCACCAGGACATCGCCGACGAGTTCATCGCGATGTTCGTGGCGAAGATGGGCGCGCTGGTGGTGGGCGATCCGATGGACGCGGACACCGACGTCGGTCCGCTGGCCACCGAGTCCGGCCGGCGTGACGTGGAGTCGTACGTCGACGACGCCGTCGGCAAGGGCGCGACGGCGCTGGTGGGCGGCGAACGCCCGGACCGGCCGGGCTGGTTCTACCCGCCGACCGTGCTGACCGGTGTCACTCCGGAAATGCGGATGTACCACGAGGAGGTCTTCGGCCCCGTGGCGCAGGTGTGGGCGGTTCCCTCCCTGGAGGAGGCCCTGCGGGAGGCCAACGGGCACCCCTACGGCCTGGGTTCGAATCTGTGGAGCGAGGACGAGGCCGAACGCGAGCTCTTCGTCCGCGACGTGCAGTCCGGTATGGCCTTCATCAACGGCAACACGACCAGCTATCCCGAGATCCCCTTCGGCGGCGTGAAACGCAGCGGCTACGGTCGGGAGTTGTCCGACCTCGGCATGCGGGAGTTCATGAACGCCAAGACCGTCTGGATCGGCCAGGACGCCTGAACCCCCCGGTCCTGACGCGGTCGACACCACGGGCGCGCGCCGGCCGGGAGCAGGGCGCGCGGCCGGGCCGAGCCAAGGGAGGCGCGACGATGAGCACAGCGGTCCGGACGCCCTCGTCCGGGCAGGGAGGACCGGTGGTCGCGGTGCTCGGTACGGGCACCATGGGGGACGCCATGGCCCGCAACATCGCGGCCGCGGGGCTGGGTCTGCGTGCGTGGAACAGGGCTCGCGACGCCGCCGAACCGCTGGCCGACGTCGGCGCCGCGGTGTGCGACACGCCGGCCGAGGCCTGCCGCGGCGCGGACGTGGTCCTGACCGCGCTGGCGAACGAGAGAGTCGTCGCCGACGTGATGGACCAGGCCCGCGACGGGCTGGACGGCCACCCGGTGTGGGTGCAGACCTGCACGGTCTCCCCTGACGGCGGCCGCCGTCTCGCGGAGCAGGCCGACCGCCTGGACGTCGCCTACGTCGAGGCCCCGCTCCTCGGCACCAAGGAACCGGCCGTCGCCGGGACCCTGACCGTCCTGGCCGCCTCCCCCCGGAAGGAGGCGCGGGACGAAGTGCGGCCGGTCCTGGACGCGGTGGGCTCACGCACCGTGTGGCTCGACGAGGTCGGCCAGCCGAGCGGCCTGAAACTCGCCTACAACGCCTGGGTCCTGACCACCGTCGAGGGCATCGCGGAGTCCCTCACCCTCGCCGAGACCCTCGGGGTCGACCCCCACCTGGTCATCGACGTCATCGGGGGAAGCGGCCTGAACAGCACGTACGTGCAGAGCAAGGGCCCGAAGATGCTCGACGACGACCTCGACACCCCCTCGTTCCCCCTCGAGGCGGCGGCCAAGGACGCCGGTCTGATCACCGACGCCGCCCGCGCCGCCGGCCTGCGCCTGGGCATCGCGGAGGTCGTGCGCGAACGCCTCCACCTGGCGGCGGACGACGGGCTGGGCCGCGCGGACGTCGCCGCGACCTACCGCACGTCCCGCCGGGCCGCGTCCTGACCCGGGAGGAACGATGACCCGTGCCGGCATCGCCGCGGCGCGTTCGAGCACGGCGCAACTCGCGGAGATCGTCCCGCGCGTCGCCGACGACCAGTGGGACCTGCCGTCGGCGTGCGCGGGCTGGCGTGTCATCGACGTCATGGCCCACCTCGCGGCTCTCGCCACCGAGGCGGTGGATCCGCCGCCGCCGGACCCCTCGCTGCCGGAGAACCGCGAGCGTTACCACGACCTGCGGGTCGACGAACGCCGTTCCTGGAGCCACGGCGAGGTCCTCGACGAGTGGCGGCGCAGCACCCCGCGGCAGCTCGACCTCCTGGAAGCGGCGCAGGAACCCCCCAGGGCCACGGAGCCGGTCGACGTGCCCGGGCTCGGCACCTATCCGCGCCATCTGCTGGCGAACACGATGGCGTTCAACGTCTTCTGCCACCTGCGCCACGACATGCTCGCCCCGGACGGCCCGCTCCCCTTCACGGTGCCGGAACCGACCGACGGCCTCGTGGCGCCCGCTGTCGAGTTCATGCTCGCCGGCCTTCCCCAGATGCAGGGCCCCGAGCTCACCTCGGCGGTCGACCGGCCCCTCGTCCTCGACCTGACAGGACCGGGCGCGACCACGGTCACCGTCTACCCCGCGGCCGGGCCGGACGCGCAACTGACCGTCGTACCCGGCGCGGACGCCACCACCCGGATCACCAGCACGGCACTCGACTTCATCGCGTGGGCCACCACCCGCGAATCCTGGCGCGACCACTGCCGCATCACGGGGGACACCTCCGCCGCGGCCCCGTTCCTCGACCGACTGGACATCATCTGAAGGCGGCACCGCGGGACCGGCCCCGGCCGGTGAGCCGTCGGGCCGGCGAGAACGCGCGACCGCCGCGGCCTTTCCGCAGCTCCCGCCGCGTTTTCCTGCGGGCATCCCGCAGTGTTGAGCCGCCTCCGAATCGTCCCCGGCGCGCCGAAATTATTCGGCGCGGCACTCGGCTGAACCAAGCAGTGGCACCGAGTGCCGCGGCTTGCGGCGCTCGGCCGAGGACGTGGTTCCGACGTGCGCGGGGACATCGTGATCAAGGCATTCTGTACCGACATCCTTCCGCCCGACGAGAGGGCGCAGTACTGGACGGACGCCGTCCACCGATCGCTCACCCGGCTGGAGGTCAGGCCGCACGACGGCGCCGCGGTGCGCGGTTCGCTCCGGCGGATCTCCATCGGCGACATCCATGTGGCCCACGTCGAGGCGAGCCCCCAGCGCATGGCGCGGACCCGCGGGATCATCGCCAATGACCCCAGCGGCCTGCTCATCGTGAGCCTGCAGGAGACGGGCAGCAGTGTCGTGGTCCAGGACGGGAGGGAAACACCGCTGGTCGCCGGAGAGTTGGTCCTGCTGGATTCCCGGCGTCCCTACGTCCAGGATTTCCCCAGTGATGTGCGTCAGGACGTCGCCGCCGTTCCCCGTGGGCTGCTGGACGTCTCCGACGCGTGTCTGCTGCTCGCCACCGGCCGGGCATGCTCCACCGGCAGTTACATCGGCGGGATCCTCGCCGCGTACATGAGCCGGCTTGCCGCTGCGGCCGAGGTGGGCGTCTGCCCGCCCGGTCCGAAGAGATACCTGGAGCGGGGGATGGCCGACGTCCTGAACGCGCTGGTCGTGCATCAGGTACGACGGGGCAGCGGTGCCACGCCGACCGCGGAGGAGGCGTTGCTGCGGCAGATCCGCGTGTACGTCAGGGCGCACCTGGACCGAACGGAACTCTCCCCGGCGACGATCGCGGCCGCGCACCACATCTCCGTCCGGTATCTGCACCTGCTCTTCCGTGGCGAGGACATGACCGTCGGCCGGTGGGTCCAGCACCTGCGGCTGGAGGCCTGCCGTGATGATCTCTCGCGTCCCGAGTTGGCCGGGGCGACGGTGGCGGCCATCGCGCACCGACGGGGTTTCGCGAGCCCGGCGCACTTCAGTCGGATCTTCCGTGCGGCCTACGGCATGACTCCGGGCGAATGGCGCTGCAGAGCCGGCCACTCCAGGCTTCCGGGGTGACGGTCACGACCGGCGGGGGAGTGCCGCCGTCCCCTCCTCTCCGCGCCGGGCCAGCGCGATCAGGGCGAGATCGTCGGCCGGCAGCGCGCCGCAATGGGCGACGACGTCGTCGAGGATCTGCCCGAGGACGCCGCGCAGACGGTCCTGACTGCGCCTGAGCCGGTCGTTCCACGTCCAGGTGGCGGCCCGCTCCAGCAACGGGAAGCACACCCCGGCGCGGTCACGGGCCTCGATGAGACCGTCGGTGTACAGCAACAGCGTGTCGTCAGGGCCGAGTTCGAAGACGCTCTCGTGCGCCCGGACGTCACACAGGGAGCTCAGTCCCAGGGGAGGGCAGGGATGCCCCGGAAGCAGGGCCACGTCCCCCCGGCGGGCCCGCACCAGCGGCGGATGACCGTAGTTGACCATGTGTGCGAGGGGCTCGCGGTCCGGCACCTCGAGAAGGAGCGCGGTCACGAAGCGTTCGTCGGCGTCGTCGTGCGCGTCGGCGAGGTGCCGAAGGAAGCTCGCCTCCAGGCGGGCGGACAGCTCGGTCAGGCTGGGGGCCTGCGGCGCCCACTCACGGAATGCCCCGAGGACGGCGGGACGTCCAGGAACGAGGACAGTCCCCTCCCTCGCACATCGCCGATGATGACCCGGGTGGCCGCGTCGGCCCGGGCGACCGCGTAGAGGTCCCCGCCGACCCGGGCCCGACCGCCGGAGGCACGGTAGACCGAGGCGAGAGCCAGGCCGCCGACCCGTGACGGGAGCGGCCGCAGCAGCACGTCCTGCACGGCGTCGGAGACCGCACAGGCATCCGCCACCAGCCGTCGGCACCGCCGGTGCAGCCAGCCGCAGGCCACCGCGGCCTCCGAGGCCGGGACCAGCCGCAGGGCGTAGGAAGCGGGACCCGGGTGGCAACCCGGCGGAACGGCCGCGCACACCGCGAGGGTGCCCAGCAGCGTCCCCGCGACCATCACGTGCCGCACCCAGGGCCGCTTCGCCGACCTGTCCGCGAACTCTCCCGGGTCGGTCATGGCTGCCCTCCCGCCGTGCGTGACGTCCGGCGCGGCCGGGAGGCGGCGGCGCGTCGTGGTCGCGGGTCTCCCGTACATCGGGCGTCGAGTGGTGGTCGATGCCTGACCGTAGGCGAGGCCGCGACGGGGGAATTGCCTCGCAGCGCATGACACGTTGACCGACCACGCAACGCCCGTACAGGCGTGGCCCGGCGCCCCTCTCGACGCGCCGGGCCGTTCCGCGGCAGGTGGTGCCGGCTACCACCGGATGACGACGTACCCGGGGCCTCCGTCGGCGCCCGGGCCTCCCGCGGGTCCGCCGTCGCCGCCCACGCCCGCGTTCCGCGGCGGTGCCAAGGGGGCGGTGACCGGACCGGGGGGAGCGACCGTGCCGTCCACCGCGGGGCTGCCCCCTTCGCCGGTGGTCAGGCCGGGGGCGCCCTGGTGGACGAGGCCGCCGTCGCCGGCGGCGGGGTCACAGGCGCCGGTGCCGCCGGTTCCGGGGAAGCGGGGATCGGAGCCGCCGCCGCCACCCCGGGCGACAGCCACCGCCGCGCCGGAGGGCGGCGCGGTCAGGTAGGTGAACCCGGCGGTGGCGCCGGGAGCCCCGGGCACGCCCCCGGCGCCGCCCCCGGCGACGACGACCAAGTGGGCCTCGCCGGGCTGCACGTGGACGGCGCACGAGGCGAATCCGCCGGCGCCGCCGCCCTGGCCCCCGCTGCCGTCGTCGCCGCCACCCGCGCCGCCTCCGCCCGCGCCCCACACCTGGACGAGGATCGTGCTGACGCCGCCGGGGGGCACGAAGGCCCCGCTGGTGGTGAACTCCTGCGTGCCGTGCACGGCGTTGGCCCCCGCCGGATCGACCGGATCGACCGGATCGACCGGATCGACCGGTTCGGCATGCCCCTGCGGCCCGGGCGTGTCGCGCACCGCGCCACCCGTCGCGGCCCCACGTTCCACGGCTCCCGCGGACGCCGTACCCGTCACGGCGCCGGAGGCCAGCGCCACACTCGCCGCAATCGTCCACGCGCGCGCACGGACTCGGTGCCGTCGCGGCGACACCCGGGGTCCGGCAATTCGGTACAACACGCCACCTCCAGGGGCTGGCTCTTCGACGAGCGGCCTGTGCCGCCTCCCCTCCCTGGGCGGGAGAGATGCCGTGGACGGCAGCGAGCCCACCACAAGAGTCGCCCTGGGTGTGACCCGGTGCACATTCTGTAGCCGACCGGGGGACGCCTTGCCTGATTCAGCCGGCCGCGTTGTAGCGCTGGAGGTGGTCGGCCAGCTGCTGCACGTCCGTGTCGTCCCAGTCGGCGAACCGCCCCGCGAAGGCGATCCGGCGTCGTTCGTTCGCCTCCGCCAGCAGCCTGAGGCCCTGTTCGGACGGGCGGAGGATCTGCCCGCGCTGGTCCTGCGGGTCGGATCCGCGCGCGATGAGCCCGGCGCGTTCCAGCATCGCGATCTGGCGGCTGACGGTGGACTTGTCGAGCAGGAAGTGCGAGGCCAGGTCCGTGCCGCGGCAGCCGCCGCGCTCCTTCATGTAGTCGAGCATGCCGTAGGCCACCAGGGACAGTTCGGGGTGGATCTGCGTGGCGCGCGTCCGGGCGCGGCGGGCGAACGCGGTGAGTTCGCGCTGGATCGTGTCGATGGCTGTGTCACGGGCCGGCATCTGGACCTCCTTCATTTAGATGTATCGTACAATGAAAAAGGTTGTATTTGCCAATCATATTGAGAGGTGCCTTCCCCATGACCGCATCCCCGGCCGCCGCCTCGGGAGGGGCCCATGCGCACGCGGCCCCCCGACTGCGCCACAGCGCGGGGCACATCGTTCTCCACCTGGTGACCCCGCTGCTGATGTGCCTGGGCATGGGCCTTGCCTACCTGGGTGCCTTCCACGCCCCCGAGCCGCACGGGATGAAGGTGGCCGTCGTCGGGAACGGGCCGCGCGCGCAGGTCCTCGCCCAGACGCTCAAGGACAAGGCCGGCGACGCGCTGGACGTCAGGACGGTCCCCACGCGCGCCGCCGCGGTGCACCAACTGATGGACCGCGATCTGGCCGGTGCCTACCTCCCGTCCACGGAGCACCCGCGACTGCTGGTCGCCAAGGCCAACTCCGACACGACCGCCACGGCCGCCGAGACCGTCTTCCGCCTGGTGGCCGACGGGAAGGGGATCGCCCTGGACGTCACCGACGTCGCGCCCACCTCGCAGGGCGACCCCACCGGGCAGGGGCTCTTCTTCGTCCTGGTCACCATCAGCATCGGCTCGTACGCCAGTGTCGCCGCCATCGGCGCGGCGGGCGCCACGCTGCGGCTGTGGACCCGGGCCGCCATCGGCCTGGCGACCTCACTGGTGGTGAGCGTGATCGGCACGGTGCTCGCGGGACCGCTGTTCCACATCGTCGATCACGACCTCGTCGGCGTGTGGGCCATGGCGTGGCTCTACTCGGCAGGCATCGTCGCCATCGGCATCGGCCTGCACACCTTCCTCAAGCGGTGGACCACCCTGACGATGATGACGCTCTTCGTCATGCTCAACTTCACCACCTCGGGCGGCATCTTCCGCCCCGAACTCCAGAACGGCTTCTTCGGCGCGCTCCACGCCTTCTGGAACGGTGCGGGCTTCGTCGAGGGCGTCCGCAGCCTCCTCTACTTCCCCTCCGGCGCGGGCCTGGCCGGCCGCGTCACCTCTCTCGTCCTGTGGCTCGGCGCGGGCCTCGTGGCGCTCGCCGCGGCGGACACCGCGGAACGGCGCGCCCGCCGGGCCGGGGCGCCGCCCGCCCCGCTGCCGGCGGCCGAACGCGAGGCCGAGGAGGAGATCGGCGAGGCCGTCGCCGTCTGACGCCCACCCGGCCGCGCCGACCCGCGCCGTGCCGTTCCGCGCCGTGCCGTGCCGTTTCGCCGTGTCAGAGCCAGTCGTTGCGGCGGAACGAGCGGTACGTGAGGGTGCAGGCGATGACGATGACCACCAGGACGAGGGGATAGCCGAAGGTCCACCGCAGTTCCGGCATGTGGTCGAAGTTCATGCCGTAGATGCCGACGATCATGGTGGGTACGGCGATGATCGCGGCCCATGCGCTGATCCGGCGCAGGTCGGTGCTCTGCTGGATGCCGAGTTGGGCGAGATTGGCGGACAGCACGCTGTCGAGCAGTTCGACGAAGCCGGTGATGCGCTCCGACGCCTGGTCGAGATGGTCGCGCACGTCCCGCAGGTACGCGCGGATCTCCGGGTCGCATCCCGGCACCCTCCCTTCGGCCAGGTCGCGGAGCGGCAGGGCGAGCGGCAGCACCGCGCGGCGGAGTTCCAGCATCTCCCGCTTGAGCTGGTAGATGCGCCCCGCGTCGTCGGTGCGTTCGGGTGAGAAGACGTCGGCCTCCACCTGTTCGACGTCGGCCTCGACGGCGCGGATCACCTCCAGGTACCCGTCGACGACGGTGTCCGCGATGGCGTGCACGACGGCGGCCGGGCCATGGGCGAGCAACTCCGGCTCCGCTTCGAGCTGTCGGCGTACGACGCGGAGGTCCGGGGAGTCGCCGTGCCGGACGACCACGGCGAAGTCCGGGCCCGCGAAGATCATGATCTGCCCGGTGGAGACGACTTCGCTGGTGGGCGTGAGCCGGTCGTGCTCGACGTACGCGGCGGTCTTCAGGACGAGGAACAGGGTGTCGCCGTAGCGTTCGAGCTTCGGGCGCTGATGGGCGTGGACCGCGTCCTCCACGGCGAGCGGATGCAGGCCGAACGCGTCGGCCACGACTTGGAGCTGGTCGACGGTGGGCTCCCGCAGCCCGATCCACACGAAGCTGCCCGTGCTCCGGTGGCACGCGCCCATGGCCTCGGTGAGGGGCAGGAGCCCCGGACGGCGCTCGCCGTCCTCGTACAGGGCGCAGTCGACCACAGGGACCGGGCGGCCGTCGGGGCGCGGTGCCGGGACCGGCGCTGTCATGACCTCTCCTCTCGGGCCGCTCGGGGGCGGATGCGCCTTCCATCATGACCACGCCGCCGCCCCTCCGGCGTCAGGGCGGCGTCAGGGTTCCGTGTGGACCGGGATCGGTGCCTGACCTGCGGGCATAGCGTCATTGCTGCACTCGGGCCGCCGTTGGCCCGGGTCGCGTACCGCCTTCGTTCCGGGAGGAACACCATGTGTCTGCGTGTCTACGGGGAAGACCCCGAGCCTGCCGAACCGGACCCGGCCGGGTCTGCCCTCGTGCCGGTCCGGTCGGGTTCCGTCGGCTGCACGCCCCGCTACTCCTACGCTGACGGGGACGTCGACGAGGAGGCCGCCGTCGCAGCCTCCGCCGCCATTTCCGTCGGCGAGCCGGCCGCGGCCCCGGTGCCGGGTCCGCGGCTGTACATGACGCTGCCCCGCCCGGGGCGGACCGTTCCCCCGCGCTCACGTTCGCGGGCCTGACCAGGCGTGACCCCCGCACCCTGGGCAGTCCCCCTCGCGTCGTGGCGTTCGGCACGAGGTCTCACGGTCTGAAGCGATAGCCCATGCCGGGCTCGGTGAGCAGGTGGCGGGGGCCGGCCGGATCGGGCTCCAGCTTCCGCCGCAGGCTCGCGAAGTAGATGCGCAGGTAGTTCGTGTTGTTCTCGTGGTCCGGCCCCCGGACGTGCCGCAGGATCTGACGGCTGGTCACCAGCCTGCCCGGCGGGTGCCGCAGCATGACGTCGAGGACGGCCCATTCGGTCGGGGTGAGCCGCAGCTCGTCCTCGTCGCCGTCCGCACGGCGCACGGTGGAGCGGCCCAGGTCGACCGTCCACTCGCCGATGTGCGCGATCAGGGGCGAGGGCTCTTCCGCGGTCGGCCGGCGGAGCACCGCCCGCAGGCGAAGGGGCCGGGGGCGCGAGGTGATGAGGCGCGGAGCCCGCTCGGGGTTGTGACGGCCTGAGGGGCTCCGCGGCGCGCATCGACAGCGACGATGACACCGATGCGCTCCGTCCACTGAAGTCGACCGGTGGCGGTGCGGCCGTGT
Organism: Streptomyces sp. MI02-7b; assembly: GCF_033793585.1. NCBI lineage: Bacteria > Bacillati > Actinomycetota > Actinomycetes > Kitasatosporales > Streptomycetaceae > Streptomyces > Streptomyces sp. MI02-7b. The sequence continues at coordinate 362,551 of NZ_JARAWX010000001.1, read as the reverse complement.
GGCGCGGCGGCCGGGCCTGCGCTTTCACTCCAACGGAGGCGCGCGCCCCGTGGCGGACGGGCCCGTGCAGCCGACAACGCCTTGGGGCGGCCCCGGCGGGGCCGCCCCAAGGCGTCGCTGTTCCGGCGGTCAGTGCCGGCCGATGTCCTTGATCTTCTCCTTGGCCTCACGCGCATCGCCCACGGCCTGCTCGGCCCGGCCCTCGGCGGTCAGCCGTTCGTTGCCCACGGCCTCGCCGGCGGTCTTCTTGACCTTGCCGACGGTCTGCTCGGTCTTGGCCTTGGCCTTCTCGTTCTCGGCCATGGTGCTCACCTTCTCTGGCTTGACGTCGTGTGCTGTTGGTTCGTCTGACCGGTGAACCGTGCCGCAAACGTGGGCAGTTCGAACGAGAATCACAGGGCGCAGTGTGCCGCGCGGGCGCGTGGGATCGAGGGAAAGGGGCAGCGGGCGCGCACGTGGTTTCCCCGCATCCCGTGAAAGTAACGTGATCTTCGTGTGCTTGCCGGGCCGGGACAAGGGCAGGCGGCGGTCAGGAGGTTGATAACGATGGTTCCCCTGCTTCTGGTTCTGCTTCTGGCCCTGGTGCTGTTCGGTGCGGGCTTCGCCCTGAAGGCGCTGTGGTGGATCGCGGTGATCGTTCTCGTCCTGTGGCTGCTCGGCTTCGTCGCGCGGTCCACCGGGAGCGGCGGCCGCAAGGGCCGCTGGTACCGCTGGTAGAAGTGTCACGCCACCAGCCATGGGGGCCCGGCCGATCTCGGCCGGGCCCCCGCCCGCGTTCGGTGCGGCGGAGCGCGGGCTGCTGGGGCGTGGAGTCGGTGGCGCGGAACGATGGCGAGCACCGGAACGGGACTCCGGTCGTGCGACTGCTCGCCCCGCGCCGTATCCGCGGCCCTGAGGCGCCTGACCCCTGCGGCGTAACCGGACGGCGCCGGAAGCGTGCCTGCGCCCCGGAACGGACCCGGTGAGGAGAATCGGGAGGGGGCAGCGCGGGCGCCGCGCCGTGGGCCCCGGGGACAGCCCGCTCGCCGACCCGGTCCTGTCCGATCGTCAACCCGTTCGAAGGGATTCCATGACCGCCTACGGATACTTCCTGTCCTCGGAGGAGTTCGTCCCCGCGGAACTGCTCGAGCAGGCGCGCATGGCCGAGCAGGCCGGTTTCGAGGCGCTGGCCATCTCCGACCACTTCCACCCATGGAACGACGAACAGGGTCAGAGCCCGTTCGTCTGGTCCATGATCGGAGCGTTGTCCCAGGTGACGTCGTTGCCGATCACGACTTTGGTCACCTGCCCCACCGTCCGCGTCCACCCGGCGATCAACGCCCAGGCCGCCGCGACAGCGGCCGTGCTGACCAACGGGCGGTTCCGTTTCGGTCTGGGGAGCGGGGAGGCCCTCAACGAACACATCTTCGGCGACGCCTGGCCCGAGGCCGCGGAGCGCCTGCAGATGCTCGAGGAGGCCGTGCAGGTCATCAGGAAACTGTCCACCGGAGAGCGCGTCACCCACCACGGAACGCACTACACGGTGCAGAACGCCCGCCTCTACACCGTTCCCGAGGAGCCCGTTCCGCTGTACGTCTCCGGCTTCGGGCCGGAGGCCGCGGCGCTGGCCGGCCGTATCGGGGACGGCTTCGTGACGATGAAGCCCGACGCGACACTGGTGGAGCAGTTCCGTCGGGCCGGCGGAGGGAGCAAGCCGGTCATCGGTGGACTGAAGGTCTGCTGGGACACCGACCGGGCGCGCGCGGTGAGGACCGTGCACCGGCTGTGGCCCAGCGAGCAGCTTCCGGGCGAGCTGGCCCAGATCCTCCCCACCCCGGAGCACTTCGAGCAGGCGGCCACCCTGGTCACCGAGGACATGATCGCCGACGCCGTCGTCTGCGGCGACGCCACGGACGAGCACGTCGCAGCCGTCAGGACCTACTCCGAGGCCGGTTTCGACGAGGTCTACGTCAACCAGATCGGCCCCGACCAGAAGCAGTTCTTCGACTTCTACCGCGCCGAGGTCCTTCCCCGGCTGCGTAAGGGCACGTCCGCCGGCTGACCATGGGCGTCCGCGAGGACCGGGGCGCCGGGCACGGCCTGCCCGGCGCTTCCCACCGAGCGGATTGCGGCGGGTGCCCGCAGGATGGAGCGAAACCGGCCGCGGGCTCCTTCGGGCGCGGGCCGGCGTACAGCCCGGTCCGGAGGGTGCCATGGGTGCCGCCCGGCCCGCGGCCCGCCGCACGACGTATGCGAGGACCATGCGATGGCTGCGACAACCGATGCCCTCACGTCCGTACTGGAGGATGCCCGGCGGGCCCACTCCGCTGTCATCGCGCGCTTCGTGGCCGATCTGGCGGTCACACCGGAGGGGCCGCACCGGCAGGTGCTGGAGGAGCACGTGGCCTACGTGCAGGCCTGCATGACGTTGATGGACGGCTGCCTCCAGCGGTTGCGGGGGCGCCGCGTGCGGCCTGACCTGCTCGGCCCCGCCCGCCGCATCGCCCAGGACGCCGTGCTGGTCGGACGGATGCCCGTGGCCATGGCGTCGCGGATGGGGGCGGCGGCACTGCGCGGGCGCGGGCGGGGGCCGGCGGACGGGAGACGGCTCCTGAGGAACGTGGCTGACGAGTACGGCATCACCGCCCGCGCTCTGGCCGCCAGCCAGGCGGGGGAGACCGTCGCCTCCCATACCGGCGACGACGTCGCCCTCGACCTCTTCGCCGCGCTGCGCCGTGAGGACCAGCAGGTCCTGAAGGTCCTGGGGGCCAGTCTGACCGAACACGCCGCGGCCCTGGCCCGCAGCGGGGGCCAGGGAGCGCCGTTCGGGGGCCTACTCGGCGCGGTCACCCGCAAAGCGGTCTCCGCCTGGGACGGCGCGAGGAGGGACTGGGTGGGCGCGGGCGTCGCCGGTGCGCGGCGGGCGGCGGGCAAGGCGCAGGGGGCCGCGAGCCGGGAGGAGGCCCTGCCCATCGCTCGCTACGGCCGGATGACCGGCGCAGAGATCGCAGGAAGGCTGCACGGCCTGTCGTCCGCGGAACTGGCGTGGGTCGAAGGGTATGAACGTGCCCACGCCAGGCGCCCCGAGGTCCTGCGGGCCGTCGACAAGGCGCGGGCGGCTTCCTCCCCGTCCTGACCGGACGGGCACGGGCGCCGGGACGGAGACCGGGCATGGCCGAGCAGGAACAGGAGACATCCGCTCCATGCTCCCGAATGGCACGGTCCCAGCCCGCGCCCACGCGAGGCCGAAGGGGTCGTCGGGACCTGACGCCCTCCGGTCCGGGCGGCGGGGCCGCGGCGTTGAACGCGGCCGCAGGGGTACCCGAGTCACATGCGATCACTGAACGAAATCCAGCTCGCCGTTTCGCACGACTTGGTGGTCGGCACGTGCAGCTGATCGTGGGTGTGATCCTCGTGGTGGTCCTCGTAGGGGCGGTCGTGGTCGGTCGACGGTACCGGGCGCGGCAGCCGGCTCCTGAGCAGGGCGCCCAGCCGCGGGCCAAGGCGTGGAGCACGCGTGAAGAGCGAGGGACGGCTCCGCGGTCGGACCACGGTCCCGGCCATCAGGACGGCGTCCGCCACGGTCGAACGGAGCGGCGGGAGCCGGACGAATGGCCCGCGGGGGAGCGTCGGCGCCGGCCCCGGGAGATGAAGGGCTTCGGCAACTTCGGCTCGCACGGTGTCGGTGAGGCAGGTGCGCCGGGCGGGAGCGCCCGTGCGGAGCGGGACCCGCGGCCGCCGGCCGACCCGCGATAAAGGCGCCGGCGGCCGCTCCGGTCCGCGGGCGCGCGGGGCCGCTCCGGTGGAGTGGCCTTGCGGCGGACCGGGAGTGGACCTGTCCCACGGCGCTCCCGGCGCCTGCTTTGTGCCGGTTGTCGCGGGTATGCGTCCGTCATGACCGCATACGACGCCGTTCCGTACGTGCCCGACGGGGCCGACGTGTCGGCCCTGCGGGAAGCGGCGGCCGGATGTCGCGGGTGCCCGCTGTACGCGGACGCCACGCAGACCGTCTTCGGGCGGGGCGAGTCGTCGGCGCGGGCGGTCCTGGTGGGGGAGCAGCCGGGGGACCAGGAGGACCGTCAGGGCGAGCCGTTCGTCGGTCCGGCGGGGAAGGTCCTCACCCGCGCGCTGGACGACGCGGGGATCGACCCGGACGACGTGTACGTCACCAACGCGGTCAAGCACTTCAAGTTCACCGTGCCGGAGCGCGGCAAGCGACGCATCCACCAACAGCCGTCACTGCGCGAGGTCTCGGCATGCCGGCCGTGGCTGACGGCCGAGCTCGAACTCATCGCACCGCAGGTGGTGGTGGCCCTCGGCGCCACCGCCGCCAAGGCCCTGATGGGCCCCGACTTCCGGGTGACCCGGCAGCGGGGGAAACTGCTCACCCCGGACCCACCCCTCGACGGGGCGCAGGTGCTCGCGACCGTCCACCCGTCGGCGGTGCTGCGCGCCGGCGAGGGCCGGGAGGCCATGTACGAGAGCCTCGTGACCGATCTGCGCGTGGTCGCCGAGCAGTTGTCCTGACCGCCGCGGGCGGCACCCGAGCGCACCGCGGCCCGGCGGGTCCCACCCCGGCGGGTGTGCGGGATCAGTCCTCGGAGAACCGGATCCGTGCCCACACGGGAAGCACGAACCAGCACAGCAGGTACCAGGCGAGGATCGCCGCCACCAGGTAGGGCACGTACGCGTCGTGGGTGGCGACGCGCAGCACCAGGAGCAGCGCCGAGGTCATGGTGGCCAGCAGGAGGACCAGCCCCACGAAGGTGAGCCGGGAGGCCCAGCGCACGGCCTGGGGCTTGATCCGCTGCCCCGACACCAGGCGGTGGAACGACACCGGGCCGATCAGCGCTCCGGTCGCCGAGGCGCCGAGGACGACCGTCACGAGGTAGATGACCTTCTCGGTGTCGCCGAGTTGCGGGTAGTGCGGGGTGAACACGACCGTCAGCAGGAAGCCGAAGAGGATCTGCACGCCGGTCTGCGCGACGCGCACCTCCTGGATGAGTTCGCCCCACTGACGGTCCGCGCGCTCGTCGTGGGTCTCGTCGCGCCCGCGCCCGGATGCCTTGGGGGAAATGTCCTTGCCGTCGGAACTCATGTCGCCCTCCCGCGTGCCCGATGCCGCCCCTGTCCGGTGCGTGTACCCGGATGCGGCCGGATACCGATCGCAGGCACGGCGTCGCCCCGTCGGGCCGCCTCCGCCTCGACGGGCGGCTCCGACCGCGGCGCCGTCCGGAAGGGCGTCATCGAGATGTCGACAACCCTGGTTGTCGCCCGGTGCCGCGGGCGCCTACAGTGTGGCCCATGCCTGGCATTCACTTCTCATTGCGGATGAGTGAGGAGGAGATCGCCGCGCTCACCGCGGGGGCGGTCGACGGCCTCGTCCGCGAACTCGTCGGTCGCGCGTTCCAGCGCCTGCCCGGGGGCGAGCAGGCGCCAGCTCAGTCGGAAGCCCTGGCGCACCTGCACATGCTGGTCCATCTCCGGCAGGCCATCGAGCGCCTGGAAGAGACCGCCGCGCACGAGGCGGCCGACGCCGGTGCCGGTTACCCGCAGATCGGCAGGGCGTCCAACATGACCCGGCAGGGCGCCCGTCGCCGCTGGCCGGGACTGATCACCCAAGACCCCGCCCCCCACGCCTCCCCGCCCCCCGGAGCCCTCGATGATGATCGCCCCCGTCCGTCCCTTCGACGTGCTGCTGGTGGAGGACGACGCCGCTGACGCCATGCTCATCGAGGACGCCCTCACCGCCTGCGGCGCGCGCAACCTCACCCAGGTGGAGGACGGCGTCGCCGCCCTGGACTACCTGCGGGACACGGCCAGCCGGCGCCCCGACCTGATCGTGCTGGACCTCAACATGCCGCGTATGAACGGCCGCGAGCTGCTGGCCGTCGTCAAGCGCGACGAGGGCCTGCGGACGATCCCGGTCGTGGTCCTGACCACCTCCTCGGCGCCCGACGACGTCAGCGGCGCCTACCGGGAGCACGCGAACGCGTACGTCACCAAGCCCGTCAACCTGGACGACTTCGAGCGCGCCGTGCAGAGCATCGACGCCTTCTACCTCGACACCGTCACCAGGCTCCCGCGGGCGTAGCACCGAAGAGGGCACTTCGCACGCGGGAAAAGAGGGGGAATGCCGCGCTTCGCACGGGGTAGGCGGGTAAAGCGCAGGTAGCGCGGCACACGGGAGCACGTCACAGACGAGGAGGGTTGCTGAGATGCAGATCGCAGTGGCCGACAACGCTGTCAGCGCGACGCAGGACTTCGACGCCGTCGACGGGCTGCCCGAGGTGTCCGGCACGATGACGGCCCCGGAGGTCCGGCAGGTCTCCAAGGTGATGTTCGCCCGCCTGCAGACGCTGGAAGAGGGCACCGCCGACTACCAGTACGTCCGCAACACGCTGATCGAGATGAACACGGCGCTGGTGCATTTCGCGGCCCGCCGCTTCTCCCAGCGCGCGGACCAGATGGAGGACATCCTGCAGGTCGGCACGATCGGCCTGATCAAGGCGGTCGACCGGTTCGACCCCGACTACGGGGTGGAGTTCGTGACCTTCGCACTGCCGACCATCCTGGGGGAGATGAAGCGGTTCTTCCGCGACACCAGCTGGTCGGTCCACGTACCGCGGCGGCTCCAGGAGCTGCGAATCGACCTGGCCAAGGCCACCGACCTCCTGGCGGTCGAGCTGGACCGGGCGCCCACGGTCGCCGAGCTCGCGGCCCGGCTGGAGATCGGCGAGGACGAGGTCGTGGAGGCGATGACGGCCGCCAACGCCTATTCCGCCGCCTCCCTGGACGCCCCGGCCACCGAGGAGGGCGACCACGGGAGCGCGTGGGCGGACCGGCTGGGCTACGACGACGGCGCCTTCGGCAAGGTGGAGGAGATCGAGGCGGTCAAGCCGCTGATCCGGCAGCTGTCCGAGCGGGAACGGCTGATCCTCTCGCTGCGCTTCGTGCAGGACATGACCCAGGCGCAGATCGGTGCCGAGCTGGGAGTCTCCCAGATGCAGGTTTCCCGTCTCCTGACCCGGATCCTGGGCCGTCTGCGCACCCGGGCGCTGCAGTAGCCGGCGCTTCCCTCACGCCGGGGCCCCGTACCGGGGCCTCATGCGGCGCGGCAGGGCCGTCATCGCGGCAGGGCCGCATGGACGGCGTCCGGCATCGTGCGGGTGATCTCGTCGCCGAGCCGCTCGAACTCCCTGCGGAGGAAGGGGTCGGCGAGCCGTGCCGCGCCGTGGAAGCGGATCGTGGCGTTGTAGGTGATCCGGGTGCCGGTGTCCGTGGGCTCGAAGGTGAGGTCGTCGGTGGAGGTGGCGGTCCTGTTGGTCCCGACGAACGTGAGGCGGCCGGCCTCGCGGCGTTCCAGCCGGTAGTCCAGCTGGGTGCGGCGACCGCGGAACAGCGAGACGTTGTGCCACGTGGCGCCCTCGGCCGGTTCGCCCCGGCCGTGGGTCCGGGTGCATTCCCGGGTGCCGGGGTCCCAGTCGACGGCGTGCGCGAAGTCCGCGAGATAGTCGACCACGTCGGTCAGTTGCCGGGAGACGGTGAAGGAACGGCGGATCTGGACCATGGCGCTCTCCTGAGCTCGAGAAGGCCTTGCGGCCCTCGTGCCCGCCCGTCCGCGGTGGCATGCCGTCCGCCCGGCCGCCGCGCCGCAACGGCTCGCCGCGCGAGGTGGGGAGCCACCTCCGGATGCATCGGGACGTGTGCGTACCTAGCATGACAGAGAGGCCTGTGGGGAACCACGGACGAGGCCGTTGCCCGGATGACGGGCGCATCTCCCTCCACACGGAGCGCACGCGCGATGCGGAAGGCACGAAGCCGTGCGCACCGGTCCCGCGGCGATGGGCGGCCGGTAGCCGGGCTCAGGACAAGGAGAAGCCCGAAAATGACCGACTTGAGCGGGCGCAGCGCCCTCGTCACCGGCTCGACCTCCGGAATCGGTGAGGCCATCGCCGCCGCCCTGGCGGCGGCGGGAGCCGATGTCGTCGTCAACGGGCGCAGTCCGGAGCGAGTGGCCGAAGTGGCCGAGGAGTTGGGAGTGCGCGGCATCGCCGCCGATGTCGGCGACGCCGGCGGGACCGCGGCCCTCGTGGAGCAACTGCCGGACGTCGACATCCTGGTCAACAGCGCGGGGGTGTTCCGCACCCAGCCGGTCTTCGAGATCCCCGACGACGAGTGGCTCCGGTTCTACGAGGTCAACGTGCTTTCGGGGGTACGCCTGTCACGGCACTACACACCGCGCATGGTCTCCCGCGGCTGGGGGCGGGTCGTCTTCGTGAGCAGTGAGGCCGGAATCCAGACGCCGACGGACATGGTGCACTACGGGGTCACGAAATCAGCGCAGTTGGCGCTGTCACGGGGAACGGCCCAGGAGGTCGCCGGCACGGGCGTCACCGTCAACTGCGTGCTGCCGGGGCCGACCCTCACCAAGGGCGTGGAATCCATGCTGTCCCGGCTGTACCCGGACCTGGCCGACGACGAGCGAGAACGCCGGTACGTGGCCTCGGGACGCGCCGCGACGTCGCTCCTGAAGCGTCTGATACGGCCGGAGGAAGTGGCCAGCCTGGTCGCGTATGTGGTGTCCGACCAGGCCTCGGCGACGACCGGTGCGGCACTGAGCGTGGACGGCGGCCTGACGCCCACGATCTTTCCCTGACCCCCTCCGGCCGACGCAGGCTCCCGTGGTTCGCCCGGCGGGGACGAAGTGGCCATCGTGAAGGGACACGTCATGAAACTCGATCACATCCTCCCGGCGCGCATCGGATTCGGCAGTGCGCCGCTCGGGAACATGTTCCGGGCTGTTCCCGACGAAGAGGCCGCGGCGACGGTCGACGCCGCCTGGGAGGACGGCACGCGCTACTTCGACACCGCGCCCTTCTACGGCTCCGGCCTGGCGGAGATACGCCTCGGTGAGCCACTGTCCGGGCGCCCGCGTGACGAGTACGTGCTGAGCACCAAAGTGGGACGTGTCATCCTCGACGAGACGGAGGATCCCGCCGCACGGGACCTGGGCGAGAAGGGCAACCTCTTCGAGTTCGGCCGCCCGAACAAGATGGTCCACGAGTGGACGGCCGACGCCACCGAGCGCTCGATCGAGGGCAGCCTGAAACGGCTGCGGACCGACCGCCTGGACATCGTCTGGGTGCACGACATCGCCCAGGACTTCCACGGTGACGTATGGCTGCAGAAGTTCGAAGAGGCCCGCACGGGCGCCTTCCGGGTGCTGACCCGGCTGCGTGACGAGGGCGTCATCAAGGCCTGGGGGCTGGGCGTCAATCGCACCGAGCCCATCGAGCTCACCCTCGCGCTCGAGGAGCCGCAGCCGGACGGGTTCCTGCTGGCCGGCCGGTACTCGCTGCTCGACCACGCGCACGCGCTGCAGCGGCTGCTGCCCATGGCCGAGGAACAGGGCGTGGGGATGGTCGTCGGAGGCCCCTACAGCTCCGGCATCCTCGCCGGCGGCAGCCACTTCGAGTACGTGGAGGCGCCGCCCGAGATCGTGGAGAAGGTCCGGCGGCTCAAGCAGCTCACCGACGAGCACGGCGTGAGCATCAAGGCCGCGGCCCTGCACTTCTCCCTCGCCCATCCCGTCTCCGCCGCGGTGATCCCCGGCGCGACCAAGCCCCGTCACACCGTCGAGGACCGCGCCGCGTTCCACGAGGACGTCCCCGCGGACTTCTGGTCCGCCCTGCGTGCCTCCGGCCTGGTCAGCCCCCTGGCGCCACTGCCGGGCGGGGCGTAGACCCCGCAGTCCGCCAACCCCCTTCCGACCAGAGCCCGGAGGTACCTCATGGCTTCGACCTCGGTGAGCAGGATCGTCCCGGCCTCGCCGGACCGCGTGTGGCAACTGGTGGGCGGCTTCGGTTCGTTGCCCGACTGGCTGCCCTACATCCCGAGCAGCACCCTGGAGGAGGGCGGCCGCACCCGGCGGCTGGCCAACCCCAACGGCGAGGTCATCGTCGAACGCCTCATCGCGTTCAACGAGGACGAGCGCCAGTACAGTTACGCCATCCTTCAGGCACCGTTCCCGGTCGTGGACTACCTTTCCACCCTGCGCGTCCACGCCGTCAGCGGCAACGACGACATCGCCGAGGTCCAGTGGTCGGGCCGTTTCGTCGCCGAGGGAGCGAGCGACGACGAGGTGGTGGCGCTGTTCACCGGCATCTACCGCGACGGGCTGGAGGCCCTGGACAAGGCGCTGGGCTGAGGACCGCTGTCGTGGTAGCCGAGTTCGAGCCAGCGGGTGCGGGTGCTCCAGGAGCCGAGGTCGGGGGTGTCGGCCAGGACGTCGTGCCAGGGCCGGGCACCGGAAGGGTCCGCGTCGGTGTGCGCGGCCGGCGGACGGCCGGGGCGCCCGGCCCAGAGCCGCACTCCCGACCGCGCCTCGGACTCGCGGACCGGCTCCCACATGCCCAACGAGAACATGCCGGCGAGCTGGTGCACGGCGATGAAGCTGGGCAGGCCGCTCTCGGGGTCCCCCGGGTCCGGGCGATCGGTGAGGGCGTGCCACAGGATGTACGGGTTGGGCAGCCGGACATCGGGCCGGAAGTGGTACACGAGCCGTTCCAGCCTGATCGAGCCGATGCGCGGCAGTCGCACCCGGGTGAGCGGGACGACCTCGCGTTTGCCGCCGGTCCAGGTCAGCGTCTGGTTCCGGCCCCTGTAGCCCGGCTCGCCGAAGACCGTGACATGGAGGTGTTCCCGGCGATCGGACCGGCGGTTGTGCAGCAGCCCCGCGCCGACGGCGCCGCCCACGGAGGCCAGACCCGCGAGGAGGATTGCGGTCTTGCGTTTCATCGGGACGCGCCACCTGTCTTCCGATGGGACGGGCCCGCCCATCATGCGCCACCGAGGGCTCATGGATCCACCGTCAGGCCGGGGGCAGGGGTGACCTTCATGGGGTCCCCACATTCCGCCGTCCGCGCCGCCGTCCCGCCCAACGCCGGTCACGGGCGATCTGCTGGTCGGTCGTGCCGACCGTGCGGGCCCCCGGTTCTCCGGGGGCCCGCACGGTGCGCCGCTCCTGGCGTGTCAGGTGGGTCAGGAGCGGGCGACGGCCGTCCGCGTGTCGCCCTGGGCCCGGGCGAGACGCTCGGCGGCCTCCTCGGCGGTGAAGCCGGCGAGGAGCATGACGATGGCGGTCTTGGCGTGGCCGCCCGCCGCGTCGAGGGCCTGGGCGGCGGTGTCCGTGTCGGCGCCGGTGGCCTGGGAGACCATGCGGCGGGCCCGGTCCACGAGCTTGTCGTTGGTCGCCCGCATGTCGACCATCAGGTTCCCGTAGACCTTGCCCAGACGCACCATCGAGGCGGTCGAGAGCATGTTGCAGACCATCTTCTCGGCGGTGCCGCCCTTGAGGCGGGTCGAGCCGGTGAGGACCTCGGGGCCGGTGACGACCTCGATGGGGATGTCGGCGTAGCGGCTGACGAGGGCGTCGCGGTTGCAGGCCACCGACACCGTGACGGCGCCCGCGGCCGCGGCGCGCTGCAGGCCGCCGACGACGTAGGGGGTGCGGCCGCTCGCGGCGAGGCCGACGACCGTGTCCCGCTCGTTCACGCCGATCCCGTCGAGGTCGGCGACCGCCCGCGCGGGCTCGTCCTCGGCGCCTTCGACGGCCACGATGAAGGCTCCCGGGCCGCCGGCGAGTAGACCCACGACCTGCTCGGGCGGGGTCCCGAAGGTGGGCGGGCACTCGACGGCGTCGAGCAGGCCGATGCGGCCGCTGGTGCCGGCGCCGAGGTAGATCAGCCGGCCGCCCCGGCGCAGCGACTCCGTGATCGCCTCGACGGCGTCACCGATCTGCGGGAGCGCGTCGCGTACCGCGAGGGCGACGGTCTGGTCCTCGGCGTTCATGACCGAGAGCAGTTCGGAGACCGGCATGCGGTCCAGTTCGGCGGTCCGGTCGTTGCGGATCTCGGTGCCGAGAGTGCCGAGAGTGCCGAGTGCGGTGAGGTCCACGGCGCGGTCGTCCTTTCAGGGGCGGTGCTCATGGTGGTGCTCGGGGATGGCCTGCGGTCAGTCGGCGGCCGGAGGGCGGCGCGGCGGCTGAGGGCGTTTGCGGCGCTGGACAGCCCCGTAGGTCTTCTGCAGCGCGGCGGTCGTGGCGTCGTAGGAACGCTGGGCCACGCCGACGAACAGGCAGTCGATGAGGGCGAGTTGGGCGATCCGGCTGACGGTCGCACCGGACCGGAAGGGGGTCTCCCGGGCGCAGGTCGTCAGCACGAGTTCCGCGCTCTCCGCCAGGGTGGAGCGCGCGACGTTGGTGAGGGCGATGGTGGTGGCGCCGCGTTCGGCGGCGGCCTGGAGGGGTTCGACGGTGTCCTCGGTCTCCCCGGAGTGGGAGATGGCCAGGGCCACGTCCCCGGGTCCGAGCAGGGCCGCCGCCGTGAGGGCGGCGTGCCGGTCGGTCCAGATGAAGGCCATGTGACCGATGCGGTGCAGCTTCTGGTGCAGGTCCTGGCCGACGAAGGCGCTGGCACCGATGCCGAAGATGTCGATCCGCCGGGCGCCCGCGACGGCGTCGACCGCGCGGCCCAGGGCCGCGATGTCGAGCTCGGCCCCGGAGTCCTCCAGGGCGCGGACCTCGTTGTAGACGATCTTGCTGACGATCTGGTCGAGCGTGTCGGTGGCGCTGATGTCGGTGCCCGGGGCCGGACGCTCGCCGCCGAGCGCGTGCTCGCGGGCAGCGGCCGCGGCGAGCGCCAGGCGCAGCTGCGGGTAGTTGGTGATCCCTATCGCCCGGCAGAACCGCATCACCGTGGCGACCGAGGTGTCGGCCCGCTCGCCCAGGGCGCTGATGGACAGCTCGGACGCCTGGCCCGGATCGGCCAGGACGGCGTCGGCCACCCGGCGTTCCGAAGGTGCCAGGGACGGCAGCGCCGCGCGGATGCGCGCCAAGGTGCCGCCGGCGGCATCGTCCGTGGACTGTGCCGGTGTGCGGGGTGGTTCCTGGCGGGCCATGGGCCGGGGTCCCTCCTGGTGGCGTGGGCGACACATTAACCACCCATCTGGGGTGCGTCAAAAATTTACGAATCGCATTACGCGAAGTTACTTATTGACATACGGAGGTCGGCCTTCCGATACTCGCTGCACCGCGATCCGCGCCGGTCACCCGGCCTTCCGGCTGTCCCGTGACCGCCCGACGCGTCGGATCCCTGCAGACACGAAGGCGTGCCGAATGACAGCAGCAGTGGCGGTGGACCTGGGCAAGACCGGCTGCCGTGCCGTGCTGTGGACCGGCGGCACCGCAGACGCCGGACTCGCCCACGACGTCCACGAGGTGCCCGGGGCCCCCGGGCTCGCCGCCGACAACGGCGTGGCCGCGGCCCGTGCCGCCGTCCGTGCGGCCGTCCTCCCGCTGCTCCCGCGCCTCCAGGGCGAGCACGGCGGCCGGCTGGACGCGGTCTGTGTGGGCGCGGCCGGGGCGGCTACCGCTCCGGAGGCGGCCCGCGCCCTGGCCGCACTGCTCATCGAGGACCTGCCCGCCGACGAAGTGGCCGTCACCAGCGACGCCGTCACCGCTCACGCCGGCGCCCTGGGCGGCCGCACCGGCGTGGTGCTGGCGATCGGCACCGGTTCCGTCGCCATCGGCATCGGGGAGGACGGCTCGTACGCCCGCGTCGACGGCTGGGGACCCTGGCTGGGTGACGAGGGCAGCGGCGCCTGGATCGGCGCCGCGGGCCTGCGGGCCGCGCTCCGCGCCCACGACGGCCGTGGACCGCACACCGCGCTCCTGGCCGCGGCCGCCGAGCGCTTCGGCGACCCCGACCGGCTGCCCGCGGCCCTGGGCCGGGACGGGAATCCCGCCCGCACCGCGGCGTCCTTCGCCCCGCAGGTGGCCCGCGCCGCCGCCGCGGGCGACGACATCGCCACCACGATCGTCCGTGACGCAGCCGCCGCTCTCGGCGAGGCCGCGCTCACGGCCGCCCGCCGCATTGCCGGCGGCGACGCCCTCCCGGTCACCGTCACCGGCGGACTGACCGGTCTCGGCGAACCGCTCACCGGACCGCTCACCGCGGCACTCACCGGTTCCCCGCGCCCGCTCCACCTGCGCCCCCCGCTCGGGGACCCGCTGGACGGCGCACGCCTGCTGGCGCTCGACGCCTCGGCACCGCACGAACCCCACGTCGCCCGCCTGCGGCGGACGACGGCCCTCCCCACTGTCCCCACCCCGCCGGTGACCTCGCCGGCCGTTATTCAGGAGTGAGCGTGCGCCAACTCGACCTCGTGGTGGTCGTCGTCTATCTGATCGCGATCGCGGTGATCGGACTGCGCAAGGCCGGACGGCAGAAAACGGCGAAGGACTACTTCGTCGGCGAAGGCCACATGCCGTGGTGGGCGGTCTCGTTCTCCGTCGTGGCGACCGAGACCAGCGTGCTCACCGTCATCAGCGTGCCCGGCGGTGCCTACAGCGGCCAGGGCTTCGGCAACGTCGAACTCGCCCTCGGCTACGTGATCGGCCGCGTCATCGTGGCCACCGTGCTGATCCCGCTGTACAAGCGCGGTGGATTCGTCAGCGCCTACCAGTACCTGGGCAGCAGATTCGGGCTGAAACTCCAGGGCCTGGCCTCGGTGACGTTCGTCTTCACCCGGCTCCTGGCCGAAGGCGTCCGGCTCTTCGCCTCGGCGATCCCGATCAAGCTGCTGCTCGACGAGTTCGGTGTGCACGCCGGCTACCGCGTCATCATCATCGTGCTCACGGTGATCACCGTGGTCTACACCTACCTCGGCGGCATCAAGGCGGTCATCTGGACCGACGCCATCCAGATGGGCCTGTACCTGGGCGGCGCGATCCTCGCCATCGCCGTGCTCTCCGGCCACGTCGGCGGCGCCGGCTTCTCCAGCGCCCTGCACTCGGGCCACTTCAAGCTCTTCGACACCAACTTCGACTTCGCGCACATCCTCACCAGCCCGTTCGCCCTGCCGACCGCGATCATCGGCGGCGCGATCTTCGCGATGGCCAGCCACGGCTCCGACCAGCTGATCGTCCAGCGCATCCTGACCACCCGCACGCTGCGCGACGGCCAGAAGGCCATGATCGCCTCCGGCGTCTTCGTCACCGTGCAGTTCGCGGCCTTCTCTCTGGTCGGCGCGCTCCTGTGGTCGTACAACAAGGGCAAGGGCTTCGCGGACCTGGGTCTGGCCAGCTCCGACAACCTCTACCCGAACTTCATCCTGCACGGCCTGCCCGTGGTGATCTCGGGCCTGCTGGTGGCCGGCATCCTCGGCGCCGCGATGGGCTCGCTGTCCTCGGCGCTGAACTCGATGTCGAACTCGACGGTGTCGGACATCATCCACAGCTTCTTCCGCAGCTCGCCCTCCGAGGAGAACCTGCTCAAGCTCGCCCGGGTGATGACCCTGGTGTGGGCGGTGCTCATGGCCGTCTTCGCCTGCGCCTTCAGCGCGAACACGGGCAACGTCTATCTGACCGGTCTGACCATCGCGGGCTACACCTACGGTGCCCTGCTCGGCGCGTTCCTGCTCGGACGGCTCATCCGGCGCGCCAACGAGATCGACTCCATCGTGGCGTTCCTGGTGACGGTGGGTGTGATGACGTACATCGTGCGCGGTGTGAAGATCGACGTCACCGTGGCCGGCGCCACCGTGCCGACGGCGATCGCCGCCCAGTGGCTGGTGCCCATCGGCGTGGTGGTCACCCTGGTCGTCGGCGGCGTGATGAGCCTGTTCCACCGGGCCCCCGAGACCGCCGCGGTCCCCGCGGGCGACGCCGAGCCGGGCTCCGGCCCGGACCGCGTCGCGGCGGCCGTCGGCCGGGAGTGACGACGCCCCTGCCGTGAAGTGCGGGGCCGCCCGTCCCGGCGGCCCCGCACGCCCCCGTTCAGCACCAGCGAAGGGACAAGGGAGAAGTCATGCCGAACCGGCCCGGCCCGCGGCACCCGCGGCACCTACGTCAGGAGGCGTCGTGCGTGTGATCGGCCTCATGTCAGGCACCTCCTACGACGCCATCGAGGTGGCCGCCGCCGACCTCACCCTGGACGGCGACACCCTGGTCCTGCGGCCGCTCGGCCACCTCTCGGTGCCCTACCCCGACGGCCTGCGAGACCTCATCGCCGCCACGCTGCCCCCGGCGGCCACGACGACGCAGGACATCTGCGCCCTGGACACCGGCATCGGCCAGGCCTTCGCCGGGGCGGCGGGACGCGCCCTGCGCGAACTGTGCGACGGCGCCGCCGACCTCGTGGTCTCGCACGGCCAGACCATGCACCACTGGGTGGAGGACGGCACTGTCCGCGGCACGCTCCAGCTCGGCCAGCCCGCCTGGATCGCCGAGGCTACCGGCCTGCCCGTCGTCTCCGACCTGCGCAGCCGGGACGTCGCCGCGGGCGGCCAGGGCGCCCCGCTGGTCGGCATGACCGACGCCCTGCTGCTGCGCGCCCTGCCCGGCACGCCCGCGGCGCTGAACCTCGGCGGCATCGCCAATGTCACCGTCGTCGCTCCCGGAGCCGAGCCGCTGGCCTTCGACACCGGCCCCGCCAACGCCCTGCTGGACGCCGCGGTGCGGCACTTCACCGGCGGGGCGGCCGCGTACGACGAGGACGGGCGCAGGGCCGCGGCCGGCCGTACCGTCCCCGAGCTGCTCTCGCTGCTCCTCGACGACCCCTACTACCGCAGGCCCGCCCCGAAGAGCACCGGCAAGGAGCTCTTCCACCTGCCCTACCTGCTGCGGGCCCTGGACGCGCTGCCCGCGCCCGGCCCGGGCCCGGACGACGTGCTGGCCACCCTGACCCGTCTCACCGCCGTCACCGTGGCCGACGCCTGCCGCGCCCACGGAGTCACCGAACTCGTCGTCTCGGGCGGGGGCGTCCGCAACCCGGTGCTGACAGGCATGATCGGCGAGGAGCTTCCGGGCGTGCCCCTGCGCCCCAGCGACGACCTGGGGCTGCCCTCGGACGCCAAGGAGGCCCTGGCCTTCGCTGTGCTGGGCTTCCTCACCGTCCACGGCCTGCCCGGCGCGCTGCCCTCGGGCACCGGCGCCCGCCGTGCCACCCTGCTCGGCAGCATCACCCCCGGGCTGTCGCCGCTGCGCCTGCCCGAACCCGCCGAACGCGTGCCCCGCCTGCTGCGCATCACCGGCCCCGCCGGCTGACCGCCCCGCCGCGCACCCACCGCGTCCGTCGCAGTACCCGAGGACCCGAGGACCGAGACCCATGAGCCGCTCCGCCGCCACATCCCCCACCGCGTCGCCCGCCGAGGACCGGGCCCCCGACCTGGCCGGGCTCCTGGCCTCGTGTGTGAGCGACCCTGCCAGGGTCACCACCGACGTGCCCCGCAGGGTCGCGGCCGCCCACGATGCGTCGCCGTACCTGTTCACCCCGCACGCCGTCGTCCGGGCGGCGTCCGCCGCAGAGGTGGGCGCACTGATGGCCGGGGCGCGGGCGGCGGGCCTGCCGCTGACCCTGCGCTCGGGCGGCACCAGCCTGGCGGGACAGGCGGGCGGCGACGGGATCCTGGTGGACGTCCGCAGCCACTGGCGTGCCGCCGAGGTGCTGGACGAGGGGCGGCGCATCCGGCTGCAGCCTGGACTGACGGTACGTCAGGCCAATGCGCGGCTCGCCCGGTACGGGCGCCGGCTCGGCCCCGACCCGGCCAGCGAGAGCGCGTGCACCATCGGCGGACTCGTCGCCAACAACTCCAGCGGCATGAACTGCGGTACGCAGGACAACGCCTACCGCACCATGGAGTCCCTGCAGTTCGTGCTGCCGTCCGGCACCGTCGTCGACACCGCGGCCCCCGACGCGGACGCGGCGCTGCGCGCCCGCGAGCCCGAACTCCACGCGGGGCTGCTCCGGTTGCGCGACCGGGTCCGCGCCTCGGCCGGATCGCGCGCCACGATCGAGCGGCTGTTCGCGATGAAGAACACCATGGGCTACGGGCTCAACTCGTTCCTCGACCACTCCGGCCCGGCCGACATCCTCGCCCACCTCATGATCGGCAGCGAGGGCACCCTCGGCTTCGTCGGCGAGGCCGTCTTCCGCACCGTCCCGCTCCTGCCGCACACCGCCACCGGCCTGCTCGTGCTGCCCGGCCTCGCCGAGGCCACCGACGCCCTGCCCGCCCTGCTGGCCGTCGGCGCCCGCACCGCGGAACTCCTCGACGCGGCGTCGCTGCGCGTGGCCCAGCAGGCTCCGGACCCGGTGGACGAACTGCGCGGACTGCGCGTGGAACGCCACGCCGCCCTGCTGGTCGAGTTCGCCGAGGACAGCGCCGAACTGCTGGAGGAACGGGTCGCTGCCGCGCAGCCGGTCCTGGACCGGCTGCCCGCCGTCACCGGGACCTCGCTGGTGCGCGACGCGCGGGTACGGGCCCGGCTCTGGCACCTGCGCAAGGGCCTCTACACCGCCGTCGCCGGCGCGCGCCGCCCGGGCACCACGGCGCTGCTGGAGGACATCGCGGTGCCCATGGAGCGGCTGACCGGCACCTGCGAGGGCCTGATCGGCCTGTTCGACCGGCACGGCTACCAGGACGCGGTGATCTTCGGCCACGCGCGCGACGGCAACCTGCACTTCATGCTCACCCAGGACTTCGACTCGGCCCCGGAGGTCGAGCGCTACGCCCGGTTCACCGACGCCATGGTCGACCTGGTCCTGGACGCCGGCGGCACCCTGAAGGCCGAGCACGGCACCGGCCGCGCCATGGCCCCCTTCGTCCGCCGCCAGTACGGCGACGAACTCTACGACGTCATGCGCGAACTCAAGAGGCTGTGCGACCCGCACCACGTGCTCAACCCGGGCGTGCTCCTGGAGGACGACGCGGCCGCGCACCTGCGCAACCTCAAAAGCGTCCCGCAGGTCGACCCCGCCGTGGACGCCTGTGTGGAGTGCGGCTACTGCGAGCCCGTCTGCCCGTCTGCCCGACCGCCGACGCGACCACGACGCCGCGCCAACGCATCGCGCTGAGCCGGGAGATCGCGCTCGCCACCGCCGCCGGTGACGAGGAACGCCGTCGCGCCCTGGAGGCCGACTACGGCTACGCGGCCGTCGACAGCTGCGCCGCCGACAGCCTCTGCGTCACGGCGTGCCCCGTGACCATCGACACCGGCGCGGTCATGAAGCGCCTGCGCGCCGAACGCCACAGCCCCACGGCGCAGCGGGCCGGGGAGGCCACGGCCCGGCACTGGGGAACCGCGGTCAAGGGCGTACGGGCGGCGCTGAACACCGCGCACGTCCTGCCGGCCCCGGCCCTGCGCGCCGCCACCGGCGCGATCCGGCGACTCGGCGCGGCGGAACTCGTCCCCACCTGGGCCGACGACATCCCGCGGGGCGGACCGGCCCGCCCCGCGGCACGGCGGCCCGAAGACGCCCGTGCGGTGTTCTTCGCCGCCTGCATCGGCAGCGTCTTCGCCCCGGAGGGTGCCTCCGACGGGTCGCCGGGATCGGCCGCCGCCTTCCTGCGGTTGTGCGAGCGCGCGGGCGTCGCCGTGACCGTCCCCGACCGGCTGGCCGGCCTGTGCTGCGGCACCCCCTGGCAGTCCAAGGGCTACACCGACGGGCACCGCACCATGGCCGCCCGCACCCTGGACGTGCTCTGGGAGGCCAGCGACCACGGCCGGCTGCCCGTGGTCAGCGACGCCTCCTCCTGCACTCACGGCCTGGAGCAACTGCCCGGCGCCCTGCCGGAGTCGGACCGCGCCCGCTTCGCCGCGCTGCGCTTCGTGGACAGCGTGGCCTTCACCGCCGAGCACCTGCTCCCCGCCCTGCCCGAGCCCCGGCGCCTGGGCACCCTCGCCCTGCACCCGACCTGCTCCACCGCACATCTGGGCATCGACGGCGCCCTGCGCACCGTCGCGGCGGCCGTGAGCGAAGAGGTCACCGTGCCGGACAACTGGGGCTGCTGCGCCTTCGCGGGCGACCGCGGTCTGCTCCACCCGGAGATCACCGCGTCGGCGACCGCCGCCCAGGCCGCCGAGATCACCGCGGGCACGTACGACGCGTACGCCTCCTGCAACCGCACCTGCGAGATGGGCATGAGCCGGGCGACCGGCCGCCCGTACCGGCACGTGCTGGAGCTCCTCGACGAGGCCACCGCCTGAGGCCCCCGCACCTGCCGCCGGCGGCCGGCGTCGCGGGACGGCGGATCAGGCGCGGTGCGGGCGGGTCGGGTTGCCGCGCGGGGCGAGGGTGGCGTTGGGGAGCTCGGGGGCCGGGAGGCGCTCCCCGGGGTAGCCCTCGACGGCGCCGAAACGGCTGGTCGCGCTCTGCCAGGCCGCACGGGCCTGGACGATGTCCTCGTGGGAACGGCCGATGAAGTTCCACCACATCACGATCTGCTCGCCGAACGGCGTCCCGCCGAGCAGGACCGTCCGGGCCGGGGCGTCAGTGGTGTTGGTGACCGTCAGCGTGGCGTTCCCGGGCTCCAGGTAACCGAGTTCGGCGTGGCGCAGCGCCGTCCCGGCCATCCGTACCTCGCCGGTGTCCACGAGCAGGCCGTGCTCGAAGGCGGGGTCGATCGCGAGGGTGACGGTCGCGTGCGGCCGGAGCGTGAGTTCGGCGCCGAGCAGCGGGGTGTGGGTGGGCACGGGCGAGGTGTCGCCGGCCAGGGAACCGAGGAAGACCCGTACCTCGCCGCCGTCGAGGGCGACGGGACGCGGGACGTGGTGCTGGAAGGCGCTGGGCGCGTTCCGGTGGGCCTCGGGCAGCGCCACCCACAGCTGGACGCCGTGCAGGACGGTCGTCCCGGGGGTGGAGACCTCGGAGTGGCAGATCCCGTGCCCGCCGGTCATCAGGTTGAGCTCGCCCGGGCGCACGTAGGCCAGGGTGCCCAGGCTGTCGCGGTGCTCGATCTCGCCGGTGAAGAGCCAGCTCACCGTCTGCAGCCCGGTGTGGGGGTGCGGCGCCACGTCCATCCCGCCGCTGTCGGCGACGTCGTCGGGGCCGTAGTGGTCGGCGAAGCACCAGGCACCGATCAGGGACCGCGCCCGCTGCGGGAGGGTACGGCGGACGGTCATCGCGCGCGGGCCGCCGAGGGGGACGTCCCTGGGGGTGAAGACGTCGACCGGCGACGTGCGCCGGCCGTTCCCCTCCGCGCCGGATTCTCCGTGCGGCTCGGTGGGGTCGACCTCGGTGGTGCTCATCGTGTGACGCCCCTCTCAGCGTTATGTTCCATGTTCAACTATCATCCTCGATCGTAGGGGACAACGCACACGGCATGCCGAAGGAGCCCAGGTGAGCGAGGTGACGCAGGCCACCACGAGCCGGCGGATATTCATCGACAAGCAGACCCCGCAGTCCTACGGGGCCATGCGCGACGCCGCGGAGACGATCCGGGGCGCGGCGGCGGACGCCGGGCTCGACCGCGTGCTCGTGGAACTGGTCAACCTGCGCGTCTCCCAGATCAACGCCTGCGCCTACTGCCTGCACGTCCACACCAGGGCCGCACTGCGCGCCGGCGAGGACCCGCAGCGGCTGGGAGTGCTGCCCGCCTGGCGGGACACCGAGGTCTTCACCTTGCGCGAGCGTGCCGCGCTCGCGCTGGCCGAGGCGACCACCACCCCGGCGGACACCGCCGCCGCGGACGAGGCCTACGCCGGGGCCCGCGAGGTCCTGTCCGACGACGAGATCTCCGCGGTGATCTGGGTGGCCATCACCATCAACGCGTTCAACCGCGTGTCCATCATGAGCAAGCACCCGGTACGGCCGCTGCCCGGGCAGTGATCCCGGGCCAGGAATCGGACTGGCGTGTCCGGAACCCGGGGCGGAGAATGTCGGCATGACCTCGCGACTCACGGCCAAGGGGGCCGCCACCCGCCAGCGGATCATCGAGGGCGCGGCGACGGTGATCCGTGAGCGGGGCCCGGGCGAGACCACCCTGGACGACATCCGCGGCCACACCGCGACGAGCAAGAGCCAGCTCTTCCACTACTTCCCCGGCGGCAGGGAGGAGCTGCTGCTCGCGGTGGCGTCCCACGAGGCGGCGCGGGTGCTGTCCGACCAGCAGCCCTACCTGGGCGAGCTCGACTCGTGGCAGGCGTGGGAGCGGTGGCGCGAGGCCGTCGTCGACCGCTACCGCGAGCAGGGGCCGCGCTGCCCGCTGGGCGTGCTCACGTCCGAGCTCAGCCGCACCACCCCAGGCGCCCAGGCCGTGACCCGGGAACTGCTGGCGGCGTGGGAGTCCGACATCACCGCCGGCATCCGCAGCATGCAGGAGCAGGGCGAGATCCCGGCCTCGCTGGACGCCGGCAGGGCCGGAGCCGCTCTGCTCGCCGGTATCCAGGGCGGGGTCTCCATTCTCATGGCGACGGGTTCGCTGACGCACCTCGAAGCCGCGCTCGACATGGGGATCGCCCAGCTCCGCACCGAAGCGTCGTCATCCGTCCCGTGCGGGACGTGAGCGCACAAGGGGACTGCCCGGTCCGGTGACACCGGACCGGGCAGTCGCCGTGCCGCTGTGCTCACGTGCCGCCGTGCGCTACGGGGCCGGATAGTCCGCCAGGAACACCGGCGAACCGATTCTCGTCGTGTCCGCCGGACCGCCCACGCCGTTGACGACGTGGTCGAGCGTTCCGGCCCCGAGGTTGACGGTCATGATGTGGTGCAGCCTGACCCCGGGGGACAGGGGGACCTCGAAGCCGTTCTCGGTGTGGATGGCCGGGTTGTTCTGGTTGAACACGTAGGCGCCGCCGCCGTAGAGGCGGTGCGTCTTCACGTCGTCGTCGACCTTGTAGGCCGCCCAGCCCTTGACCGGGCCGTTCATCCAGTCGGCCTGCGTCGGCGGGTCGTACGGCAACTCGTTCTGGTAGAGGATCGTCGTACCGTCGTCGCCGTTCCACACGGTGTTGTACTGCTGGAAGTGCTCCACGAAAAGGCCCGTCGCGGTCACGTGGTCACCGTTGACGACGACGCCGTTGCGGCCGGTGTTGGTGTTCCAGCGCTCGGTGTCGGTCAGGCCGTCCACTCCGTGGTCGGCCCGCCACACCCAGGTGTGATCGATGATCACGTCGTCGCTGTTGACCTGGAGCGCGACGTCGGCCTTGCCGACGTGCGGTCCGCCGACGCGGAAGTACACGTCGGACAGGGTCGTCGGGTCGTCCGGCGAGCTCTTGTGG
This sequence comes from Streptomyces sp. MI02-7b, assembly GCF_033793585.1. Classification (NCBI taxonomy): domain Bacteria; kingdom Bacillati; phylum Actinomycetota; class Actinomycetes; order Kitasatosporales; family Streptomycetaceae; genus Streptomyces; species Streptomyces sp. MI02-7b. The sequence goes on along the minus strand of NZ_JARAWX010000001.1, from coordinate 339,510 downwards.
TTGTTGCCGGGCTTCTTGCCCACCTGCAGCAGGACCGGCGACTCCTTCGGGCCCGCGTCGATGGTGACACCGGCGATGACGGTTCCGGGGACGTCGGAGACCTCGATCGGGGTCGAGCCGCCCACGGCGGTGAGCGTCGCGTGTCCGATACCGAGCACCACCGTGTCGGCGCGCTTGATCCGGATGGTCGACGCGATGTCGTACACGCCGGGGGTGAGCAGCAGGTTCTTGCCCTGTGACAGCGCCTTGTTCATGTCGTGCACCGAGTCCGACGGGGTCGCGACGAAGAAGTCGCCGATCGGTACGGTGCGACCCGGAGTGATGCCGCCGGCCCACGAGACGCCCCGGCTGTTCTTCTGGGCGGACGGCACGCGGACGTTGTACGTCCCGTCCGGGCCGACGAACAGGTACGGCTTCTCGCGGCTCACCGGAGTGGTGTCGAGCGTGGTGTAGGGCGGGTTCGGGAAGCCGGTTTCCGCCGGGGCGCCGACGACACCCGAGAAGACCTGGTTCCACACGCCGTTGGACCAGCCGGCGACCTCGGAGTTGCGGGTGAGCCACTGCTGCTGCGACCCGCTCGTGACGGAAGGCAACTTGGAATCGGCGATGAAGCCGCCGCTGGCGTACTGCGGACCGGCGCTGCAGTAGTCCATCAGCGAGAGGTTGCCGCCGCTGATGTCCAGACGTCGCATGGACACGGCCTGGGAGACGGCCCAGAAGTCGGCCGATGCCTGGCAGCCGCCCTGGCCGGTCGCGTTGATCTTGATGGAAAGATTGGACAGGGTCCGCCAGAAGTTCACCAGCGCCAGGCAGTTGCTCGTCCCGCCGCCCTCCAGGCAGCGGTTGTAGACCTCGACCTTGCCGTTGATGACGACATCGGTGGGTGAGGCGCCCAGGCCGGCGATCTCGGTGTAGTAGCCGACCTTGACCTGGAGCGGGTGCTGCGCGGTGCCGTACGTTCCGGGCTTGAAGAGGTAGGCGTGGCGCGTCGTGCCCATCTCGTTGTCGACCTGGGCGGCGTTCGCGGCGTCGAGGGTCGCCTGGATGTCGGCGACCGGCATGCTCGGATCGAAGACGGTGACGTCGGCCCCGAGTCCTGTCGTGCCGAGGCCGGTCGTGCCGGGGTCCGGCGAGTCGGCGATGGCCGCCGTTCCGGTCGTCATGACACACGTCGCCAAGATGACGCCGAGCGCGAGGACCCGACCGAATCTGCGGCGGGTGCGGCGCTCGGACGGGTGCCCCGCAGTGCCAGGAGGCAGGGTCGGCATAGGGATTGTCCTTTCCGCTGGGCGCGGAGCTGAGTAAGTGGGAAGGTTTCCGGCCTCGCACGAGGACGGTGCTGGGCGGGACGTGCTTCCTGGGCTGAGAGAGCGCTCTCTCGGCGTGGACGACTCACCAAGGGTCATCTGTCCGCCTCCTCGGGGGCGCCGACCGGGCATCGCGGGCAGCTGAAGTGCCCCGATTGCCCTTGAGCGCAGCAAGTCATGCGTTGCGTGAACGTTCTACTGTGTGAACCTGTCAATCCGCTACGTTCGCGCAGCCCGAGATTCCCGCGATCCGCGGACGTTGGCGCGGGCTGCGCCGGGGTGACGTCACGACCTGTGAGTGCCACCCTCGTGGCATGGAAGGTGTCTCCATCCGCCCGGCCCGGCCGGAGGAACTCCCGTCGCTCGACGCGTTGGTGCTGCGGTCGAAGTCGCACTGGACCGGGGGCCGCGCGGAGGACGTACCCGCCGTGACGCCGGAGCTCACGGCGGCGGACATCACGTCCCGGCATGCCACGGTCGCCGAGAGGGGCGGCGTGCCCGTGGGCTTCTACACGCTCAACGAGCACGCGGACTACCTCGGGATCGGGCTGTTCTTCGTCGACCGCCCGTGCATCGGCACCGGCGTCGGGCGCCTGCTCTGGGACGACCTGGTCCGGCGCGCCGTCGCGCTCGGCGCGCACCTGCTCGGCGTCGGCGCGGAGCCCCGTGCCGAGGGCTTCTACCAGCGGATGGGCATGGTCACCCGGCACGACTTCGAGCACAACGGCGAGCGCCTGATCTGGATGACGGCCGACGTCGCCGCGCTGCCGAAGTGACCGGGTGCCGGCCCGCGACGCGAACGGTCCGGCAGGGGCGACCGGTTGGGCGGGCTCCGGCCTGACGGAGCGAGGGGCCGGGCGGCGCGGCGTCCGCCCCGGAAATAGTAGCCGTGGACATAGTTTCCATGTACTCTATTTGGCACGGGCAAGGTGTCCCCGGGCCCCACGCCCGGCTTCCTGGTAGGGCGGCTCGCCGACACGTGGCGGGTCGCGGTCGACGGCGCGGCGGCTCCGCCGGGCTGTACGTCTCGCAGCCGGCGCGTGCCCTGGAGCCGGCCGGCACGGGGCAGGCCGTCGCGGGGGTCGAGGGGCCGCTTCAGCAGTCGCTGGAGCCGCTCGCCGGCCTCGCCGCCCGGCGGACGCGCGCGCTCGCCGAGGAGTTGACGACCCTGCTCGACGCACCTCCGGCTCCATCCGTACCGAACGACGAGAGCAATCAAGGGGACACCACCATGACCACCGCCGCATCCACCACGCCCGTCGCCGACGCCCGTCGCCTCGCCCTGGCCCACTACGCCGCCCGCGGCGTCCTGGAGCACGTGCTCGCCCGGCACGGCGTCACGTTCCAACAGCAGGTCGCCCTGCGCGCCGCCGTCGCCTCCGACGTCGCGCAGACGCCGGACGAACTCACCGCCCAGGTCCAGCAGTCCCTGAAAGCGGATCCGGCCGACCTCCGCGCCACGCTCGACGAGCTGCTGGCCAAGGGGCTGCTCGGTTCCGACGGTGCGCACCTTCGCCCCACGGACGCGGGACGCGAGCTGTTCGCCATCGTCGGCGCGGAGACCGCACCCGTCTCCGCCCGTATCTGGGGCGGCATACCCGCCGAGGACCTGGCCGCCGCGGGCCGCGTCCTCGCCCTTGTCACCGAGCGCGCCAACGCGGAGCTCGCGGCGCTGACCGGCTGACCGGCTGACCGGCTGACGCCGGAACGGTTCACGCCGCACGTCCGCGGGGGAGGCGGCACCGCCTCCCCCGGTGCCCCCGAGGGCAGCGTGCGCGGCGTTCACCCCAGCGGGCGAACGAAAAGAGCTCCACCCGGCGTTCGCGCCGGGGAAAGGACGGAATGCCGCGGCCGACCAGCACCACGCGGACCTCGGCCCGAGCGGCGGGTGGGCAGGCCGCCTGCCCGTGTGGCGACCGACGGGCCTCGCGTCGTATCGTGCTCCGCGACGCGATGGGTTCGACCCGGGCCTGCGGTCCGCTCGTACGGGGATCGGCGTCCGACCGGTCAGGGCGAGCCACGGGCCGACAGGAGACCTGCGAACGATGACCGACGAGGACGTGATCGTGGACCGGGCGAAGGGCGGCGCCGGGCTGTGGCCCCTGGTCGAGGCGGAGCGGGCTGCGCTGGCGGCCGATCTGGCGGGACTGGACGACGAGGGGTGGGCGACGCCTTCCCTGTGCGACGGGCTGACGGTTCGCGAGGTGCTGGCGCACATCACCGCCTCGGCGCGGCTCTCGCCCGCGCGGTGGATGTCCGGGGTGATCCGCTGCCGCTTCGACTTCGACCGGATGGTGGCCATGCGGCTCGCGGAGCACCTGGGCGCGACGCCGGCCGAGACACTGGAGCGGTTCCGGCGGGCGGTGCCGAGCAGGACCAAGCCCCCGCTGCCCGTCGTGGCCCTGCTCGGCGAGGTGATCGTGCACGGGGAGGACATCCGGCGCCCCCTGGGGCTGCGCCGCGACCACCCGATCGGGACGCTCACCCACGTCGCCGGTTACTACCAGGGCTCGGACATGGTGGTGCTCGCCAAGGGCCGTATCGGCGGCCTGCGGCTCGTCGCGGACGACGGACCCTTCACCAGCGGTTCCGGGGCCCTGGTGTCCGGCCCGACGCTCTCCCTCGTGATGGCCATGACCGGCCGCGCGGCGTACTGCGACGACCTGACGGGCGACGGGGTCGCGGTCCTGCGCGAGCGCTGCGCGGGGACGTGACCGGCCCCGCCGCGGGCGCGGCGCCCGCGGCGGGAGGGGGAACTCAGCTGTGCGAGACCGTGAGGCCGTAGAAGGCGACGCGGGCGCCCCTGGTGGTGCTGTCCGAGGACGACTGGTTGTACGAGCCGGCCTTGAAGTACTGCTTGTACGGGTTGAAGGACGACGGGATCGCGTAGTGCGTGGTGCTCCCGTTGACGGTCAGGTCGATCGTGTGGCCGCCGGAGACGCCGATGGTGTACGTCCATGTCTTGCCGACGGACACATGGCCGACGGTGTGCAGCGTCTGGCCGCCGGAGGGTGAGTTCTCGGTGCCCAGCACGATGTCGCCGCTGGAGCGGTAGTAGAGCTCCAGCAGCGGCTTGGTGGACGAGCCGCCCGACCCGAGGTGGATCTGACCGACGCAGACGTTGGAGGTCACCGAGACCACGCGCAGCGTGGCGTTCATGCGGTGGGTGCCGCTGAGCGGCCAGTCCGCGGCGCTGCCGCTGCGGTTCATCTCGCGCAGCTCGGAGCGGGCGTAGTTGGAGTTGGGCGTGGTGACGCCCTTCTCCGGCGCCCAGAAGGTCATCGCGCCGTCGCGGGTGTCGGTGTAGAAGTACGAGTCCTGGTAGCCGTTCGCCCCCTGGAGCCGGGACGAGGAGATGGTGGTCGGCGAGCCCGGGGAGCCGACCGGCTCCTGGAGCTGCCAGACCGAGAGGTCGAAGTTGCCGCCGGGGGCTACGTCGGGGTCGGCGGCGAAGGCGGGGCCGCTGCCGAGGGCGACGGTCGCGACGGCCAGGGAGGCGAGGAGCGTACGCACGCGCATGGGGGGACCTCCTGCGAGCTCGGGGCGTTCGCGTATCTGAACGACGTATGTGAACGTGAACGCCAGGTTGGGTCGAGACGGTAAGGCTGTGGCGTGCTCGCGTCAAGGTCTGTACCAATTGCCGCCCCCTCCGCGCCCGGCGGGCCGTAGGCTGGTGGCCATCATGCCCGCGGTGGAAGTCGTCCAGCTCCTGGTCTCGCCCGTGCACCGGTACATGGGGCGGCCGTCCGACGGGCCGTCCCCGGCGCACGACGGCGAACTCGTGCTGCGCGCCGAGGTGCGGGCGAATCTCGGCCTCGTGGGGGACCGCTACTTCGCGAGGCCCGCACACCGCGATGCCGCGGTCACACTCATGGCCGCGGAGAACCTCCCGTCGGACGTCGACCCGGACGTCGACCTGCGCCACGCGCGCCGCAACGTCCTGCTGCGCGGTGTCGACATCGACGCTCTCGTCGGCGAGACCGTCTCGCTCGACACCGGCGACGGACCGGTCCTGCTGGCCGTACGGCGCCCCGCCCGGCCGTGCGCGTGGATGGACGCCGTCATCGGCCCGGGCGCGCAACGCGCCCTGCGCGGCAAGGGCGGTGTCCGCTGCACACCGCTGACGGACGGGGTACTCACCGTCGGGCCCGCAGAGTTCGCGGTCGTGCCGTCGTCCGCACTGGGGTGACCGCCGGTGCGCGCCGGGCGCCTGGGACAATCGCGGGACCGCGGGACCGCGGGCACGGGCGCCGCGGGCGCCGCTGACGAGGGAGGATACGCCGTGTCGTCGACGTCGAGGCCGCTGCGCAAGCTGGGCTTCCTGACCATCGGGCTGTTCGACGAGGCCGATCCTCGTCGCGGCCACCAGTCCACGCTGGAGATCATCGAGCTGGGGGAGCGGCTGGGCTTCGACAGCGCCTGGGTGCGCCACCGCCACCTCCAGTACGGCATCTCCTCTCCCGTCGCCGTCCTCGCGGCGGCCTCCCAGCGGACCAGCCGCATCGAACTGGGCACCGCCGTCATCCCGCTCGGCTGGGAGAACCCGCTGCGGCTGGCCGAGGACCTGGCGACGGTGGACCTGCTGTCCGGCGGCCGTCTCAACCCGGGCGTCAGCGTGGGACCGCCGATGCACTACGACGAGGTCAAGAACGCGCTGTACCCCGACACGGCCGACCAGGAGGACTTCGGCTACACCCGCGTGGAGCGCCTGCTGGACTTCGTCCGCGGCAAGCCGGCCACCGACTTCAGCGGTGTCGAGGGCATCGAGGTCTTCTCCGACCGCGTCCAGCCGCACTCCCCGGGGCTGGGGCGGCGTATGTGGTACGGCGGCGGGAGCCTGCGGTCGGCCCAGTGGGCCGGTGAGCACGGCATGAACTTCCTGACCAGCAGCGTGGTGAAGGCCGAGGGGCCGGGGGCGTCGGCGGACTTCGCGGCGGTCCAGCTCTCGCACATCCGCGCCTTCCGGGACCGTCACCCCGACGGCGAGAACGCCCGCGTCTCGCAGGGACTCGTCGTGGTGCCCACCGACAGCGCGACGCCGGAGCAGCGGGCCAAGTACGCCGCCTACGCCGCGGCGCGGTTGCCGCGCACGGCCGCGCCGCAGGGGCCGGCGCGCCTGATGTTCGCCCCGGACCTGGTGGGCAGCTCCGACGAGATCGCCGAGCGGCTGACGGCGCACGCCGCCTTCCGCGAGGTGGACGAGGTGGCGTTCGCCCTGCCGTTCCATTTCGAGCACGAGGACTACGTCCAGATCCTCACCGACATCGCCACCCGCCTCGGGCCGGCACTGGGCCGGCCCTCCGCCGTATGACTGCGGCCGCATGACTGCGCCCGTGGGCGGCCCGGATCCACCGGGCCGCCCACGGGCGGAAGGCTACGGCGTCGCTCAGCAGTAGAGGTTGTTCCCCGGGCTGACCCCGAGGATCCCCGTGAACTGCTGGTAGGCGCTCACCCGGCTCTGCACCTGTGCGGGATTGCGGCCGTCGCACTCCAGTGAACCGTTGATGGAGCGGATCGTCTGGCCGAAGCCCGCCTGGTTGACCATCGCGTTGTGCGGCGTCATGGTGCCCGGGCCGCTCTGCGTGTTCCAGTACCACAGGCCGGTCTTCCAGGCGACGGCCGAATCCTGCTCGACGCGCCAGGGGTTGCCCAGCAGGTCGATGCCGAGGGCGTCGCCCGCGGCCTTGTAGTTGAAGTTCCAGCTGAGCTGGATCGGGCCGCGGCCGTAGTACGCGGACTGGCCGGCCGGGCAGCCGTAGGGCTGGCCCCAGTCGCAGTAGTGCGAGTAGTTGGCGGTGTTCTGCTCCACCACGTAGACCAGGCCGCCGGTCTCGTGATTGACGTTCGCGAGGAAGGCCGCGGCCTCCTGCTTCTTCACCGTGTCACTGCCGCTGTTGGCGAAGCCGGGGTAGGCCGACAGGGCCGCGACCAGGCCGCTGTAGGTGTAGAAGCCGTTCCTGTTCGGGAACATCTGGTTGAACTGGCCCTCGCTGACCACGAATCCGGACGGGTTGCCCGGGTTGCCGCCGCCCGCCGGGGCGTTCCACTTCTGGTTGGCGCCGCCGGTGCAGGTCCAGATCTGCAGCCGGGTGCCGTTGGCGGAGTTGTTCTCGCGGACGTCCAGGCACTTGTTGGCCGCGGGGTTCACGATGTCGTGGGCCGCGGTCACCACCCACTGCTGGTTGGCGCCGCCGGAGCAGTCCCACAGCTGGACCGCCGCGCCGTCGGCGGTGCTGCGGTCCACGACGTCCAGGCACTTCCCGAGCGCCCGCAGGGTGCCGTCGCCGGAGTTCGACCAGCGCTGCGCGTTGGTGCCGTTGCAGTCGTAGAGCTGTACGGCCGTGCCGTTGGCGCTGTTGGCGGCCGCCACGTCGACGCACTTGCCGGCCAGTCCGGAGATCTGGCCGTCGGCCGCGTGCGCGGGGGGCGCGGCCACGAACAGTGCGGAGAGGACCGCGGTGAGAACGGCCGTGACCAGGGAACGTCCCACGGCGGCCCGCCGGAAGGAGAAGCGTCTGGCATGTCTGGTGGACAACGACATCGGGGCATCGCTCCTTACACGGCTCGCGGCCGTAGCGGTGGGGGAGGGAGCTGTGGCGGAGGGCGCCGTGCCCGGACCGGTCCGGGCACGGCGCCCTATCAGGTCTAGACCATGACAGGGTGACGGGTCCACGTCAACCATGCGAACGGGGCGGCGGGTGCGGGCGGTTGCACCGCGGGAACACCGAAGGGCGGCCCGGCAGCCGTGTGGCTGCCGGCCCGCCCTCCATCGGATCACGCCGGTCCGGCCCGAGTGCTAGATCGTCCCCAACTCGATGATCTTGAACTGGAATCCTGTCGGGGTGACGGCCGTGCGCCGCCATCCCGACGCGGCGAAGAGCGCGTCGAACTCGGGAAGCTCGCGTTCCTGGCCCGGCAGCATCGCCAGCATGTGCATGTCGGCCAGAGGCTCGAAGCCGGGCGCTCCGATCTCCCCGATCACGTTCTCCACCACCACGACGCGCGCGCCCGGCCGTGCGGCGGCGCGGCAATTTCGCAGGATGCGGATGCAATCGGCGTCGTTCCAGTCGTGCAGGACCATCTTGAGCAGGTACAGATCGGCCGGCGGGACGGACTCGAAGAAGTCTCCGGTGACCGCGGTGAACCGGTCGGCCAGTCCCTGCTTCTCGGCCGAGGCCCGCGCTCCGGCAGAGGCGTGCGGCAGGTCCAGGCTCTGCCCGCGAAGGTCCGGGTTCGCCAGCAGCAGCCCCTGCACGAGCGCTCCGGTGCCGCCACCGACATCGACCGCGACGCTGGTGCCGGTGGTGTCGAGCGCCCGGGCGAGGTCGCGATTCAACTGCTCCGACATGCCGGACATGGCGACCGAGAAGAGCTCCGCCTCGGCCGGGTTGTCGCCGAGGTAGCTGAAGAAGTCCGTGCCCAGCGCGCTTTCGATCTGAGTGCCCCCCTTGCGGACGGCCTCCGGGAACCGCTCCCAGGCCCGCCAGTGAGAGGGCCCCGCCCAGGTGAGGGCCACCTCCCGCAGGGTGTTCGGCGCGCCGGTGCGCAGCAGGCCGCTCAGGGGGGTGCCCGAGAAGCGGCGCCCGCCGTCGTGGGCCACCAGGCCGAGCGCAGCGCAAGCGCGCAGCAGCCGGTAGGTGGTCGCGGGGTCGCTGGATTCCCGTTCGGCTATCTCCTCCGCGCTCAGGGGGCCGTCGGCCAGATGATCCGGGAGGGAGAGGTCGACGGCGGCACGAACGATTTGAGTCACCCAGTAACCGCTGAGCATCTGCAGCAGGATGGCGGCATGCGCGGCTTCGGAAGATGCGTCCTGGCGATTCGCGGTCATTGACAAGCACACACCAATCAAAACTGGTTTAATGGTCAACTGACCATAACCTCAGTTCAGGACCGCGTGGCCCCTGCTTTCAGGGAGTGAAATCCCGGCCTGCCCAATTCCGCGGGGCGTTTTCGGAACTTCCGCGAAGATTCACCGGACGGTCCCTCGTCGTCCTGGTGAATTGCGTCGCCGCCTCTGATGTCCCCCGGGTCATGAACAGAGTCGTCACGGCGTGAGCCGCCCGAAGCAAGGCCCTCGACGAACGAGCGGAAGTCGGCCGCCGGAACGAACTCCGTAGTCTGCGCTCCACGACGTCGGCCGACGGGTGGGGAACACATCGTGTTCAGCGGCAACGATGCCCCCGTTCTGAGCCCGCGGAAGACCGGGCAACGTCGACGGCAGTCACACCGGGCATGCGCTCGGCCTCTCGCACCAACGCGCGGTCACGGACGGCTGGACGCCGTGCTCACTGTCGTCCCGGAACGTCGCTGCGACCTCGTCGCATCGCGCCGTGAACCGCAGCCCACGGCTCGGCCCCGTGGCCGGCGGCGGTGGGCGGGACTGCCCATGGGGCCCGGCACGTGAAGAGCCCCCGCCGGACCCGGCGGGGGCTCTTCACGTGATCGGGGTCAGTAGGTGATCCGCTCCAGACCGTTCGCCCACGGGTTCACCAGGTACGCGGTGCGGTGGGCGGGGTCGAGGAACAGGCCGCGGCGGCCGGTGAAGTCGAAGTTGGACGTGGAGATCGTGGAGCTGACGAGATTGGCGACAGGATGCCGGGCGAGGACCTTCCCGGTGTCCGGGTCGAGGACGGTGATCTCGCTCAGGGCGTTGTTGTCCCCGGTGGTGGCTTCCTCGTAGAGGTGCGCCACGAGGGCGACGCCGTGCTGCGTGTCGAGGGTCGGCCACATGACGCCCCTCGTCCCGAGGTCGGCGGGCGCCGAGGTGGCCAGGGTGGACTGGGACGCGGAGCGCCAGGTGCTGGTCGGGAAGTCGCCGCTGTTGTAGTTGGGCGTGACGGGCCCGGCGGCGACGTACACCTTGTCGCCCTTGCCGTCCGGCAGCAGACCGGCGACGCATGCGGGCAACGTGGCCAGGGGCGACACGGTACGCGCGGTGACGTCGACCGAGACCGCGTAGTACGGGACGCGCCCGGACAGGCAGGGCCCCATCGTGCCGGAGGTGGCCACGAAGAAGATGCCCGTCGAGGAGTCCACCGTGACATTGCCCAGCGCCCGCCCCGGCTGGGAGGCGTTGAGCGGCAGCGGGTCGGAGACGCGGCCGGTGGTCATGTCGACCGTCCAGAGGCTGTCGACCCCGGACACCCCGTCGTACGTCACCACGGCCGCCCGGTGCCGGGCCGTGTCGACGGCCCCGCCCATGAAGGAGATCGACGTGGAGTCGCCCTCCGGGTCCAGCACCGTCGTCCGCACCTCGGCGCCGGTGGCGGTGTCCCGCAGGGCGACCTCCGGGATGGTGCCGCCGTCGAAGGGCTGGTAGCCGATCAGGGTGCGGCCCGTCTTCTGGTCGGCCCCCACGACCTCGGACATCATGCCCTTGCCGGTGTCGTGCGCCACGACGGTCCCGAGGGTGCCGTCGCTCAGGGAGTACGCGGTCGTCGCCGAGTCGCGCAGGTGGATCCAGCCGTCGTCCCCGTCCACGAAGTCGTCCGTGGACAGCAGCGCGGTATCGCCGCTGACCTCGAAGTTCTCCAGGGTGCCCGAGATCGTCTCGCCGTCGAGGTACTCGACGAACGAGGTGGGCGAGGCCTGCCCGACGGGCTTGCCGTCATGGGTGGCGATGATCCGGACCGGGTACTGCAGCCCGGTCGGCAGGCCGAGCGCCTTCAGGTCCAGCACCGTCTTGCCCTTGACCGAGGGCAGGGGGCGGAACAGCGTGGACGCGTGGTCGACGCCGTTGTCGTCCCGGCCGCTGCCGTTCTGGTTCGTGGCGGTGTTGAGCGCGCCGTACAGCGTCGGCGCCGGGGTCAGGAACTCGATCGCGGCGCCGTCGGCGTCGTCGGTCGCCGAGGCGTCCCAGTTCACCGTCAGCTTGGCGTCGGAGCGGGCGAGTTCGACGGAGTGCGCCTTCTCGGTCGTTCCGTGGCTCAGCAGGGGTGCTTCCGGCCGCTGATCGGCGCCGGGGCCGACCCGCAGCGCCCGGAAGTCACCGAAGACCTGGCCGTCGTAGAGGGTGATACCGACGCCGTACAGACCCGCGCCGCCCGCCGCGAAGGCGGAGGCCGGGATCGTCACCGAGCCCTTCGTGCCGGTGAGCGGAGTGCGCCACTGGGCACGCCACTTGTCGCTCGCGGTGAACGGCGTCCAGTGACCGACCGAGGACAGCACCAGCTCCGGGTCCGTGGTGTCGCGCAGACCTGTCAGGTCGTAGTGCACGGTCACCGGCTTCCCGAGCGGGCTCACGCCGGGCGCGGTGGGTGCCTGCGGCTGGAAGTGGGTGCCGTCGGTCGCGCTCAGGGTGAGCTTGCGGGCGGCCGAGGCGACGACCTTGCCGCCGTCGAGCGCCTCGAACGTCACCTGGAGGCTGCGTGCTTCGGACGACACGAGCGGCAGGCCCGCGGCCCCCAGCAGCTCGCTGGGCAGGACCCGCAGGCTCGGCCCCGAGGAGGGGATCACGCCGTGGTCGCCCACCCGCAGACGGTACGTGAGGTCCTTGTGCGCACCGGTGAGGTCGAGGCCGAAGGTGAGCGGGGCGAACGCGTTCTCGCCGGTCGGCACGTCGTCCCAGCCGCCGGCCGGCCCGGCCAGGTCGATGGCGGACGGGTCGGTGGCCTCGACGAACGAGACGCCGGGCGTGACGGACACGACCTGGCGCTGGGCGACGGACAGGCGCACCGCCGACGGGGCGAGGTCGTGGCGCTTGGCGAGGACCTTCTCCACGGCGGCGGTCACGTCCAGCTGCGTGCCCATGTGCAGTTCCTGGTCCGCCTGCGGGGGCTGGGCGATCGGCCGCCCGGTGGCGACCAGCAGGTCACGCACCTTGCGCGGGGTCAGCGTCTGCCCGGTGGCCTTCGCCGCCGCCAGGACGTCGGCCGCCGCGGCGGCGATCATCGGTGCCGAAGCGGAGGTGCCGCCGTTGAGCACCACCTGCGGGCCGTCCGAGGTGTGGAACAGCGAGGGCAGGTTGTCGCCGGGTGCGGCCAGGTCGATCCGGGTGCCGAAGCCCGACGAGTATCCGGCCGAACCGTTGTAGCGGGTCGTCGGGTAGACGGCGGTACGGACGTCGTCCGAGCTGAGGGTGTCGTCGACGGTGGTGCCGCCCGCGCCGATCACCCCGGTGTCACGCACCAGCGACGGGGTCGTGGTCGGGGCGACGTCGTCGATGCTCGTCTGCGCGTGGGTGCTCGACGTGAGGTCGGTCGGGGTGCTGCCGCCGTCCGGGCCGACGGACACCGGCAGGCCGAGCCGCGTGCCGTCGTTGGAGGAGACGACCACCACGATGCCCGAGTCCACGATGGAACGCAGCGTGTCCCGGATCGCCGGGTCGTCCTCCAGCCACCGCGACGGGAAGCCGATCGACCCGTCGGTGCCGAAGCCGAGGCTGGCGGTGATCACGGTCGGACGCGGCTTCTGCGCGGCGGCGGCGCGCAGTGCCGTCGCGATGCCCTCGGCGGAGGGCTCCTCGGGCACGACGAGCCGGTACTGCGCCCCCGGGGCGATGCCCAGCAGGTCGGTGGCCCCGCTGCCGGTGGCCTCCGGGCGCTGCCGGTCGTGCGGCAGCGGCGCCATCATCGAGAAGTCGAGCAGGACCTCGCCGAGATTGGGGTCCTGGCCCTCGATGGAACCGGTCGGGTCGAGCCGGCCCGCCTTGTCGCTGGTGTAGGTCGGGATGAGCGGCAGGGAGGGGTAGTCCAGGTAGCGCTGGCCGTCCTTGACCACGGTGGTGGGCCCGTAGCCGCGCACGTACTCGTCGCCCGCGTCCGCCATGGACTGGTCGGTCAGGTCGCCCAGCGAGACGTTGGTGACGATCTGGCCCGCGCCGGGCAGCGCGTGCAGGAGGTCCGCGGAGTCCTGGAAGGCCCCGACGACGTTCACGCCACCGGAGTTGAGGTAGGACTGGAAGGACGTCGTCAGCCCCTCGTTGGCGGGCACGCCGCCGGAGGCCGCCGGCGCCGCGGAGCGGGCGCCGCGGCGGGAACCGAGGCCGTCGATCGAGTCGCGGACGGAGTCCGGGAGCGTGACGGCACCGGAGTTCATGGTCTGCGGCCGGACCGCCGAGCGGGCACCCCCGGAAGCGGCCCCCAGGGTGTAGGGGGTCAACGCGGCCGCGTCCGCCCGGCGTTGGAGGACCGTGGCGGACGGGGAGAGCGGCTCGCCGAGCCCGGTGCGGCCCTGCGGCTGCGGCACCGGGAAGGCCCGGGTGGTGCCGTCCTTCCGGGTCAGGGTTCCCGTCCCGTCGTCGGACCAGTGCACCACCGAGCCGTCGGCGAGGGTCAGGGAGTGCGCGGCCGGAGCGGCATCCGGTGGGGACGCCGGGGTGTCGGGGGCGGCGTGGGCGAGCGGGGCCGCGGTCAGGGTGAGGAGGACAGCGGCGAGCGCCGTCAACCGGGTGCGTCTGGAGCGTGAGGACATGCAACGCCCTTCTGGGTGTGTGCAGGGCCAGCTGCGTCGTCGGGACTGGCGGGGTGGAGATCACCTTGGCGGTGCTCCGTCAGCACGGACAAGCTCCCGCGGAAGCGGGTTCGTGCAGTTGCGCACATGCGCGTCGTGCCGAACCGTGGGCGACGGGCGGGCGACGCGTGGACGACCGGCGGACGATCCGTGGAAACCGGCGGGGCGTACGATCAACCTGCGTTTCCCGATCGACAGATGGGCAGGCCAGATGGATGTCACTTCCGGCGGCCCGTGGACCGGCACCGGCCTGGACCCGCTGAGCGGCCGCGTCCTGGAGTTCCTGGTGGGCCACCCCGCGGCCGACGCCGACGCGGTGGCGGAGGCCGCCGGCGTACCGGCCGAGGAGGCCGGGCGGGCACTGCGGACGCTGGAGGACGAACTGCTCGTCATCCGCATCGCGGGCCGGCCGACGCGCTGGCGGGCCGGCCCGCCGCGCTCGTCCCTGGGGTCGCTGCTCGCCCGCAGGCGCAGCGAGCTCGCCCAGGCGGAGTTGTACATGGAGCAGCTCCACGAGGTCTACCGTTCCGTCTCGGGCCCGCACGCGCCGCATCTCGTCGAGGTCCTGGAACGGGCCGAGGAGGTCGCGGCGCGCTACGCCCACCTGCTCAAGGCCAGCCGGCGCGAGGTGCTGCACCTGGCGAAGCCGCCGTACGTGACCGGCACGGAGACCGCCTACGGGGAGGGCCGGGAACGGTCCGCGGGGGAGACCGCCGTCCACGACGGCGTGCGGCTGCGCTCCGTCTACGACACCGAGGGCTTCACCGACGAGATGTCGCTCGACACCGCGCTGCGGGGCACGGCGGGCGGCGGCGAACTCCGGCTCAGCTCCGGCCTCCCGGTCAAGCTGGTGGTCTTCGACCGCACGACCGCCCTGCTGCCGGTCGACAGCGACCAGCCCTCAGCCGGGTCGCTCGTCATCCACGCCCCGGCCCTGGTCGCGGTGCTCGTCGCGCTGTTCGAGGGCCTGTGGGAGCGGGCGGTGCCGATGTCGCTGGAGAGCCGTCAGGACTGGCCGCTCGCGCGTCAGGCGCGGGAGGCGGACATCGACGAGCGCACCCGCGAGATCCTGCACCTCATGGCCACCGGAATGAAGGACGACGCCATCGCGCGCGTGCTGGGCGTCAGCCGCCGCACCGTCCAGAAGCACGTCAGCGAGGCCGGCACGGCTCTCGGCGCCCGGACCCGCTTCCAGATCGCCCTGCTGGCCGCGGAGCGCGGCTGGCTCGAACAGGGCTCGAGTCCGGGCGAGTCGGTGGCCCGGGCCTGAGCCCGGTCATCGGCGCGGAGTGGGGGATCGCCCCGGAAACGGGGAGTTGCGTTGACCAGGTCAGCCGGACGGCACCGCGGCGGTCCGGTTGATCGCCGTCCTCAACGACTGCGACGTCCCCGAGGGGGACCAGCTCGACGCCGCCATGGACCTGGAGTCCCACTCGGGTGCATGGTTCGACGAGGAGATCGTCAAGCTCCTGCGGAGGGAGCGGTTCGCGAGCGTCCTGGCTCAGCTGTGCGCCGAGTCGCTCGCCGGGATCCGGGCCCGGGAGGGCAGGATCCGACCCGGCGTTCTTCCGGGAACTCCATGGCCCGGCCCTGAACGAGGTCCTCGGCATCCTCGGAGCCCGCGCCCCGCAGCGGATCCCGCGTGCGGGAGAGGCGACCTGAGAGCGCCGCGGGCGCTTGCGGCGCCTGCTTCAGCCGCGTGGTGACCTCGGCGCGCGGAGGCGATCGACGCCCGGGTCCGCGAAAGAAGCCGCCCACTGATGTGGGCGGCTGGACGGCTCTCGGCCGACGGGGATCGGCGCGGTCCGCGGGATCTTCGGGTGTTCTGCGGGGTTCTCGGCGCGGGCGCGGCGCCCGCCGCGGGTTCAGGCCTCCTGGGTGACCGCGTGACGGCGGTCGTAGGCGGCGCGCGCCTCGTTCACGGTGGTGGCCCGCTTCTCGGTCCACGTGCACAGTGCCCGCGTCTCCTCGGCGATCTCCCTGCCGAGCGTGGTCAGTCCGTACATGACCAGCGGCGGAGACGCCTCGGGGTTGACGCTGCGCAGGACGAGCCCGTCGCGCGCCATGGTCCGCAAGGTCGGGGACAGCATCTTCCGGCTGATGCCGCCCAGGGACCGCTGCAATTCGCTGTAGCGCTGGTCGCCGCCCTCCCGGAGGCTCACCAGCATGAGCAGCACCCACTTGTCCGCCAGGTCCACGAACACGTCTCGGCTCGGGCAGCGCGCGTCGAGGACGTCCATCGGCGCCGGGACGCTGTCGCCGATCCTTCTTGAGCCATGGGCATGATTCTCCACCTTGCCCCTACGGGAATCCTGGGTTCCTGTCCTTACATGGTCTCCGACAGGGGCTGGCTGTGGCGATCGGGCCGAGCCGGGTCTTTGACGGGCACCGGGCACGGTGGGCCAGGAATCGCCCCGGCGCCGGACGCGTTGCCGGTCAGCAGGGGGGCGGTTCGCGTGGGCGGTACCGTGACAACGGACTACGGACGATCAAGGCGGAACGTCATGCACGGCGAGTACAAGGTGCCCGGTGGCAAGCTGGTGGTGGTCGACCTCGACGAGCGGGACGGGGTCCTGAGGGACGTGCGGGTCGCGGGGGACTTCTTCCTCGAGCCCGACGAGGCGATCCTGGCGATCGACCGGGCCCTGGAGGGGACGCCGGTGAGCACCGACGCCGCGGGGATCGCGGCGCGCGTCGAAGCCGCGCTGCCCGAGGGCACGGTGATGTACGGGCTCACGGCCGAGGGCATCGCCGTCGCGGTGCGCCGGGCGGTCGCGCAGGCGACGGACTGGACCGACTACGACTGGCAGCTGATTCGGGAGGCCCCTCAGTCCCCGGAGCTCCACATGGCGCTGGACGAGGTCATCACCGCCGAGGTCGCCGCCGGGCGGCGTCCGCCGACGCTGCGCGTCTGGGAGTGGGGCGCCCCGGCGGTCATCATCGGCAGCTTCCAGTCGCTGCGCAACGAGGTCGACCCGGAGGGCGCGGAGCGTCACGGCATCACCGTGGTGCGGCGCATCTCGGGCGGCGGCGCGATGTTCGTGGAACCGGGCAACACCATCACGTACTCCCTTTCGGTGCCCGCGTCGCTGGTGTCGGGGCTGTCCTTCGCCGACTCCTACGCCTACCTGGACGACTGGGTGCTGGAGGCGCTGGGCGACATGGGCATCAAGGCGTGGTACCAGCCGCTGAACGACATCGCCACGGAGGCCGGCAAGATCGCCGGCGCCGCGCAGAAGCGCGTGGTAGGGCCCGACGGCGGCGCCGGCGCGGTGCTGCACCACGTGACGATGTCCTACGACATCGACGCCGACAAGATGCTCGAAGTGCTGCGCATCGGCCGGGAGAAGCTCTCCGACAAGGGCACCGCCAGCGCCAAGAAGCGCGTCGATCCACTGCGTCGGCAGACCGGCCTGCCCCGCCAGGCCGTCATCGACCGCATGGTCGACTCCTTCCGCACCCGCTACGGCCTCACGGCCGGTCAGGTCACGGCGGACGAACTGGCGCGCGCCGAGGAGCTCGCCGCGACGAAGTTCGGTACCCCGGAGTGGACCGCGCGCGTGCCGTAACCGTTCCGCACCGGTCCCCGCACCGCCGGGGGCCCCGGCCGCCCTTGACCCGGACCCTCGTAGTTAGACTAGCCTTACCTAACATTGTTGGGTGGCCGGTCGGGGGACGGCCGGGTGTCCGGAGGGGTGCACGGAGTGCGAACGAAGGTGCCGCCGGGGCGCGACGTCCTGCTGCGGACAGTCAGAAGCCGCGGGCGGGACGTCGCCACCGGCGCCCTGCTCGGGGCCGGGCACCAGTTCGGTGAGGCGCTGGTCCCGGTCCTCATCGGCCTGGTCGTCGACCGGGCCGTGGCCGGGGGCGACGGCGGCGCGCTGTTGACATGGCTGGCCGTGCTGGCCGTGGTGTACGTCGGACTCTCCTTCAGCTTCCGCTTCGGCGCCCGCGCCGGCGAACGGGCCGCGGAACAGGCCGCGCACGACCTCCGGATCGCCCTCGTACGGCGTATCCTCGACCCCGTCGGCGGCGCGGAGCGGGGTCAACTGCCCGGCG
Organism: Streptomyces sp. MI02-7b; assembly: GCF_033793585.1. Lineage (NCBI taxonomy): Bacteria > Bacillati > Actinomycetota > Actinomycetes > Kitasatosporales > Streptomycetaceae > Streptomyces > Streptomyces sp. MI02-7b. The sequence goes on along the minus strand of NZ_JARAWX010000001.1, from coordinate 321,694 downwards.
AACTCGCGAACATCGCGACCGAGGACGCCAAGCGGGTCGGCGCCGTCAACATGGCCGTGATGACCGGCATCTCGGCGCTCACCGGACTCCTCGTGAGCGCCGTGGCCCTGCTGCGCATCTCGGTCCCGCTCGGGCTGGTCGTCCTGCTCGGCACACCGCTGCTGCTCTGGCTCGGACACCTGCTGAGCAAGCCCCTGGAGCGGCGCAGCGAGGCCGAACAGGAACAGGCCGCGCACGCCTCCGGAGTCGCCGCGGACCTGGTGACGGGGCTGCGGGTGCTCAAGGGCATCGGCGCCCAGGCCCCCGCCGTCGAACGGTACCGGCGCACCAGCCGCGCCTCGCTGGGCGCCACGGTGCGCGCGGCACGCGCCGAGGCGTGGCAGGGCGGGGTGGTGCTCACGCTCACCGGAGTCTTCATCGCGGTGGTCGCCCTGATCGGCGGACGGCTCGCCCTGACCGGTGACATCACGCTGGGTCAGCTCGTCTCCGCCGTCGGGCTGGCGCTCTTCCTGCTCGGGCCACTGGAGGTGTTCGCCTGGGTCAACGCCGAGTTCGCCCAGGGCCGGGCCTCCGCGGCGCGCATCGCGTCCGTGCTGGCCGCCGAGCCCGGCGTACCGACCGGCACGGCGGCCCCGGCGGACCCGGTCCGCGGCGGGCTGCGGCTGCGCGGCGTCAGCCTCGGCGCGCTCCGCGAGGCCGACCTCGACGTCCGGCCCGGCGAACTCCTCGGCGTCGCCAGCACCGACCCCGCTGCCGTCCAGGCACTGCTCGACTGCCTCGGCCGCACCGCGGACCCCGAAGCCGGCGTCGTCGAACTGGACGGCGTGCCCCTGCCGGACCTCGACCCGGCCCGGCTGCGCACCGTCGTCCTCGTCGCGGCCCACGACGCCGACCTCTTCGAGGGCTCCCTCGACGACAACCTCGGCGGCACCGGGAACACCCGGCGTGCGCTCGCCGCCGCCTGCGCCGACGAGGTCGCCCGCGCCCTCCCGCAGGGCACGGCCTCCGAGATCACCGAAGGCGGCCGTTCGCTCTCCGGCGGGCAGCGCCAGCGCGTCGTCCTCGCCCGCGCTCTCGCCGCCGAACGGCCGGTGCTCGTCGTCCACGACCCCACGACGGCCGTCGACACCGTCACCGAGGCCCGCATCGCCGCCGGGCTGCGCGAGCACCGCCGCGGCCGCACGACGGTCGTGGTCACCAACAGCCCCGCGCTGCTGTCCGTCACGGACCGCGTCGTGCTCCTCGACGGCGGCCGGGTCGCGGCCGACGGCGCGCACGGCGACCTCGTGCACGACGACGCGACCTACCGGACGGCGGTACTGGCATGACGACGGCACCGCGATCCGCGGAGCGCGAACTGCTGCCCACGGCTACGCCGGCCAGGACCCGTGCCGCCCTGCGCGAACTGGTGCGCCCGCACCGGGCACTGGCCGCGGGCGGGGCCCTGGTGATGGTGGCGGCCACGGCGACGGGCCTGCTGACGCAGCCGCTGCTGGGGTACATCGTCGACCTGGTCACCGACCGGAGACCAGCGGGCGCGCTGACGCTGCCCGTGGTCCTGCTGGTGCTCGTCGCGGTGGCGCAGGGCGTGGCCACCGCCTTGGGCATGTCGCTGGTGTCACGGCTCGGCGAGACCGTGCTGGCCGAACTGCGGGAACGCTTCGTCGAACGGGCGCTGTCGCTGCCGCTGGACCGCCTGGAGCGGGCCGGCTCCGGCGACCTCACCGCCCGCGTCACGCGCGACGTGTCGCGGGTGGCCGACGCGATCCGCACGGCGCTGCCCGAACTGGCCCGTTCCGGCCTGACGATCGTGCTGACCCTGGCCGCGCTGGCCGTGCTGGACTGGCGGTTCCTGTCGGCGGCGCTGCTGGCGGTGCCCGTGCAGGCGTACACCGCGCGCTGGTACGTCCGCAACGCCGGCCCGCTGTACGCCGACGAGCGCATCGCCACCGGCGCCCAGCAGCAGCAGTTGCTCGACACGATCGGCGGCGCGGCCACCGTGCGCGCCTACCGGGCCGAGGCTGGGCACACCGCGCGCGTCACCGAACGCTCCCAAGCGGCCGTCGACCTGACGCTGCGCGGGGTGCGGCTGGTGCTGCGCTTCTACAGCCGGCTGCACGTGGCCGAGTACACCGGGCTCGCCGCCGTGCTGGTGACCGGATTCCTGCTGGTGCGCGGCGGTTCCGTGTCGATCGGCACGGCCACCGCCGCGGCCCTGTACTTCCACAGCCTCTTCGGCCCGGTGAACACCGCGCTCGTCCTGCTGGACGACGCCCAGTCGGCCACCGCGGGCCTCGCCCGGCTGGTCGGCGTCGTCGACGAGCCGGCGCCCGCGGCCGCGGAGCGGCGACGGCCCGCGGACTTCGCGGGTGTCCCCACCGTCGCGGTGGACGGCGTCGGCCACGCGTACGTCCCGGGCCGGCCGGTGCTGAGCGGCGTGGACCTGGTCCTGCGTCCCAAGGAGAAGGTCGCCCTCGTCGGTGCCAGTGGCGCGGGCAAGACCACCCTGGCCAAGATCGTGGCCGGCATCCACCGGCCGTCGTCCGGCCGGGTCGACATCGGCGGCACCGAACCCGCCGAGGGCGCAGGCGCCGTGGCCCTGGTCACGCAGGAGGTGCACGTCTTCTCCGGCCCGCTCACCGAGGACCTACGCCTGGCACGGCCGGACGCCACCGACGAGGAACTGCGCGAGGCCCTGCGGCGGGTCGGAGCCCTCGGCTGGGCGGAGGCGCTTCCCGAAGGCCTCGGCACGGTCGTCGGTGAGGGCGGTCACCGGCTGACCGCGGACCGCTCGCAGCAACTCGCCCTCGCCCGGCTGGTACTGGCCGACCCACCGGTCGCCGTCCTCGACGAGGCCACCGCGGAGGCCGGCAGCGCCGGCGCCGGGCGGCTGGAGGAGGCCGCCGATCGCGCCCTGGAGGGGCGCACCGCCCTGGTCGTCGCGCACCGGCTCAGCCAGGCCGCCTCGGCCGACCGGGTCGTGGTGATGGAGGACGGCCGCATCGCCGAGAGCGGCACCCATGACGAACTGCTCGCCGCCGGGGGGCCGTACGCCGCCCTGTGGCGGGCGTGGGCGGAGAACCGCAGCAGCGCCCGGCCGTAGCCGGCCGCGGGCTTCCGCCGACCCGCGACAGACCCGTCCGTGACAGACCCGACCCGTGACAGACCCATCCCGTCCAGAACCGAACGAACATAAGGATCACGCGATGCCCCGCGCCCCCAGAGCCACCCGGTTCGCCGGACTGCTCGCCTCCGTGCTGATGCTCCTCGGCGCGGTAGCCGCCTGCGGCTCCGCCGACTCGGCCTCCGACTCCCCGAAGTCGGGCTCCTCCGGCTCCGCCGAGGCGTCGGCGAGCACCGCCTTCCCCGTCACCATCGCCCACAAGTACGGCAGCACCACGATCAAGGCCGAGCCCGAGCGCGTGGTCACCGTCGGCCTCACCGACCAGGACGCCGTCCTCGCCCTCGGCACCGTGCCCGTCGGCACCACCGAGTGGATCGGCGGCTACAAGGGGGCCGTCGGCCCCTGGGCGCAGGACAAGCTCGGCTCCGCCGCCGCGCCGACGGTGCTGAAGGACACCGGTACCGGGCCGCAGGTCGAGAAGATCGCCGCCCTGAAGCCCGACCTGATCCTCGCGCTGTACTCCGGGCTGACCAAGGCCCAGTACGACGCGCTGTCGAAGTTCGCGCCGGTCGTGGCCCAGCCCAAGGAGTACAACGACTACGGCATTCCGTGGCAGCAGCAGACCGAGACCGTGGGCAAGGCCCTCGGCAAGCCCGACGAGGCGAAGACGCTCGTCGACGGCGTCGAGGCCGAGTTCGCCGCGGCCAAGAAGGCCAACCCCGCCTTCGCCACGTCCACGGCCGTGATGGCCACGCCGTACGAGGGCACCTTCGTCTACGGCAGCCAGGACGCCCGCTCCCGCCTGCTTTCCGACCTCGGTCTGAAGCTCCCCGCCGACCTGGACAAGGTGATCGGCGACCAGTTCGGCGCCAACATCAGCAAGGAGCGCACCGACCTCCTCGACCAGGGCGTCGCCGTCTGGATCGTGCCCGACACCACCACGGCCGTCACCAAGCTGCACCAGGACAAGCTGTACGCCGACCTGAAGGTGGTCCAGCAGGGCCGCGAGGTCTTCGTGAAGGAGACCGGCGACTACGGCAACGCCGTGTCCCTCTCCACCGTGCTCAGCATCCCCTACGTCCTCGACCGCCTGGTGCCGCAGCTCGCGGCCGCGGTGGACGGCGACCCGGCCACGAAGGTGGAGCAGCCCGCCTCCTGAACTCGTATCACCGGGGCCTGTCCGGCGCACGCGCCGGACAGGCCCCGGTGGGCTGAGTGGGCTCAGCGCTTGAGCGTGAAGGTGAAGTCGCCGGAGAGTCTGCCGCTGAGCCGGACCGCCGAAACGAGGTTCCCCTCGGTGATCAGCCGCTCGACCTCGGCCCGGGGGAGACCGAACCCTTCGGCGATCAGCCGCACCGGCCGGACGGGGATCCGCGCCGCGAAGCGGACCGAGACGTCGATCACCTCGTCGTCGAGGTGACCGGATCCGCCGGTGTCGAGGCGCCAGGCGCCGTCCCAGTCGAGGGCGATGCGATTACGGCGCTGCACGGCGGGATCCTGGAGCAACTCGGCTGCCAGGGAGGCGTCGTTGTCGTGCAGCCGGTCCAGCAGCTCGGGCCGGAGGGAGCGCACGTTCACCCGCTCCAGGATCGAGAGCTTCGCCGTGTCCCCGCAGGCGGTGCAGAGCACGAGGAGCCAGGCGTCGAGCAGCTTGTGGTTCGCGTTGACCCGGAACTTGCCGTTCGCCCGGAAGCGCTCGGACGCGCACGTGTGGCAACGGCGGAGGACGAGGGGCATGCAGGTGGGCACGACCGCCCAGATGGTGAGCACAGAAGTACACCGGTTTCAGTGTGAGAAGTCCGCAGCAGGAAGCAGCGCGACGCACAGGTGCGGCGCGCGACAGATCAGCACTCGGGAGGTCTCACACGGTGTACAACGGGACGTCCTTGCCTCGGCGACTCGGTTCGGCAGCACGGTAGCGGCGTACGGCGGCGCCGTTCCACTGGTTTTCGGCGGGGGAATCGAGTGCCTGACGTGGCGTCAGCGACGCCTCACCTCGGCGTCGTACCGATCGGCGCCGAAGAGGAACACCGGCGGCGCACCTGATCGACAGGCACCTGCCAGTCGGATCACCCGACCAGCCCACCATGACGCTGTGCAGAGACCGACAGGTAGCCGCAGCACCCGCCCGTGCACGCGGGTTCCCCCAGCACTACCCGGCGCCTCTCGGCAGTCGCCCGGAGCGGACGGTGGCTGTCGGCGGACAACGCCTCCTCGGCGAACGGACCGCGCCCTCCTTCGCCGACGGCCCGCGCCACGACGTCCTCGCCGTCGACCCGGATCCGTAGCCGAGCAGCCCCACCGGGGACCCGGTGGCAGCACGCCGACGTCCAGCCGATTGAGCACACGGCCAGGCTACGTGGCACCCGGCATGTGGTGAGGGCGGCAGCCGTCCCACCCTGTCAGTCGGGATCTGCCGGCGGCTCCGCGATGCCGACGACGAAGCTGTCGCCCACGGGCCGGACCTCGGCCGACCACCCCAGCGCGGTGAGCCGGTGAGCTCGTCCGCGTCGTGGAAGGCCTTCACGATGCGCTACGCGCTGCCGTCGTCGATCCGGCGGCGAACCGTAGGGGTGGGCTGCGTAGCGAGGGACTGCGCGCGTTCGGCCCCGCGGGGGCCGACGTCGATGAAGACCGCTTTGCCGTGGGGTGCGAGTGCGGCGGCGACGGTGCTCCAGAAGCCCGGCAGGCGGGACGGCGGAACGTGTGACAGCCGGGAGGCGAAGAACACGGTGTCGTAGCGGCGCGGCGGCTGCCAGGCGAACAGGTCGGCCTGGACGAACCGCACGTTGGGGGAGGCCACTCGACCACGCGCGATACCCGGCGTCTCCTCCGCCACGTCGACGGCGGTCGCCGAGCGCGCCCGGGCGGCCAGCGCCCCGGTCCACTGACCCGTTCCGCAGACCAGCTCCAACACGTCTTCCACGATGGGGAGTTCGCCGACCGAGCCCAGTAACCCGCGCAGATCCTCGCGCTGCGCACAGGGCCGGTCGTACCCGCTCGCGTGGGGCCGGTAGTAGGCGATCTGCTCTTTCAAGAGGGCATCGTCATCCATGCTCGCGACCCTGACGCGTGCGCTTTGCATGGTTCACACGGTCCATGGCGATGAGCACGATCGAGGGGAGGAAGCCTGCCTGCTGCTTCCCCCGCCGGTCTTCGGCGTGGAAGCAGCAGGGCGGGGTCACCGTGGGCGCGGTTCCGGCGGTTGTCGTCGCCGCCCTCCCACGGCTTGCGGCGGCCAGGGGAAACCGAGTTCTTGGGCGCGCTTGCGGGTTCCACCGCACACGCGGCCGTAGGTTCTCGGGTCCTCGTCGGCGAGGCGGCGCAGTGCAGCGGCGGCCTGGGTCTCGGGTGGGGTGCCGTCGTCCGGGATGTCCCAGCGGAACTGGAGGGGGCTGTCGGCCCCGTCCGGGGTGCCGGAGGCGAGTCCGGGCACATACCAGAAGGTCACCACGGTGACGTCCGGATCTTCCAGGCCACTGCTGATCCAGCCCCGGCTCGCGTCCCATCTGCTCAGCAGATCCGGCGTCTCGATCAGCCCGGCTTTGATGAGGCGGGCCACGGCGCGGGCACGCCAGGACCAGGAGCGGTCGGTCTCGGCGCGGGCGATCTCCGCGTCGTAGGCCGCGGCGTCGAACCGGTGGGGAAGCACCTCGGGCGGGGTTTCCCGTGAACCGGACATCGACCGACGCCAGTTCTCCCACACCACCTGGTCGCCGTCCCGCCGGATCGTGACGTACAGCGCGCCGCAGCACCCCTCGGTACAGCGGGCCTCCGCGAGCTGCACTTCACGGGGCTCGGGACCGGCGCGAAGGTGCCCGTCCTCCAGGAGGAGGTCGGGGCCGTTGACGGGACCATGGGTGAACACGGCCGGGACGATCGGGCGTCCGTCGATGAGGATGCGGGCCTCCACCTGCTTCGAGTGAGCGGGGTCGCCCGCCACCATCTCGACGTGCAGCCTGCCGGCCGTGGCGGGGAGGGCGAACGGCCGCCGTCCGGTGCAACGTATCCACCGTGCGCGCACCCCATCGTCCGCGTCGCCTCCGGCGATGTCCGCGGTCGAGGCCCATCGAGGTTCGGCGAGCAGCCTCCCGAGCGATTCCAGCAGCGCGGTGCGCCGGCCGGGAGGCCAGTCGAGCAGGACGCCGGTGCCGCTGCTCAGATCCAGCGCGAGCGACAGCAAGGCGGCGTGGTTGTCGAGGCTCGGCGGCAGAAGACCGGCGCGGGTGACGACCCTTTCGTACAGCTCGGGCGCGTCGCGGTAGGCGAGGAGGTCGGTCGGGTCGTCGTGAGAGCGTCCCATCCACACGAGCAGCCTGCTCGCCCGGGCCAGCAGAGCCGTGTCGGAGGGATGCCGGTCGAGCAGTCGCGGCAGCCGTACGGCCTCCACGACCCGGCGCGCGTCCGCCGCGCCGACCCGGCCCGACGAGACGGGGAAGGCAGTCAACTCTTCCTGTACGGCGCGCTGGTCTCGCGCACACAGGGCGCGCACGAGCGGCCGTAGCTCGTCGTGGGGGCGGGCGGCGAGCGACACGACACCGGCTGCTTGCCGGTCCAACCTTTCCAGGGCCTCGACGGCAGGGCCGGTGAACTCCCGGAGCAGACCGAGCGTGAACAGATACGGGATGTCCTCGGGCTCACCGAGGCGGACGAGCAGGGCGATTCCGGAGGCGACGGCCGACACGGTCGTACCGGTCCGGGTCAGCGCCCTGCCCAGGGAGCGTGCCGCGGTCCACTGGCCGGCCGGCAGGGCCAGGCCCGCGACCGTCGAGTGGACCAGATGGCGGTGCCGGTCCCGGACGCCGAGCCGGGCAAAGCGGCGATGCAGGGTCGCAGAGTCATCCGGCAGTGGATCCAGCGCTGCGCGAATGGCCTTCCTCGCCTCGTCCCAGGGCAGCTGGGGGTCGCCCGGTTCCCGTCTCTCGGCGAGGGAGTGACCGCGCCGGGGCGGGAGCCCGTCGGGGGATTGGTGCAACAGGCTCAGGGCGCGGTCGTACAGAGCGAGGGGGAGGGCGGGCGCGGCACGCCCTTCCTCAGGGTTCACCGGCTGGGGTGGGACTCGATTCCGTAGGTCATGGGCGCAGCCTGTCAGGCCGGTCCACGTGCTGTCGAAGGAATTGGGCGAAACACCGCGCGGGCGGGCACGCAAGGGAAGGGCCCGCCCGCGCGGTGCGTCAGGCTCCCTCGACGAGGCTCTTCGGGCGGAGGTCCGTCCAGTGGGTCTCGACGTACTCCAGGCACTCCTGGCGGCCGGCCGGGCCGTGCGCGACGGTCCAGCCCGCGGGGACGTCGACGAAGTCGGGCCACAGGCTGTGCTGGCCCTCGGCGTTGACCAGGACGGAGTAGACGCCGTCGGGGTTCTCGAAGGGGTTGCTGCTCATCGGGTGGATTCCTTCCGTGTGACCAGGGCCTCAAGGGCCCGGAACCAGGTCTGTGCCAGATCCCGGACGGCCTCCTCGGTGAGGAGTTCGCCGGCGTAGGCCCAGTGGGCGCCCAGCTCGGGGCCGCCGGGGCGGTCCTCGGTCAGGGCGTTGAGGGTGAGGGCGTGGGACATGGGCATCCCGGGGTCGGCGTCGAGGTCGGCGGCGTCGCCCTCGGGCGCGTACGACCAGTCGGCCGACTCGGGAACGTCGAAGCGGCCCATGTAGTTGAACTCGATCTGTGGTTCGGCCAGTCGGGCCAGCTCGGGTCCCGTCACCGGGTTGAGGTGGCGGAGCAGCCCGTGGCCGGCGCCCGACGCCGGAAGGGCGGTCAGGTGCTCGCGGACGCGGCCGACGGCCTCCTCCGGATCGAGTCCGGCCGCGCCCGGGTCGAGGCGGACCGGGACGACGCTGGTGAACCAGCCGATGGTGCGGGACAGGTCGGCGTTGCCGGCCAGTTCCTCCTCACGGCCGTGGCCCTCGAGGTCGACCAGGACCGCGCTGCCGGGCCGCGCGCCCAGCACGCGGGTCCGCCACTCCGCGACGGCCTGAGCGAAGGCGGTCAGCAGGACGTCGTTGACGCTCGCCCCGTACGCGGCCGGGACCCGGCCGAGCAGGGGTTCGGTGATCTCGGCGGGCAGGGTCAGGGACAGGTGGCGGGTGCTCTCGACCGTGTCGCGTTCCGTGTCGAGCGGCCGGGCCAGGGGCAGGCCCGCGCCGTCCGCGAGGACCGAGGTCCACCAGGGCAGTTCGTCCTCGCGCGACGGGTCCTGGGCGCGGGCGGTCAGCAGCTCGGACCAGCGGCGGAACGAGATGTCCACCGGCGGCAGCTCTGGGGTGCGGCCCGCCGCGACGGCCTCCCGGGCCGCCGCGAGGTCGGGCAGCAGGATGCGCCAGGTCACGCCGTCGACCACGAGGTGGTGGACGAGCAGCAGCAGGCGGCCCGGCCTGCCCGGCCCCGCGTCGAACCAGACCGCGCGCACCATGTCACCGGTGTCCGGGTCGAGTCCGGCGCGGGCGGTGACCGCGTGCGCGGCGATCGCCTCGCGCAGCCCCGCGTCGTCCGCACCGGCGACGTCGGCGCGGGCGAGCCAGGACGCCACGTCCACGGTGCCGGGGGCGGGCACGCGCAGCGCCCACTGCTCGCCGGCATCAGCGGTGGAGCACGGTCCGGTCCGTGTGCGCTCCAGGCGGGCCCGCAGCATGTCGTGCCGGTCGGCGACGGCCCGCAGGACGGCCAGCAGCGCCTTCTCGTCCAGGTCCGCCGGGGTCTGCAGCAGGGCGGCCTGGTGGTAGCCCCGGATCGGGCCGCCGCGCTCACGCAGGGCGTGCATGATCGGGGTGAGCGGGACCAGGCCGGTGCCGTCGTCGTGCGGGCGGATCAACTCGTCGCCCGCGAGCGGGACCGCGGCTTCGGCGAGCGAGGCCGCGTCACGGAGCTGGAACACCTGGCGCGGGGTGATCCGCAGTCCGGCCGCTCGCGCCCGGCTGACGAACTGCATGGCGACGATGCTGTCGCCGCCCAGGGCGAAGAAGTCGTCGTCCGTGCCGACGGCCCCGGCGGGCAGGCCCAGCACCTCGGCGACGATCCCGCACAGAGTCCGCTCGGTGTCGTTCGCCGGCTCGCGGCCACCCGCTCCGGTGGTGAAGTCCGGGGCGGGCAGCGCCTTGCGGTTCAGCTTGCCGTTGGACAGCAGCGGCAGCCGGTCCAGGACGACCACGGCGGCCGGGACCATGTACTCGGGCAGCGTCGCCGCCACGTGGGCGCGCAGGGCGGCGGGATCGGCGTCGTGGCCCTCGGCGGGGACGACGTAGCCGACGAGCTGCCGGACGCGCGGGCGGTCCTCGCGGACGGCGACCACGACCTGGGCGACCGACTCGTGTCGGGCCAGCGCGCCCTCGACCTCCGCGAGTTCGACCCGGTAGCCGCGGATCTTGACCTGCTCGTCGGAGCGTCCGGCGTATGCGAGCCGGCCCTCCTCCGTCCACCGCGCGAGGTCGCCCGTACGGTACATCCGGGCGCCGGGCGGACCGTACGGGTCGGCGACGAAGCGCTCGGCGGTCAAGTCGGGGCGGCCCAGGTAGCCCCGCGCGAGCCCCGCGCCGGACAGGTACAGCTCGCCGGTGACGCCGGGCGGCACCAGGCGCAGCGAGGCGTCCAGGACGTACGCCCGCGTGTTGTGCACGGCGCGGCCGACGACCGGGCGGTCGCTGTCCGCCACCCGGCCGACGAGGGCGTCGACGGTGGCCTCGGTGGGCCCGTAGAGGTTGAACGCCTCCGTCGCCTCCAGCGCGGCCAGGCGCGACCAGAGGGCGTCCGGCACGGCCTCGCCGCCGACGCCCACGACCGACAGCGGGCACTGGTCGTCGCGGATCAGGCCCGCGTCGGCCATCTGCGCCAGCAGCGACGGGGTCACCTCGATGAAGTCCAGGCCCTCGTCGCGGATCAGGGTGGCGAGGAGCTCGGCGTCGCGGCGCGTCTCGTCGTCGACGATGTGCAGCGCGTGCCCGTCGAGCAGCCACAGCTGCGGCTGCCAGGAGGCGTCGAAGGAGAAGGACCAGGCGTGGCCGACCCGCAGGTGGCGGCGGCCGGTCAGTGCCTTCGCCCGGTCGTGGAGGTCGTGGCGGTGGCTGTGGAAGAGGTTGGCCAGACTGCGCTGGGTGACGACGACGCCCTTGGGGCGGCCCGTCGAGCCCGAGGTGTAGATGACGTACGCCGGGTGGCCGGCTGCCGGGGCCTGCGGCGCCGCCTCCGGCAGCCCGTCGAGGGCGTCCACGTACAGCACCGGGACGTCGGTGTCTGGCAGGGACGCGGCGAGTTCCCGCGTGGTGAGGATCAGCCGAGGACGGGCATCGGCCAGCATGGCGAGCACGCGGTCGGCGGGCAGGTCGGGGTCGACGGGCAGATAGGCGGCGCCCGCCGTCATCACGGCCAGGATCGACGCGATGTGGTCGGCGGTGCGCGGGAGCGCCAGCGCCACGATTTCCTCGGGTCCCGCGCCCGCGCCGGCCAGGACGCGGGCCAGCCGGTCGGTGCGGGCGGCGAGTTCGGCGAAGGTCCACGTCACGGTCGTGTCGGTGACGGCGACCGCGTCCGGGGACTCCCCGGCCTGTGCGGCGAACAGGGCGGGGACGGTGGCGCCCGCCGCCTGCGCGAACAGGTCCGTGTCGTTCCAGGTCCCCAGCAGCAGGCGCCGGTCGGCGTCGCCGATGATGTCGAGGCGTCCGACGGCGGTGTCCGGGTCGCCGGCCATCGCCTCCAGGACGGTGACCATGGCCGACGCGATCCGCCCGGCCGCGGCCGGGGCGAACAGGTCGGGACGGAACTCGGCCGTCAGGCGCAGACGTGCCTCCGGTTCGACCGCCCAGGCGAACGGGTAGTGCGTCGAGTCCTCGTGGTCGCGGACCGACAGGCGCAGGGCCGCCGGGTCGGTGTCCGCCGGCTCGTCCGCGACCGGGTAGGACTCGAAGACCATCAGCGTGTCGAAGAGGTCGCCGAGCCCGGCGTCGCGCTGGATGTCGGCAAGCCCCAGGTGCTGGTGGGGGAGGAGCCGCGACTGCTCGTCCTGCAGGCGGTCCAGGAGGGCGCCGACCGGCTCCTGCGGGCGCAGCCGGACACGGACCGGCACGGTGTTGATGAACAGGCCGATCATCGACTCCACGCCGTCCAGCTCCGGCGGCCGGCCGGCCACCGTCGCGCCGAACACCACGTCGTCGCGTCCGGTCAGCCGGGACAGCACGATCGCCCAGGCGGCCTGCACCAGGGTGTTCACGGTCAGACCGCGGCGGCGGGCGAGCGTGCCGAGCGCCTCCGTCAGCCGCTCGTCGGCCTCGACGGTGTGGGTGCGGGGCACGACCGGCGTCCGGTTGGCGTCGGCGGGCACCAGGTGGGTGGGCTCCTCCAGCCCGTCCAGGGCCACGGCCCAGGCGGCGGCGGAGGCCGCTGTGTCCTGCCGGGACAGCCAGCGCAGGTAGTCGCGGTAGGGGGCGGGGGCGGGCGGGGCGGTCCCGTCGTAGAGGGCGGTCAGCTCCGCCATCATGCGGGGCACCGACCAGCCGTCCAGCAGCAGGTGCTGGTGCGAGAGCACCAGGCGGTGGCGGCCGTCGTGCGTCCGGGCCAGCAGCATGCGCAGCAGCGGCGGTTCCGCCGGGTCGAAGCGGCGCCGCTCCTGGAGCAGCAGGCGCTCCCACTCCGCGTCCCCGTCCGGCACGTTCACCTGGCGCCACGGCAGCGGCACCGAGCGCGGCGCCACGGCCACGGGACGGCCCGAGGAGAGGTAGCGGAAGCCCGCGCGCAGGCTCTCGTGCCGGTCGAGCAGCGCCTGTCCGGCGGCACGCAGCCGCTCGGCGTCGACGGTGCCCTCGAGGTCGTACGACACCTGGACGGTGTAGACGTCGGGGCCCTGGTCGCCGCTGTCGAAGGAGGCGTGGAAGAGCAGCCCGGCCTGGAGCGGGGTGAGCGGCAGCGGTTCCGCCGCGCCGGTGTCCGCCAGTTCGGCGCGCTCGGCGTCGGTGAGATCCGGCAGCAGCGCGGCGTCCTCTTCCGTGTCCTGGCGGACGGTGTCCACTGCGGCGGCGGCCAGACCGGCCGGTGTCCTGTGCCGGAAGACGTCGCGCGGGGTGATCGTCAGGCCCGCGGCGCGGACCCGGACGACGAGCTGCATCGCGATGATGCTGTCGCCGCCCAGCCGGAAGAAGTCGTCGTCGGGACCGACCCGTTCGAGACCGAGGACGGCGGCGACGAGGTCGCACATCCGTGCCTCGCGCGGGGTGCGCGGCGCGGTCGCGGTGACCTCGGCGGCGAAGTCCGGGGCGGGCAGCGCCGCCCGGTCCAGCTTGCCGTTGGGCGTGAGCGGCAGGGCGTCCAGGACCACGAAGGCGGCGGGCACCATGTGCTCGGGCAGCGCGGCGGCCGCGTGGGCGCGCAGGGCCGCCGTGTCCGCGTCCCGTCCCGGGACGGGGGCGGGGACGACGTACGCCACCAGCCGCTCGTCGCGCAGCAGGACGGTGGCGGAGGCGACCCCGGGATGCCGGGCCAGCACGTTCTCGATCTCGCCGGGTTCGACGCGGAAGCCGCGCAGCTTGACCTGGTCGTCGACGCGGCCCAGGTACTGCAGCTCCCCGCCGCCCGTCCAGCGGGCCAGGTCGCCCGTGCGGTACATGCGGCTCCCCCTCGGACCGAACGGGTCGGCGACGAACCGCTCCGCGGTCAGCCCGGCCCGGCCGAGGTAGCCGCGCGCCAACTGGACGCCGGCGAGGTGGAGCTCCCCGGGCACGCCGGGCGGCACCGGGCGCAACGCCGCGTCCAGCACGTAGGTACGGGTGTTCCACACCGGCCGGCCGATCGGCACGGCTTCCGCGCCGGCGGGAACCTCGTGGGCCGTGACGTCCACCGACGCCTCCGTGGGGCCGTAGAGGTTGTGCAACCCGGCCGCGCCCAGCACCTCGTGGAAGCGGGCCGCGAGCGGGGCGGGCAGTGCCTCGCCGCTGCACAGCACGCGGCGCAGGGCGGTGCAGGCCGCCGCGGCGGGCTCGTCGAGGAAGGCCCGCAGCATGGACGGCACGAAGTGCGCCGTCGTGACGCCGCGCCGCCGGATCAGGCCGGCCAGGTACGCCGGGTCCTTGTGGCCCTCGGGCCGGGCCACGACGAGTGCCGCGCCGGTGATCAGCGGCCAGAAGAACTCCCAGACGGAGACGTCGAAGCTCGACGGCGTCTTCTGCAGCACGCGGTCGTCCGGGGTGAGGCCGTACGCGTCCTGCATCCACAGCAGTCGGTTGACGATGCCCTCCTGCGGCACGACGACGCCCTTGGGACGGCCGGTCGAGCCGGAGGTGTAGATGACGTACGCCGGCCGGCGCGGGTCGTAGGCCCGCGGCAGCGGGCCGGTGGCGGCCTGCGGCGCGGGGGTGCCGTCGGCGTCGACCAGCAGGCGCGGCGCGTCGGTGTCCGGCAGGGCCACGCCGTCCGCCGTCACCACGCACACCGGGCGGGCGTCGGACAGCATGAACGCCAGCCGCTCCGCCGGGTAGTCGGTGTCGAGCGGCAGGTAGGCGCCGCCCGCGCGGTGCACCGCGAGCAGGGTGACGACGAGGGCGGCCGAACGCGGCAGTGCGACGGCGACCGTCGACTCCGGTCCCACGCCTGCGCCCGCGAGGGCGTGGGCCAGGCGTTCGACGCGCGCGTCCAGCTCCGCGTAGCCCACCGCGGTGTCCTCGAACAGCAGCGCGGTCGCGGACGGGGTGGCCGCGGCCTGGGCGCGGAACAGCTCGGGGAGGGTGGGCTCCGGCACGGCGCGCCCGGTGGCGTTCCACTCCTCCAGCACCCGGCCGCGTTCCTCCCCGTCCAGGACGTCGATGCGGCCGACAGGCCGCCCGGGCTCGGCCGCGACCTGCTCCAGCAGCCGTTCCATGCGCCGGGCCAGCCGCTCGGCGGTCGGACGGTCGAAGAGGTCGGCGCTGTACTCGATCCAGCCCTGGATGCCGTTGCCCTCGCCCTGCTCGACGAAGTCGAAGCTGAGGTCGAACTTGGCGGTGTCCTGGCCGGCCGGCTCCCGGCGGACCGTGAGGCCCGGCAGCACGGGCGTGCCGCCGCGCTCGGCGAGGTGGACGACCATGACCTGGAAGAGCGGGTGCCGGGCGAGGGAGCGGGCCGGGTTGAGGGCCTCCACCAGTCGCTCGAAGGGCAGGTCCTGGTGCTCGTACGCGGCCAGGTCGGTCTCCCTGACCCGGCGCAGCAGCTCCGCGAAGTCCGGGTCGCCGGACAGATCGGTGCGCAGCACAAGGGAGTTGACGAAGAAGCCGACCAGGTCCTCCAGCCGCTCGTCCGCGCGGCCGGAGACGGGCGCGCCGAGCGGGATGTCCTCGCCCGCGCCGAGCCGGTGCAGCAGGGCGGCGACGGCGGCCTGGGAGACCATGAACATGCTGGCGCCCTCGCGGCGGGCCAGCGCGCGCAGTGACCGTTCCAGCTCGGGCCTGATCGTGAAGCCGACGGTGCCGCCGGCGTGCGAGGACTCCTGCGGACGTGGCCGGTCGGTGGGCAGCGCCAGCTCCTCGGGGAGGCCGCGCAGGGTCGCGGTCCAGTACGCGAGAAGGTCGTCGCCGGAGTGCTCCAGGAGCTCCCGCTGCCACAGGGTGTAGTCGGCGTACCCGACCGGCAGCGGCGCCCAGTCGGGGGCACGGCCGGCGGCGCGCGCCGCGTAGGCGGTGCCGAGGTCGGCGAGCAGCGCCCGGTCCGACCACTCGTCGGTCGCGACGTGGTGGAGCACGAGCAGCAGCACATGCTCGTCAGGACCGGTCGCGGACAGGGCGGCGCGCAGCGGGAGTTCGCGCTCCAGGTCGAACGGGAGGGCGGCGATCCCGGGCAGTTCGTCCTGGGCGGCGGTGCCGAGCGTCACGCGTGCCCGCTCCGGCTCCAGCACGTGCTGGTACGGCACGCCGTCCACGGCCGGGAAGACCGTGCGCAGGGTGGTGTGGCGGGTGACGACGTCGTTCAGTGCCGCCTCCAGCGCGGCACGGTCCAGGGCGCCGGTGAGGCGCCAGGCGGCCGGGAGGTTGTAGGAGGGGTCGGCGGAGTCCACCTGGTGCAGCAGCCAGAGCCGCCGCTGGGCCGAGGACAGCGGCAGCCGCTCCGGGACGGCACGGCCGGCGGTCAGCGCCGGACGGTCCGCGGCGCGCGGTCCGTCGAGCAGGCCCGCGAGCCCGGCGACGGTCGGCGCGTCGAAGACGGCGCGCAGCGACACCTCGGCGCCCAACACCGCACGGATGCGGCTGATCAGGCGCATCGCGAGCAGCGAGTGGCCGCCGAGGACGAAGAAGTCGTCGTCGACGCCCACCCGTCCCAGTCCGAGCACGGCGGCGAACTGCTCGCACAGCACCTCTTCGCGCGGGGTGCGGGGCGGTCGCCCGCCCACGGCCGCGGACAGGTCGGGCGCGGGCAGCGCGGCCCGGTCCAGCTTGCCGTTGGCGGTGCGCGGCAGGGCCGCGAGCTCGACGAACGCCGCGGGCACCATGGGCTCGGGCAACGCGGCGGCGACGCGGGCACGCAGCGCGGCCGGGTCGGTGTCCTGTCCCGGGGCGGGGACGACGTACCCGACGAGGCGCGGCACGCCGGGGGCGTCCTCGCGGACGACGACGGCGGCCGCCGAGACGCGCGGGTCCGCGGTGAGGACGGACTCGATCTCGCCGGGCTCCACACGGAAGCCGCGGATCTTGACCTGGTCGTCGGCGCGGCCCAGGTACTCCAGCGAGCCTCCCCCAGCCTCCGGCCGGGGGGACCCCCACCGGCGACGGGCCAGGTCGCCCGTGCGGTACATGCGCTCGCCCGGCGCCCCGAAGGGGTCGGCGACGAACCGCTCGGCCGTCAGGTCCGGGCGGCCCAGGTAGCCGCGGGCGAGGCCCGCGCCGGCGAGGTAGAGCTCGCCGGGCACGCCGACCGGTACCGGGCGCAGCCGCTCGTCGAGGACGTACGCGCGGGTGTTGTCCAGCGGCGCCGCCCACTCCGGGGCCCCGCTGTGGCGTCCGTAGGCGTCGACCGAGGATTCGGTGGGCCCGTACAGGTCGTGCACCTGGGTGCCGGGGAGCCCGGACAGCCGCTGCCACAGGGCGGGCGGGGTGGCCTCTCCGCCGACGGCGAGGACGGCGGGCGCGTAGCCGCCCGGGGCGAGGAAGCCGTGGTGGGTCAGCTCGCCCAGGTAGGTCGGGGTCAGGTCGACGTAGTCGGCGCCCGTCTCCGCCAGGTGCGCGAGCAGCGCGACCGGGTCCGTCATCGTCGTCTCGTCCACGACGTGCAGCTCATGGCCCGCGAGGAGCCACAGCAGCGGGTCCCAGGAGGCGTCGAAGCTGAACGAGGCGGTGTGCGCGGCCTTCAGGACCTCGTGGCCGGTGGCCCGGACCGCCGGTTCGATCATGTCGCGCAGGTGTGCGCCGTAGAGGTTGGACAGGCCCCGGTGGGTGCCGACGACGCCCTTGGGGGTGCCGGTGGAGCCGGAGGTGTAGATCGTGTACGCGGCGCCCAGCGCCGGGTACCCGGCCGCCGGGCGGACGAACTCGGCCTCGGGCAGCGGCCCGTCGAGCGGCAGCCGCGCCACGCCCGGCGCGGCCGGGAGGCGTTCGGCGAGATCGGCGGTGGTCAGCAGGCAGACCGGGCCTGCGTCGCGGAGCATGAACTCCAGCCGGTCGGCGGGCAGGGCGGGGTCGAGCGGCAGGTAGGCGGCGCCGCAGGCGAGCACGCCGAGGATCGCGGGAACCATGGCGTGCCGCGGCAGCGCGAGGCCGACGACGGTGCCCTCGGCCGCGCCGTGTCCGCGCAGCAGGGCGGCGATGGTGTCGACGCGGGCGCCCAGTTCGGCGAAGGTCAGGGCGCCCTCGGCGGTGACCAGCGCCGTCCGCCGCGGGTGGGCCCGGACGGTGTCGGCGAGGATCTCGGGGACGGCACGGGTCTCGGCGGGGTGCGCGGTGTCGTTCCAGACGCCGGCGGCGGCCTCGCGCTCGCCGGACGTCAGCAGGTCGAACTCGGCCAGCGGGAGGTCGGGGTGGGCGGCGGCCTGCCGCAGCAGCATCACCAGCCGCTCGACGAGCAGCGCGGCGGTGTCCTCGTCGGCCAGGTCGGAGGCGTACTCCAGCAGCAGCGCCAGCGGGTGCGCCTCGCCGTGGTCGACGAAGGTGAAGTCGAGGTCGAACTTGGCGGTGCCGGTGTCCATGTCGAACCACTCGGTGGGCAGCCCGAAGACGTCGGGGTCGCCGTCCGGCCGGTGGTGGTAGCCCAGCATCACCTGGAACAGCGGGTTGCGGCCCGCCGCGCGCGGGGGGTTCACCGCTTCCACGACCCGGTCGAAGGGCACGTCCTGGTGCTCGAAGGCCTCCAGGGCGGACTCGCGCACCCGGACAAGTAGCTGACGGAACGTCAGGTCGTCGCCGGACAGTTCCGTACGCAGGACGAGCGTGTTGACGAAGAAGCCGACGAGGTCGTCGAGACCGCTGTCGGTGCGGCCCGCGATGGGCGCGCCGAGCGGGATGTCCTCGCCCGCGCCGAGCCGGTGCAGCAGCGCGGCGGTGGCGGCCTGGAAGAGCATGAACATGCTGGTGCCCGTGGCGGCGGACAGCTCCCGCAGCTCCCGGCCGAGGTCGGCGGGCACCTCGCGGCGCACGATCGCGCCGGCGCCGGTGGGCGCGGCAGGACGCGGCCGGTCGAGCGGCAGCGCCAGCTCCTCGGGCAGGTCGCGCAGCCGCTCCGTCCAGTAGCCGAGCTGCGTGTCGCCGACGGTGCCGAGCAGGCGCTCCTGCCAGAGGGTGTAGTCCGCGTACTGGACGGGCAGCGGCTGCCAGGCCGGGGCGGAGCCGGCGGCGCGGGCGGTGTAGGCGGCGGTGAGGTCCGCCATGAAGGGGCGGTCGGACCATTCGTCGGTGGTGATGTGGTGCAGTACGACGGCCACCACGTGGTCGTCGGCGCCGACCCGGAACACCTCGCAGCGCAGCGGCAGTTCCGTCCCCAGGTCGAAGGGGCGGCGTTGGGCCGCCTCGATCAGCCCGGGGAGGTCGGACCCGGCGCATCCGGTGACCGAGAACCCGGGCAGGGCCTCGTCCGCGGGCACGATCCGCTGGTACGGCTCGCCCCCCTGCTCACCGACGAGCGTGCGCAGCGCCTCGTGCCGCGCCGCCACGTCGTGCAGGGCGTGCCGCAGCGCGTCCGTGTCCAGGGCGCCGCGCAGCCGGAAGACGAGCGGGAAGTTGTACGCGGCACCGCCGCCGGTGAGGCGTTCCACCAGCCAGAGGCGGCGCTGCGCGGCGGACAGCGGGACGCGCTCGGGGCGCCGGGGCGCCGCGGCGAGCGCGGGGCGCGCGGGCCGGCCGGCGTCCGCCCGGCCCGCGAGCTGCGCGGGCGTAGGGGCCTCGAAGAGGTCGCGGATGGCCAGTTCGGCGCCGAGCTCCGTGCGGGCCCGGCCCACCAGGCGGGTGGCCAGCAGCGAATGGCCGCCGAGGTCGAAGAAGTTGTCCTCGGCGCCCACCGACGGCAGGCTCAGCACCTCGGCGAAGAGCCGGCACAGCACCTCTTCGTGCAGGGTGCGCGGACCGCGTCCGCCACCCAGGGCCACGGCCGGTTCGGCGTCGGGCAGCGCCCGCACGTCCAGCTTGCCGTTGGCGTTCATCGGCAGCCGGTCGAGGGTGACGAAGGCCGCCGGGACCATGTACTCGGGCAGTTCGCGCTTCAGGTCCTCGCGCAGCACCCGCACCAGGGCGCTCGTGTCGCGGCCCGCCGCCGGGTCGTTGGCGTAGGGGGCGGCGCCGCCGCCCGGCCGGTACAGCCCGGCGGTGGTGCCGGTGGTGTCGCCGGGGACGAACACGGCCTCATAGGTGCCCGCCTCCGCCGCCCACGTGGTGAGCACGCGGTAGCCGAGCCCTGCGCCCAGGTCGTGCAGGGTCTCGGGGTCCACGCCGCCCGGCGTGACACGGCCGTCCGGGATCGCGGTGACGCGCAGCCGCTCGGGGCGCTGCTCACGCAGGCGCTCGGCGAGGTCCCGCGACCACACCGTACGCGGCTCGTCGCCCAGCCGCACCGCGGGCTCGCCCCGGTACAGCACGGCGTCGTAGCGGTGCCGGGTCAGCTCGTTGTGGTGCAGGCCGCGCTTGGTGCGCAGGTCGAGCCCGTAGCCCAGCCCGGCGAAGAAGTCGGGGTCGACCAGGAGTTCCTTCTCCAGCCGCAGGGCGCGGTCCACGGCCCGCTCGAACTGCGCTCCGGCCGTGCCGCGGGCGTGCTGGATCTCGGCGTGGAAGGTGCGGGCGAGCCGCAGGTTGCGGACGTCGCCGACGAAGAGCGCGCCGCCGGGGACGAGCAGCTCCATGGCGCCGCGCACGACCGACTCCAGGTAGGCCGCGCTCGGGAAGTACTGGATCACCGAGTTGATGACGACGGTGTCGAAGTACCCGGTGGGCAGCCCCTCCAGGTCGTCGGCGCGCCGGCAGCGCAACTCCACCCTGGCCGCCCGCTCAGGGTCCCGTCGCAGCTCCTCGCCGATCTTGCGGATGACGGGGGCCGCGAAGTCGGTGGCCCAGTACGCCTCGGCGTCCGGAGCCAGCCGGGACAGCAGCAGGCCGGAGCCGACGCCGATCTCCAGGATCCGGCGGGGCCGCAGTTCGCGGATGCGGGCGAGGGTGGCCTCGCGCCACTCGTGCATGTCCTCGAAGGGGATGGGCCGCCCGTCGTAGGAGCTGTCCCAGCCCGCGTACTCCTCGGTGAAGACGGCGGTGGAGATCTCCTCGTACTCGTCGGAGTAGATCTCCTGCCACTCGCCGACCTGGGCGCGCTCGGTGGACTCCCGCTCGGCGGCGCCGGCGGGGGCGGGGACGACGTAGCCGACGAGCCGGTCGTCGCGGACGACGACGGCGGCCTGCGCGACGCGCGGGTGGCGGCTGAGGGCGGTCTCGACCTCGCCCGGCTCGACGCGGTAGCCGCGGATCTTGACCTGGTCGTCGGTGCGCCCGAGGAAATCGAGGTTCCCCCCCGGGTCACGCCGCACCAGGTCACCGGTGCGGTACATCCGCTCGCCGGGTTCGCCGAAGGGGTCGGCCACGAACCGCTCGGCGGTCAGGCCCGGCCGGTCCAGGTAGCCGCGGGCCAGGCCGACACCCGCGATGTACAGCTCGCCGGGCACGCCGTCGGGCACCGGGCGCAGCCAGGCGTCGAGGATGTGCGCGCGGGTACCGCGGATGGGGCGGCCGACGGTGGGCGTGGCACTGTCCTGGGTGCCGCCGCCGAGGGTGTTGATGGTGTACTCGGTCGGGCCGTACAGGTTGTAGCCGTAACTCCCGTCGGTGTCGCGCAGTCGCGTCCAGACCGTCTCGGGGACGGCCTCGCCGCCGAGCAGCACCAGCGGCGGCACGTGCCCTTCCAGCAGCCCCTCCTCGATGAGGAGGCGGGCGTAGGTCGGGGTGACGTTGACGACGTCGATGCGGTGCCGCTCGCAGTAGGCGGTCAGGGCGTGCGCATCACGCCGCAACTCCTCGTCGCAGATGTGCACTTCATGACCCTCGACCAGCCACAGCAGCTCCTCCCACGACATGTCGAAGGCGAAGGAGACGGTGTGCGCGACGCGCAGCCGCCGCCCGCCCGCCGACGCGATCGCCGGTGCGAAGATCTCCCTCTGATGGTTGAGCTGCATGTTCGTCAGGCCCCGGTAAGGGGTGACGACGCCCTTGGGGCGGCCGGTGGAGCCCGAGGTGTAGATGACGTACGCGGGGTGCTCCAGGCTGAAGCGCACGGTCACCGGGGCGTCGGACAGCTCCGCCAGTTCCGCGGCGACGGCGGGGTCGTCGAGGAGCACCCGCGGGGTGTCCGCGTTCAGGGTGGCCGAGACCGCGGCGTTGCTGAGCAGCAGGAGCGGCCGGGCGTCCTCCAGCATCAGGGACAGCCGGTCGGCCGGGTGGTCCAGCTCCAGCGGCAGGTAGGCGGCACCGGTGCGCAGCACCGCGAACAGGGCCACGACCATGTCCAGGGAGCGCGGCAGACCCAGCGCCACGACCTTCTCCGGCCCCGCGCCGCGGGCGAGCAGCAGGCGCGCCGTGCGGTTCACGGCGGCGTCCAGCTCGGCGTAGCCGAGCGTGCGGTCGCCGAAGACCAGCGCGGTGGTGTCCGGGGTGCGGGCGGCCTGCGCGGCGAGCAGGTCGGCGATCGTCTCGGTGGGCTCCGGCACCCGGCTGCCGGCCCACTCCCGCTCCAGCGCGGCGTGTTCGGCGGGCAGCAGCGGATCGAGCCGGCCGACGGGCGCGGACAGGTCCTCGGCCATGCGCTCCAGCAGCACGGCGAAGCGGTCCAGCAGCGCGCGGGCGGCCGCGTGCGGGACGACGTCGGGCCGGTGCGCGAGGGTGACGAGGACGCGCTGCCCCGGGGTGACGACGAGGTTGACGGGGTAGTGGGTGGCGTCCACGTTGGCGACGGCGGTGGCGCCGTGCTCGGTGCGCAGCCGTTCCAGGCGTTCCTCGGTGTCGTTGTTGCGCAGCACGAAGAGCGTGTCGAACAGCCGGCGGTGCCCGGTCCCGGACTGGAGCACACCGAGGCCCAGGTACTCGTACGGCATCAGTTCCAGGCGTTCGCGCTGGATGCGCCGCAGCAGGTCGAGGACCGGCTCCGCCGGGTCGAGGGCGATGCGGGCGGGCACGGTGTTGAGGAACGTGCCGATGACGTTCTCCACGTCCGGCACTTCGGCCGGCCGGCCCGCGACGGTGGTGCCGAACACCACGTCGGTGCGGCCGGTCGCGGAGGCCAGGGTCAGCCCCCAGGCGGCGTTGAGCACCGTGTTGAGGGTCAGGCCGTGCGCCCGGGCCCGCTCGCGCAGCGCGTCGCCGAGCTCCGCCGGGAGCAGCGCGTCGAGCTGCTCGGGGATGACGGGTTCGAGTCCCGCGCCGGCGACGGCCGGGGCCAGCAAAGTGGGCTCGTCCAGCCCCGCCAGGGCGGCGCGCCAGGCGGCGGTGGCCGCCGCGTCGTCCTGGGTGCCCAGCCAGGCGAGGTAGTCGCCGTAGGAGCCGGGGCGCGGCAGGCCGGCGTCGTCGCCGCCCGTCGCGTACAGGGCGAAGAGCTGGTCGAGGAAGAGCCACGCCGACCAGCCGTCCCACAGGATGAGGTGACGGCCGATGACGAGGCGGTCGCCGCGTTCCGCGCCCCGGCGGACGAGCAGCATGCGGAACAGGGGCGGTGCCGACAGGTCGAAGCGGCGGGTCCGCTCCGCGTCCATGAGCGCGCGCAGCCGCGTCTCCTGCTCGGCCTCCGGCAGCACGGACAGGTCCACCGTCTCCAACGGCACCTCGGGCGCCTCCACGATGAACTGCACCGGCTGGCGCAGCCCGTCGCTGGTGAACCCGGCGCGCAGCCCGGGGTTGCGGGCGAGCAGCGTGCGGGCCGCGGCGCGCAGCCGGTCCTCGTCCAGGCGCTCGGCGAAGTCGAAGGACTCGTGGACGGTGTAGACGTCCAGGGCGCCGTCGTCGTACGCGGAGTGGAAGAACAGGCCTTCCTGCAACGGCGCGAGCGGCCAGATCTCGGCCGGCGCCCCGCCGGCGAGCCCGTGCAGGCGCGCGGTCTCCTCGGGCGTCAGCTCGGGGCGGGCGGGCCCGGTGCGCTCCGCGGCCACGGCTCCGGTGCGGGCGGCCAGCGCGAGCGCCGCGGGGGTGCGGTGCTCGAACACGTCGCGCGGGCTCAGCTCCAGGCCGGCCGCGCGGGCGCGGCCGGCCACGCCGATCGAGCTGATGCTGTCGCCTCCGAGGAGGAAGAAGTCGTCGTCAGGACCGGCGTCCTCCAGGCCCAGCACGGCCGCGAAGACCTCGGTCAGCGTCCGCTCCCGGTGGGTGCGCGGGGCGCGAGCGGCGGCACGCTCCACCTCGGGCGCGGGCAGCGCGGCCCGGTCGAGCTTGCCGCTGGGGGTCAGGGGCAGCGCGTCCAGCACCACGTAGGCGTCGGGGACCAGGGGCGCGGGCAGCGTCGCGGCCAGGGCGGCGCGTACGGCGGCGGTGTCCGGGCGGCCGCTGCCGCCCGCGGGTACCACGTACGCGACGAGGCGCTGCTCGCGCACCGTCACCGCGGCCTGGGCGATGCCCGGCAGCCGCACGAGGGCGGCCTCGGTCTCGCCCGGCTCGATGCGGTTGCCGCGCAGCTTGACCTGACGGTCGGTGCGGCCCAGGTACTCCACCACGTGATCCGCGCGGCGGCGCACGAGGTCGCCGGTGCGGTACATGCGCTCGCCGGGGGCGCCGTACGGATCGGCCACGAACCGCTCGGCGGTCAGCGCGCCCCGGCCGTGGTAGCCGCGGGCGAGCTGCACTCCGGTGAGGTACAGCTCACCCGGAACGCCGTCCGGTACGGGGCGCAGACCGGCGTCCAGCACGCGAAGTCCCGTGTTCCACACCGGCCGCCCGATGGGCACGGTGGTGCCGGGGGAGCCGTCGAAGAGGTGGTGCGTCACGTCGACGGCGGCCTCGGTGGGCCCGTAGAGGTTGTGCAGCGGCACACCGGTGAGCGCCTGCCAGCGCGCGGCGGCCGCGCCGGGCAGGGCCTCGCCGCTGCTGAGGGCGCGGCGCAGGGTCCCCGCCCACGACGGGTCGCCGGTCACCTCCGGCACGCTCAGGAACGCCTCCAGCATGGACGGCACGAAGTGCACGGTGGTGACGCCCTGTTCGCGGACGAGCCGCGCGAGGTAGGCCGGGTCGCGGTGGCCGTCCGGACGGGCGAGGACCACTGCGGCGCCCTCGCACAGCGGCCAGAAGAACTCCCACACGCTGACGTCGAAGCTGGACGGGGTCTTCTGCAGGACGCGGTCGTCGGCCGTCAGGCCGTACTCGCCCTGCATCCAGGCCAGGCGGTTGACGATCGCCCGGTGGGTGACGACGACGCCCTTGGGCCGGCCGGTGGAGCCGGAGGTGTAGATCAGGTACGCCGGGTCGTCGGGCCGGGCCTTCGCGCCCGCCCCGAGCCCCGGGACGGCTTCGGCAGGGGCGTCGACCAGCAGCGGCGTCAGGCCCTCCACGGCGGGCAGCCGCGGGGCGTCGGCCGCCGTGGTGACGACGGTGGTGGCGCCGGAATCGGCGAGCATGTGGGCGACGCGCCCGGCCGGGTAGTCCAGGTCGACGGGCAGATAGGCGGCGCCGGACTTCAGGACGCCGAGCAGCGCGACCATCAGCTCCGCGGAACGCGGGACGGCGACGGCGACGAAGCGCTCCGGCCCGGCGCCCCGTGCGCGCAGCCGGGCGGCCAGCGCCTCGGCGCGCGCGTCGAGTTCGGCGTACGTCAGGGTCGTCGCGTCGTGCACGACGGCGGTGGCGCCGGGGGTGCGGGCGGCCTGCGCCGCGATGACGGCGGGCAGCGTGGTGGCGGGGACCTCGTGGGGGTCGCCTTCGAGACGGGCGGCGTCCCGCTCGCGCGGGGTGAGCAGGTCGACGGAGCCCACGGGGCGTCCGGGGCCGTCGGCGATGGCCTCCAGCAGCAGGGTGAGCCGGTCGGCGACGGCCCGCACGGCGTCCGCGTCGATGCGCCGCGCGTGGTGCTTGAGCCGCAGGTCCATACGGCGGCCCGGCTTCACGATGAGCGCGAGCGGATAGTGGACGGTGTCGTGGAAGGCGTGGCCGGTGACACGCACCGTGCCCGAGGGGTCGGCCGGCCCGGCCCCGGCCGGGTAGTTCTCGAACACGACGAGCGTGTCGAAGAGTTCGCCGCCGCCCGGGACCCCCGCGGCCCGCTGGATCTCGGCGAGCCCCAGGTGCTGATGGTCCAGCAGGGTGCTCTGTTCGTCCTGCAGACGGCGCAGCAGCGCGCCGAGGCTCACGGACGGGTCCCAGGCCAGCCGGGTCGGCAGGGTGTTGATGAACAGGCCGACCATGGAGTCGATCCCGTCGACGGCGACGTCGCGTCCCGAGACGGTGGTGCCGAAGACGACGTCCTGCTGCCCGGTCAGCCGGCCCAACAGCAGGCCCCAGGCGCCCTGAAGGACGGTGCCCAGGGTGACCCCGAGTTCGCGCGCGCGGGCGGAGAGGCGGGCGGTGACCCGCTCGGACAGTTCCACCCGGATCTGCGCGGGATCGATCGCACCGCCGTCGGCGGGCACGTCCACCAGGCGCGTCGGCCCGTCCAGACCGGCCAGGGCCGAGCGCCACGCGGCGCGGGCGGCGTCCCGGTCCGCGGCGGCGATGCGGCGCAGGTAGGTCCGGTAGGCGGGGACCTCGGGGAGCGGGGCGGGATCGGGCGCGTACAGGGCCATGAGCTCGCGGTGCAGCACCGGCAGCGACCAGCCGTCCGCGACGATGTGATGGAACGTCAGCAGCAGTCGGCTGCGGCCCTCTTCGAGCCGGACCAGCGCGCAGCGCAGCAGCGGCGGCCGGCCGAGGTCGAAGGGGCGGCCCCGCTCGTCGGCGGCGACGGCGTCCGCGAGGCCCCGGCGCACGCCTTCCTCCTGCGCGGACAGGTCCACCTCGCGCCACGGCAGTGCGGGGTCCTGGACGACGACCTGGACCGGGCGCCCGTCGCCGAGCTGCCGGAAGCAGGCCCGCAGCGGCGCGTGCCGCTCCAGCAGCCGCTCCATGGCGCGGCGCAGTGCCGGGCCGTCGACGGGCCCGGACAGCTCGACGGCCTGCTGGACGACGTAGGCGTCGTGATCGGCGCCGTCGGCGAGCGCGTGGAAGAAGAAGCCCTCCTGCAGCGGGCCGAGCGGCAGCACCTCCTCGACCGCGGTCCGCAGGCCGCCGCGCAGGGCGGCGAGTTCGGCCCCCGTCGGCTCCACCAGAGGAGCGTCCTGCTCGACGCCGTCCCGGTCGGTGTCCTGAGCGACCGGCGCGAGCTCGGCCACCGTACGGTGCCGGAACACGTCCCGAGAAGTGAGCCGCAGGCCCGCGCCACGGGCCAGCACGAGCAACCGGATCGCCACGATGCTGTCGCCGCCCAGGGCGAAGAAGTCGTCGTCGACGGTGACCGCGCGCACGCCGAGGGCCTGTGCGTACAGGGCGCACAGCAGTTCCTCGCGGGCGTCGCGCGGGGCACGGCCCGAGCTGAGCGCGGCGTAGTCGGGCACCGGCAGGGCGGCGCCGTCGAGCTTGCCGCTCGGCGTCACCGGGAGCCGGTCGAGCGGTACGAGGGCCGCGGGGACCATGTACTCCGGCAGGAACTCGGCGGCGTGCGCGCGCAGCGTCCGCATCAGCGCGGAGACGTCGCGGAACGGAGCCGGGCGGTTCGCGGCCGGCCGGCCGCCGCCGGGCCGGTAGAGCGGCCCCGGGGACGCGTCACCGGAGGTGAAGACGGCGTCGAGGCTGCCGTCGTCGGCGTCGCCGGACCAGGTGAGGGCCGCCGACAGGCCGTGCCGCGCGGCGAGTTCGTGCAGCGACTCGGGATCGACCCCCTCGGCACCGTCGGCGCCGGGGCGGCTGCTGTCCTCCAGGACGGCGAGCGCGTCGAGGTCCTCGGCCAGCCGGGCGTTGGGCACCGAGGTGACCCGCAGCCGCTCCGGACGCGCGGCGAGCCGGCCGTCCAGCGCGTCGAGCGTGCCGAGCGCGGCCCACGCGATCTCGACACCCGTGTCCGGGTCCGCCGTGGTGCCGGCCGGGCGGAGCACGACGTCGTAGCGGTAGCGGGTCAGCTCGTTGTGGTGGGTGCCCCGCTTGATCCGCACGTCGGCGGCGAAGCCGTCGAGGCCCGCGAACCAGTCCGGGTCGACGAGGAGTTCGCCCTCCCACGCCACCGACCGGTCCACGGCCGCGCGCAGCGCCTCCTTGTCGCCGGAGCCGGAGCCGGAGTCGGAGCCGGAGTCGGAGCCGGCGGTCCCGTCGCCGGGACCGCGCCGGCTCTCCACCGCGGCACGCAGCGTGCGCAGCAGCCGCAGGTTGCGGACGTCGCCCAGGAAGAGGGCGCCGCCGGGCGCGAGCAGTGTCGCGGCCTTGCGGAGCACGTCCTCCAGGTAGTCCGCGCCCGGGAAGTACTGGGCGACCGAGTTGATGACGACGGTGTCGAACCACCCCTCGGGCAGCCCGGCGGTGTCGTGCGCCGGGCGCGCCGACAGCTCGACGCGCCCGGCGAGCCCCGGCACGCCGTGGATCTGCTCGCGCAGGGCGGCGACGGCCTCCTCGGAGACGTCGGTGCCCCAGTACGCCTCGCAGTCCGGTGCCAGCCGGGACAGCAGCAGGCCGCTGCCGACGCCGATCTCCAGGACCCGGCGCGGCTCGAGCGCGGCGATCCGCTCGACGGTGGCCGCACGCCACTCGCGCATGTCGGCGAGAGGGATCGGCAGTCCGTCGTACATGCTGTTCCAGCCCGCGAAGTTCTCCTGGAAGCCCTCGGAGCCCGCGGCGGCGTAGAGCAGTTCGTGCAGGTCCTTCCACTTCGCGACCTCGGCGTCGCCGTCGAGCGAGGGCACGACGTAGGCGGCCAGGCGCCGGTCGCCGGGCCGGTCCTCGCGGACGACGACGGCGGCCTGTGCGACGGCGGGGTGGGAGCGCAGCACGGACTCGATCTCGCCCGGCTCGATGCGGAAACCGCGGATCTTGACCTGGCTGTCGACGCGGCCGAGGAACTCCAGCCGCCCGTCGGCCTTCCAGCGCACCAGGTCACCGGTGCGGTAGAGCCGTTCGCCCGGCTCGCCGAAGGGGTCGGCGACGAAGCGCTCCGCCGTCAGGTCGGGACGTCCGAGGTATCCGCGGGCGAGTCCGGCGCCGCCGAGGTAGAGCTCTCCCGCGACACCTGCCGGAACGGGCCGCAGCCGGCCGTCGAGCACGTACGCCCGGGTGCCCGGGTCGGGCACGCCGATGGGCACGATGGTGCCGGGCGGGGTGTCCGGGTCGCACAGCCCCAGCGTGGAGTTGGTGGTCGCCTCCGTCGGGCCGTAGGCGTTGAACATCATCCGGCCGCGCGCGTAGCGGCCGACCAGCTCCGGCGAGACCCGCTCGGTGCCGGCGAGCAGCGTCGCCTCCGCCGGGAGGCGCACGTCCTCCGGCATGGCCGCGAGCAGCGCCGGCGGCAGGATCATGAAGGTGATGCCGTGGGCGTTCGCGTAGTCGGCCAGTGGCGCGCCCGGCACGCGCCGGTGCGACGGTACGACGACCAACCGCCCGCCGGAGAGCAGGCCGAGGCACAGGTCCCAGAAGGCCACGTCGAAGCTGGGGGAGGCGAACTGCAGCACCCGGCTGTGCGGGCCGATGCCGAAGCGCTCGCTCTGAGTGGCGACGAGCTTGGCGACGCCCGCGTGCGAGAGCACGACGCCCTTGGGGCGGCCCGTGGAGCCGGAGGTGTAGATGACGTACGCCGCGCTCGCGACGGTCAGCCGCCCGCCGAGGTCGGGGCCGGTCGTGGGCAGGGCGTCGAGTTCGGCCTCGGTGGCCGGGTCGTCCAGCACCAGTGCGGGTACCCCGTCGGGCAGTTCACCGGCCACCTCGGAGGTGGTGACGAGGCAGACCGGCGCGGCGTCGGCGAGCATGTAGGCGACGCGGTCGGCGGGGTAGTCGGTGTCGACCGGCAGGTAGGCGGCCCCCGCCTTGAGCACCGCCACCTCGGCGACGATCAGCTCCGCCGAGCGCGGCACGGCCAGCGCCACCACGGCCTCGGGCCCGGCGCCCCGGGCGATCAGGGCGTGGGCCAGGCGGTTGGCGCGCGCGTCGAGTTCGGCGTAGGTCAGCCGGACGTCCTCGAAGACCAGGGCGGTCTCGTCGGGACGGGCGCGGACCTGCTCGGCGAACATCGCCGGCCAGGTCGCGAGCGGCACGTCGTGGGCGGTGGCGTTCCACTCGTGCAGGACGCGGTGGCGCTCGGCCTCGTCCAGCAGCTCCAGCTCTCCGACCGCGCGGTCCGGGTGCGCGCCGGCGTCCGCGAGCAGCGTCGTGTAGTGGCCGAGGATCCGGTCGACGGTGGCGGCCCCGAAGAGGTCGGGCCGGTACACGGCGTGGACCTCGCCGGGCGTGACGCGCAGTTCCAGGTCGAGCGGGCCGCCGGCCCAGCCGCCCGCGGCGAAGCCGGTGTTGCAGATCCGGCCGCCGCCGCGGGTCGCCGGGGCACCCAGTTCGCCGGCGAGGGCGGGGACGGGCGCCCGGTGGGCGCGGCCCTGTTCCACGGCGCCGGCGACCTGGGCGGTGAGCCCGGCGAAGGTGGTGTCGGCGGTGACGGCGACACGCAGCGGCAGCCCGTCGTGGGCGAGGACGACATCCCCGGCGCCGCTGCCGTAGTGGTGCAGGAGAGCGGCGTACGCGGCGAGCAGTGCCGCCTCGCCCGGTACGGGGCCGGGCAGGGCGCGGGAGCGGACCAGGGCGGGGCCGCAGGGCCGCTGCGGATACGGGACATCGACGGGGAGAACGGTCTCCTGTGCGAGCGGAACCAGCCTCCCCCGCCAGAATTCCCTTGCCGTCGCCGTCAGTTCTTCGTTACCCGACACAGCTGCCCGTGCCTCCCCTTACCTGCGGAACCGACTCGGCCGAGTCGTGACCGGTCGCCATATTAAGGTAAGCATTACCTAACTTGATAGCCCCACCGTATGGCGGGATCCGCACAGCTCGCAGGGGTACAGTTAAGGCCTGCCTAACCTAAGGATGGTGGCTGTGGAGCCTGGCCGGTGACCGCGCGCAGAGGACTGCGTCCCGTCCTGCTCGTCGTCCTGCTCGTCGCCGTACTGACCGGGCTGTGCCTGCTGTCGATCGGACTCGGGGCCGTGGACATCCCGCCGGACCAGGTGGTCCGGTCACTGTTCGGCCACCCCCCGAGCCGGCTTGTCGACAACATCGTCTGGACGGTCCGCGTCCCGCGCACCGTTCTCGGCCTGACCGCGGGCGCCGCGCTCGGCCTGTCCGGCGCGCTCATGCAGGCCCTCACCCGCAACCCGCTCGCCGACCCCGGAATCCTCGGCGTCAGCGCCGGCGCGTCCTTCGGGATCGTCGTCGCCATCGCCCTGTTCGGCGCCGGATCGCTGTACGGCCACATCTGGTTCGCCTTCGCGGGCGCCCTCGCCACCAGTGTCCTGGTCTTCCTGCTCGGCAGGACGGGACGGTCCGGCGCGACCCCGGTGAAGCTGGCCCTGGCCGGAGTGGCCGTCACCTTCCTGCTGTTCTCGCTCACCAACGCGATCGTCCTCACCGACCCCGACGCCCTGGACCGCTACCGCTTCTGGTCCGCCGGCACCCTCGCCGACCAGGACGGGGGCGTCGTCCGTGCCATCGTGCCGTTCCTGGTGATCGGGGCGGTGCTCGCGCTCGCCGCCGCCCCCGCGCTCAACAGCCTGGCGCTCGGCGACGACGTCGCGGCCTCCCTCGGCCGCAGGCTCGGCCTGGTGAGACTTCAGGGCCTCACCGCCGTCATGCTGCTGACCGGCGCCGCGGTCGCGGTGATCGGCCCAGTGGTCTTCCTCGGCCTGGTGGTGCCGCATGTCGCCCGGGTGCTCGCCCAGTACGCGGGCGTCGGCCCCGACCACCGCTGGCTGCTGCCGCTTTCGGCCGCGCTCGCGCCGGTCCTGCTGCTCACCGCCGACATCCTCGGCCGGGTCGTGGCACGGCCCACCGAGATCCAGGCCGGGGTGCTCGTCGCCTTCATCGGCGGCCCGTTCTTCATCGCCCTGATCCGCCGGCGCAAACTCGCGGAGGTCTGAACGTGACCGCCCTCGCCCTCCTCCGGGGCCGCAGGCCCTACCGGCTCACGGCCCCGCCGGTCTCCGGCGTGCTGCGGCCCCGGCTCGTCGTCCTGTGCGCCGCCCTGGCCGTCGCGGTGTTCCTGCTCTTCTGCTGGGGGGTTTCCCTCGGTGACTACCCGATCGGGCTCGGCGACGTCGTCGAGGCCCTCACCGGCGCCGGCGACCCCGGAACGGTCCTGGTCGTCCGGGAGTTGCGGCTGCCGCGCGCGCTGACCGGGCTGCTCGTCGGCATCGCCTTCGGCATCTCCGGTGCGCTGTACCAGACCATGACCCGCAATCCGCTGGCCAGCCCCGACATGATCGGCCTCACCGAGGGGGCCGGCACCGCCGTGGTGGCCGGCATCGTGCTCGGCTGGGACGGCGGGCTCGGCACGCAGGGCCTCGGTCTGCTGGGCGCGCTGGTGACCGCGCTGCTGGTGTACGCGCTGGCCTGGAAGGGCGGTGCCACCGGGTACCGCATCATCCTCGTCGGCATCGGCGTCTCCTGGATCTGCACCAGTGCCACCGACTACCTCGTCGCCCGCGGCGAGCGGTTCGAGGCCCAGGCCGCCCTCGGCTGGCTGGTCGGCAACCTCAACGGCCGCACGTGGGACCAGGTCGACCTGCTCGCCGTCGCGACGGCCGTCCTCGTGCCGCTCGCCCTCGGCATGGGCCGCTGGATGCGCACCCTCCAACTCGGCGACGACGTCGCCGCGGGACTCGGCACCCCCGTGCAGCCGGTGCGGCTCGCCCTGCTGCTCGTCGGCGTCGGGCTGATCGCCTTCGGCACCGCCGCGGCGGGCCCGGTCGCGTTCGTCGCGCTGGCCGCCCCGCAGATCGCCCAGCGGATGGCCGGCACGGCGTGGCCGCCCCTGGTCGCCTCCGGGCTGACCGGAGCCCTGGTCGTGCTGGGCTCCGACCTCATCGCGCGTGAAGCGATCCCCGGCACGGAACTCCCGGTCGGGATCGTCACCGGCGTCATCGGCGCGCCGGTCCTGCTCTGGCTGCTCATCCGCGCCAACCGCGCGGGCTCAGGAGGCTGAACACATGGCGACCACCGACTCCGCCCCGGCCCCGGCCGCGCAGCCCGAACTGCGGGCCCGCGGGCTGCACCTGGCCTACGATCAGCGGCTCGTCGTCGAGGACCTCGACCTCGTCGTACCCTCCGGCCGCATCACCGCGATCGTCGGGGCCAACGCCTGCGGCAAGTCCACCCTGCTGCGTGCCCTGGCACGCCTGCTGGCCCCCCGCCAGGGCACCGTGGAACTCGACGGCCGCGCGCTGCGCTCGCTGCCCACCCGCGAACTGGCCCAGCGCCTCGGCATCCTGCCGCAGACTCCGGTCGCGCCCGAGGGGCTGACCGTCTTCGACCTGGTCAGCCGCGGCCGTTCACCCCACCAGAACTGGTGGCGGCAGTGGTCGAAGGCGGACGAACTCGCCGTCCACGAGGCCCTGGCGGCGACCCGCATGGCCGACCTGGCCGACCGTGCGGTCGACGAGCTGTCCGGCGGCCAGCGCCAGCGCGCCTGGATCGCCATGGCCGTCGCCCAGGGGACCCCCGTGCTGCTCCTGGACGAGCCCACCACCTACCTCGACCTGGCCCACCAGATCGACGTCCTCGACCTCATCACGGACCTCAACCGCCGTGAGGGCCGCACCGTGGTCATGGTCCTGCACGACCTCAACCAGGCCTGCCGGTACGCCGACCACGTCATCGCCATGAAGTCCGGGCGGATCGCCGCCGAGGGGCCGCCGGCCGAGGTGGTCACCGCCGCCACGGTCGAGGACGTCTTCGACCTGCGCTGCCGGATCACGACCGACCCGGTGAGCGGGACCCCGCTGGTGATCCCCATGGGAAGGCACCACGACGCGGTCCGCGTCGCCGCGGAGTGACCCGGCGACCGACGGTGCGGGTACGGGGTTCGCGCCGGGTCCGGAGCCGTCCATGCCTGCCTGCGACGTGGTCGCCCCGCAGAAACGGTCCCGGCCCGGCAGAAGGCCGAGTCGGCAGGCAGCGGAGAGCACGCGTCCCCACTCGTCGATCACCGGGGCGCCGACCTCCTTCGTGCACGTGACGTTCGCCGAAGAGCCGGAGGACGGCGTCTTCGCGGACGCGGCTCCCTCGCATCCCCTGCTGATCGAGGCGACCGCACGGGCAGCCACGCGGACACGGAAGTGACCCAGCCGGCCGAGGACGTTCCCGAGTCCCACCTCCTGGTGGTCGTCGAGGCCGGCCCGGCCCGGTTCGCCGCCGAGGGAGGTCGCATCCTCCCAGAGCCGGGAGACGAGGGCGACGGGATCGCAGAGGCCGGCCGGCTGACCGGCGGTCGGCATCGGTGCCCGAGTGGCTCGCCGACGGCGCCTCCGCCCGGCGGCCGGTGCCGCATCCGGAAGGGCAGCCGCCGGGGCGGACGGTCGCGGTCGACCGCGGTCCGGCCGCCCCGGCGCAGCCGTGAGGTCAGCGCGCTCGGCCCGGTCGTCACATGGGCGCCGGCCGCCCGGAGGGCCGGCCCCGCGGTTCCCCCGGCTGCCGCCGGGAGATGTCCCCAGGCGCGGTGGATCGCCAGGCGGAGTGCCGTGCCAGGCGCCGCGGGGTGGGGGCACCTCCCAGGGAAGGTGACGGCGGGCCCTGGTCCGGCAGGACGGTCGTCCCGCCGGTCCCGCGGTCGCCGACCAGCGCCCGCAGCAGGGCGTGCGGGGCGCGGCCGTCCAGGACCCGGGCGGAGCGGACACCCGCCCGCACCGCCCGCAGGCAGCTCTCCATCTTCGGCACCATGCCGCCGCCGAGCGCGGGCAGCATCGACTCCAACTCGGCCGCGGTGAGCCGGTCCAGGACCCGTTCCCGGCGCGGCCAGTCCGCGTACAGCCCCGGCACGTCCGTGAGGACGACCAGGGCCTCGGCGTCGAGCGCGGCGGCCAGCGCCCCGGCGGCCGCGTCCGCGTTGACGTTGTAGACCTGGCCGTCCGCGCCCCTGCCGAGCGAGGACACCACGGGGATGTGGCCGTGGTCCATGAGCACGTCCACGGCCGCCGTGTTGACCTCCGTCACCTCGCCGACCAGGCCGATGTCGACGTTCTCGCCGTCGACGTCCGCGTAGCGCCGCACCGCGGTCAGCGTGTGCGCGTCCTCGCCGGTGAGACCGACCGCGTACGGGCCGTGCTCGTTGAGCAGCCCGACGAGGTCGCGCTGCACCTTTCCGGCCAGGACCATCCGCACGACGTCCAGGACCTCGGGGGTGGTGACCCGCAGCCCGCCCACGAAGCGTGCCTCGATGCCCGCCAGGTCCAGTTGGGCGCTGATCTGCGGCCCGCCGCCGTGCACCACCACGACCCGCACCCCGGTCCGCCGCAGGCGGACGACGTCCTGCGCGACGGTGCGCAGCGGGGTGTCCTCGCCCATGGCGTTGCCGCCGACCTTCACGACGACCGTGCGCCCCCGGAGGCCGCGGAGCCCCGCGTGCGGACCGGGGCCCGCGAGAGCCGTCGTCACGGACGGGACGTCAGGTAGCCGCCCATGGAGCGGAACCAGTCGCCGGCCGGGTGTTCGGTCCCGTCGTCGGTGCGGACCGTGCGGACCAGCAGTCCCGGGCGGTGCCCGCCGCGCGCGTCCGCGCCGGCGACGACCACGACCCCGTCGCCCTCCCGGATGAAGACACGGCCGGGCGTCCCGCCGTAGCGGGCCCGGGAGACGGCCGCGGACACGATCCTGATGCGCTCGCCGCGGTGGTACGTGAAGGCGTTCGGGTACGGGTCCGACTGGGCCCGTACCAGGCGTTCCAGGTCCTCGGCCGGCCAGTTCCAGTCGATCCGGCCGTCCTCGACCGACCGCTTGTGGAAGAAGCTCGCGCGGGAGCGGTCCTGCGGCTGCCACTGGGCGGTGCCGGACGCTATCAGGTCCAGGGACTCGCGCACGAGCGGGGAGATCATGTCCACGGTGCGGTGGAAGAGGTCGGTGGCGGTGTCCCGCGGGCCCACCGGTGTCGAGCGCTGCAACAGAATGTCGCCGGCGTCCAGTTCGGCGTCCATCCGGTGCGCGGTGACGCCGACGCGGTCCTCGCCGTTGATGAGCGCCCAGATGATCGGGGAGAAGCCCGCGTAGGCGGGGAGCAGCGAGTCGTGCACGTTGAGCGTGCCGTGCGGCGGCAGGTCGAAGATCTCCGGCGG
Organism: Streptomyces sp. MI02-7b; assembly: GCF_033793585.1. Classification (NCBI taxonomy): domain Bacteria; kingdom Bacillati; phylum Actinomycetota; class Actinomycetes; order Kitasatosporales; family Streptomycetaceae; genus Streptomyces; species Streptomyces sp. MI02-7b. The sequence continues at coordinate 285,884 of NZ_JARAWX010000001.1, read as the reverse complement.
CAGCCAGGTGCGCCAGTTGTTGGCGACGATGATGTCCGGCGCCGCGGCCCGGACCGCCTCCAGCAGTTCGGGGTCGTCCGGACGGTTGCGGAGCAGCACGGGCACGCCGTGCTTCTCGGCCAGTTCGGCCACCGAGTCGTCCCAGATCTTCTCGTACGCGTGCTCGCTCCTGGGGTGGGTCACGACGAGGACGACCTCGTGATCCGACTCCAGCAAGGCCTGCAGCGTCCGGTGTCCCCAGGTCTGATAGCCGAACATGACGACCCGCATGTGTCTCCCCTTCGACGGAGCAATATTGCAAGGTTAGCCTTACCTTATCTATTATGTGGCGCGCTGAGGGAGGCGATGCAACGGTGACACCACCGCGCAGTGAGCCGGACATCATCCACGACGTCCTGGGAATCGGTTTCGGGCCGTCAAATCTGGCTCTGGCCATAGCCATCGAGGAGTACAACGCCCAACGTCCCGCTTCCGAGCGGATCGAGGCCGGCTTCCTGGAACGGCAGCCCCGCTTCGGATGGCACCGCGGCATGCTGATCGACGACGCGACGATGCAGGTGTCCTTCCTCAAGGACCTGGTCACCATGCGGAACCCGACGAGTGACTTCAGCTTCCTGTGCTACCTGCGCGAGCAGGGCAGGCTGGTCGACTTCCTGAACCAGAAGACGCTCTTCCCGCTCCGGGTGGAGTTCCACGAGTACTTCGAGTGGGCCGCCGCACGCCTGGCCCACCTGGTCGACTACTCCTCCGAGGTGCTGTCGATCACGCCGGTCCGCGGTGACGACGGCGGGATCGACCACCTCGACGTGGTGTGCCAGGACCCCCGGGACCCCGGGCGCACCGTCATCCACCGGGCCCGCAACATCAGCGTGGCCGTCGGCCTCGAACCGCACCTGCCCCCGGGAACCGAGCTGTCCGAGCGGATCTGGCACAACAGCCAGTTGCTGCCCCGCGTCGCCGGACTCGCCGCGAGCGGGGAGCCGGTGCGACGCGCCGTCGTCCTCGGCGCCGGCCAGAGCGCCGCCGAGGCGGTCGACTACCTGCACCGCACCTTCCCCGACGCGGAGGTCTGCGCGGTCTTCGCCAAGTACGGTTACACGCCCGCCGACGACAGCCCCTTCGCCAACCGGATCTTCGACCCCGAGGCGGTCGACGTCTACTACGACGCCCCCTCCGAGGTGAAGCAGTCGCTCTTCGACTACCACCGCAGTACCAACTACTCGGTGGTCGACATGGACCTCATCGAGGCCCTGTACGCGACCTCCTACCGCGAGAAGGTCCAGGGCCGCGAACGGCTCCGCTTCCTGAACGTCTCCCGCATCCGCGCGGTCGACGTGCTCGACGACCGCCTCGACATCAGCGTGGAGTTCCTGCCGACGGGGGAGCGCAGCACCCTGCCTGCCGACATCCTCGTCCACGCCACCGGCTACCGGTCCAAGGACATCTCCGTCCTCCTCGGCGAGTCGGCGAAGATCTGCCTGCGCGACGACGGCGACGCCGTCCGGGTCGGCCGGGACCACCGCGTCGAGGTCGCGCCCGAGGTCACCGCGGGGATCTACCTGCAGGGCGGTACCGAGCACACGCACGGGCTGGCCTCGACCCTGCTGTCCACCACGGCCGTTCGGGCCGGCGAGATCCTGGACTCGCTGGTCGCCCGCCGCCGCGGCGGCGCCGTGCCGGCCGGACGGCACGGCGCCTGACCGCGCCGTCCGGGAGAGCCGGCAGGACCCGGGCAGCGCCCCCGCGCCGGGACACCGGGCTCCGTGGCACCGCCGTTCAGCCGTCCCGGTGCGGGTGGATGAGCAGCAGGGCGACGTCGTCACTGCGGGCGGTGGACTGCTCCGCCCGCCGGACGAGCGTGTCCGCGAGGAGCTCGATGCCCCGGCCGGCGGCGTCCCCCGCGTCCGCCAGCCGGTCGCCGAGCGCGGCGATGGCCTGCCCGAGGTCCACGCCGGGCGACTCCACCAGGCCGTCGGTGTACAGCGCCAGCACCGCCCCGGGCGGCAACGGGATCTCGGTGGACGGGTATTCGGCCGCCGGGTCGATGCCGAGCAGCAGTCCCGGCGGCAGGTCGAGCACCTCGGTCCGGCCGCAGGGGTGGCGCAGCAGCGGGGGCAGGTGGCCCGCCGTCGCCAGGCGCGCCCGGTGCCGGACCAGGTCCAGGTGGACGTACAGGCAACTGGTGAACAGTCCGGAGTCCAGATCGGTCAGGACCCGGTTGGTGCGGGCCAGGACCTCGCCGGGCGGCGCCCCCGCCGTGGCGTGGACGGCGGTGCGGACCTGCCCCATCAGCACCGCGGCGTTCACGTTGTGGCCCTGGACGTCGCCGATCGCCGCGGCGGCGCAGTGGCCCTCCAGGCGGATGAGGTCGTAGAAGTCGCCGCCGATCCCCATGCCGCGCCCGGCCGGCAGATAGCGCGCGGCGATGTCCAGCCCCGCGATCCGGGGCAGTACCTGAGGCAGCAGCCCGGCCTGCAGGGCGTGGGCGAGGCGGTCCTTGGAGTCGTAGAGGCGTGCGCGGTCCAGCGCCTGGGCGACCAGGCCGGCCACCGAGGTCAGCAGGGTCCGCTCCTCCACGGTGAAGGGACGGGGCCGGTCGTAGCCGAGCACCAGCGAGCCCACGGGGCGGCCGGACGTGATCAGCGGCAGGAAGGCCCATGCGCTCATGCGGTCGTCGATGTCCGCCGGCGGGTGTGCCTGCTTCAGCTCCGCCCAGTCGGCGAAGAAGGAGGCGATGCCGGTGGCCAGGACCCGCGCGGCGGGCGTGGACGAGGCCAGCGGCGCGCCGTCGAAGCGGTCCATCAACTCGGCGGGGTAGCCGCGGTAGCCCATGATCCGGAGCCTGCCCTCCTCCGCGGTCATCAGCGCGAGCGCCTGCGCCCCCAGGGCGGGCAGCAACTGGTCGGCGGTCTGCTCCACCACGTCCTGCACCCCGACGGCCTCGGTCAGCGTGGCGGCCAGGTGCATCAACTGGTAGAGCCCGGTGCCCCGTCCGGGCTCGGCCGGGGGCGCGGGCCGCAGCACGCCGGACGGGTCCGCGGCGTCGTCGGCGGGCACGAGCCGGACGCTGACGCCCCAGCCGTCCGCGTACAGGTGGAAGGCCAGCCACCGGTCCGGTGGGCGCAGCGCCGTGAAGGACGTGGCCTGCCGGCTGATCAGCGCGCCGCGGTAGTGGCCCTCGACCGCCGCGGCGTCCAGCCACGGCAGCGCCTGCCAGAGCCGGGCGCCCAGCAGTTCGGGGACGCCGGCGCCGAGCAGTTCGGCCGCGGCTGTGGTGACGAAGGCGATGCGCCCGTCCACGTCCAGCGTGCAGCAGCCGCCGGGCAGCCGCTCCGCGAAGTCGGCCGCGGCTTGCGCCTCGGCGGGCCAGACCGTCCGCGGCCGCGGGGGCGGCAGCAGCCGCGGCCGGGCCCCGGCCCGTACCGGGTGGCCGTCCGCGGCGGCGTGGCGCAGCAGCGCGGTCAGGGAGTCGCAGGCGCGGTGCATCGCCTCGGTCTCGTGCGCGCTCAACCGCGGCGGGTGGGTGCCGGGCCACTGGAGGACCAGCCCGCCCCACGCGGTGGCGCCGGAGGCGATCGGGGCGGCCGCGAGCAGGAAGCGGTGCGGCAGGATCAGCGCGAGCCTCGGGTAATGACGTGCCAGTTCCTCCGGGCTGCCCAGCCACACCCCGCGCCGCTCGCGCACGGCGTCGGCCACCGGGGCACGGTCCGTCAGCGCGACCCTCGCCCACGGCGCCGCGATCCGCCAGGACAGCCCGGTGAGCGCCGCCAGGCGCAGCACGCACTCACCCTGCTCGAGCAGGTACACCGCGCCCACGGACGCCCGGGTCTCCCGTACGACCGCGATCAAGTCGGGGACGACCGCGTCCGGGCCGCGATCCGCGGACTCCCCGCAGCCATGCGCGGCCTCCACGTCGTCACCCGCTCCCGGCGGCGGGCAGGGGCATCAGCCGTACCCGGGGCGCCGCGTGCGGAGGCGCGGCGCGGCAGCACCGGCGGCCCCGCGAAGCGGAGTCCGGTCCTGAGGCGCCGCACCCCTCGCACCGGCCATGACTCACATTCGGACCTTATGTCCGCCCCGGGAGGACGGCACCCCGACGGGCCCACGGCGGTGCACCGCGCCGCACGGCGCTCCGACGCGTCGCGGAACACGCACATCCGACGGCCCGCGCCTTTCTGGCGTCATCATGCCCGAATGCGTACACGCACCGCGGCCACCGTCCTGGCCGCCGCCGCACTCCTTGCCGTCCCCGCGTGCGGCGACGACACCGCCGACCCCCCGCACCGCCTGGACGGGCCCGGCCAGCGGGCCTGCGACCTGTTCGCGCACGGCTACAAGGAGACCGGGACGGTCGACGCCCGGTCGAAGCTGGCCGCACGGGTGCGCGAGGCCGCGAAGACGTCCGCGGTCGAGTCGGTCCGGAACATGTCCGGCACCCTCGTCCAGGGCGCCACCAACGACGCGCAGACGTGGCAGATGGGCGCCGACGCCTTCGCCAAGGCCTGCCTGGACGAAGGCTGGACGGCCGGCTGACCGCCGTGGACGGGCCGGCGCCGCGGGTGCGCGCCCGCCCGGTGCGACACAGCGGCTGCCGAGCGGTGCGGCGGCCCGGCGTGTGGCACGGTGGGCGGACAGACCGGCGCATCACCGAAGAGGAGCCCCCCGTGTCCAAGCCACCGCTTCCCGAAGCCGCGATCGCCCTGCTGAGGAAGCCCAATCCGGCGGTGCTCGCGACGCTGCGTGCCGACGGCCAGCCGGTGTCCACCGCCACCTGGTACCTGTGGGACGAGGGCCGGATCCTGCTCAACATGGACGAGGGCCGCAAGCGGCTCGACCACCTCCGCAACGATCCCCGCGTCACGCTGACCGTGCTGGACAAGGACGACTGGTACACCCACGTCACGATCATCGGCCGTGTCGCCGAGTTGCTGGAGGACAAGGACCTGGCCGACATCGACCGGCTGGCCCGGCAGTACCTGGGCAAGCCCTACCCGATCCGGGACCGCCTGCGGTACAGCGCCCTGGTCGAGATCGACCGCTGGCACGGCTGGGGCGCCCAGAAGGACAACGACCAGATCGGCTGACCGCCGCCCACCGGGGTCCGCCCTGCAGCGGGCCCCGGTGCGCGGGGGCCCCGGCCGTTCAGAGCACGGAGTCCGCGAGGCGCGCGATCTCGTCCGGATCGGCCACGGTGGGGTTGAGGACCAGCTCGTCAGCGCCGATGTCGGCGAAGGCCCGCACAGCCGCCCTGACCGCGTCGGCCCCGCAACTGACGCCCGCGGTGATCGCCGAGGCCATCTCCTCGCCCCCGGACCGGTAGTAGTCCCGCACATGGGCGCGTCCCGCCTCCGGGTCCCCGAGTACGAAGTACGCGAGGGCCACGAGCCGGGGCGAGCCCGCGCGGCCGGCCTCCCGCCAGGCCTTCCTGACCGCCTCGAACGGGGGGGCCACCACCGCGGGCGCCATCGAGGCGCCGATGAAGCCGTCGGCGATCAGTGCGGCCCGCCGGTACGCCTTCGGGGTGAGGCCGCCGAGCAGGACCGGGATGTCCCCGCGCGTGCCTGCGGGCACGAGGGGGTTGGCGGCCCCCGGTGGCGTCCCGCCGCGCCAGATCCTGCGGTACTCCTCGATGTCGCGCTCCATGCGCGCGGCCCGGCCGTGCGCGCCGGGGCCCTCGGCGAGGAAGTCGTCGAGCCGGCCGCCGAGGCCGAGCCCGAGCGTGAACCTGCCGCCCGAGACGCCGTCGATGCCGGCGACCTCCTTGGCCAGCAGGTCCGGGGGCCAGACCGGACCGATCAGGATGGTGCTGATGAGCTCGATCGTGCCGGTCGCCCCGGCGGCCGCGGCCAGGGCGACGGTGTCCATGACGCCCGGATAGCTGATCCGGCCCACCGATCCGAGGGAGGCGAAGCCCGCCTGCTCGGCACGCGCGGCCCAGGCGGGCACCAGGTCGGGCGGCACGTCGCGCACGTGGTTGGGCAGCCCGATGCCGATCTTCATGTGCGATCCCTCCAGGGTGCGGTGCGAGGCCGTACGGCACATTGCGGCACGCCGGGCCCCGCCGCGACCGGGGAGCGGCCGGGAGGGTGAGGGCGGGGAGCCGCGCGGGCCGGCGAGCGAAGGACCGTGCGCCCGCGGGTCAGCCGCTTCGGGGCACCGAATTCGACCGGACACCGGCGTCTGCCCCGTGTCGCGGCCGAACGTGCCGCAGCCGCCCGCTGCGCGGGGAGGCTGTCCGAAAACAGCCTCCACGAGGCGTGAACAGTTCGTCGTCCGTAATTCGAGGCACGGGATGACAGGGGCGTGGACGCCGCTGTCTTCCCGGTTCGTCATCGCGGACAGGCGGTCGGATAGAATTTCGACGTGAATATGTCAGGCACCTCGTGCGTCGACCCGCCGTCTCATTCCAGTTCACCTCGAATGCGCATCGAGGTCGCCCTGACGGATGCGCGGCGCGACGAATTGCTGAGACAGCGCTGGCGGATCCTGAACGACGCCCGACCTTGGCATGTGCACTCGTTGCGAGTCCCCAAGCAGTACACGACAGGCCATTACCGGTGCTGGGTGGAATCCTCCGCGATCGGAGATATCGCGGTCAGCGAACAATACGGCGACGCTGTGGAAGGCGTCATAGGAATGAAACGAGCCACGGAGCGCCGCACGGTGGTTCACATCATGAACAGCGGCGGACTGAGCCTGACCGAGGCAGGCCGTACCGTTCACGTCCCACCGGGCACGCTGTGCGTACGGGACGCGCAGGTCCCCCGGGAGTTCGCCTACCGGCCCGGTTCACGGGCGCGCGTGCTGCTGCTGCCGTCCGAAGCACTGGCCGACACCGGGCTCGATCAGTTGCCGTCACTCACGCTCATCTCCCAGAACGCCCCCGAGGCGCGGCTGCTGACGGGGCAGCTGCATCTGATCCGCCGGACCCGGGGTGACTTGAGTCCGGCGGGCGTCCGGGCCGCCCAGCAGTCCGTACTGCAATTGCTGGCCGGCGCCATCATGGCCCGTGGGGTTTCCGCCGACTCGGCCTTCCGGCCCTCGCTCCGCGCGGCTGCCCGCGACTGCGTCGAAGCCCGCCTTCTGGACCCTCACCTGTCTCCCGCCGAGATAGCGAGGACCCTGTCCGTCTCCGTGCGCACATTGCACCGGGCGTTCGCCGAGGCGGACGAATCCCTGATGGCCTATGTGCGACGCCGCCGTTTGGAGCGCGCACGCGAGGAACTCGTCGCCATGGACGGGAGGTACACCGTCTCGGCGGTGGCGGCTCGCTGGCACTTCGCCGATGTGAGTCACTTCAGCCGCTCCTTCAAGCGCCAGTTCGGCGAGAATCCGAGTTCGTTCGCTCAGTAGTGGGGCGAAGGAGCGGTGCCTCCCGCTCCGGGACGCGGGCGGACGCCCGCCGCGTCCTGCCCGGATCAGTCATCGGCAGGACGCGGCGCGCGGTGGGCCCAGGTGGTTCTAGTGGGCCGACACCGGGGTGGTGACGTTGCTGTAGTTGTTGGCGCCGGCGGCGTCGGCCGCCGTGACCGGGCCGTGCGTCCAGATGCCGAGGACGTTGTTGGAGATGGTGTTTCCGGTGATCTGGACGGACATCGGGTCCACCGTGCTCACAAGGAGACCCGTGGTCCGCAGGTCGTCGGTGGCGCCGGTGTCGGTGTCGCCGACAATGTTGTTGGTGCCGATCTGGTTGGTGCTGACGACGTTGCCGCCGAGGTCCTGCCCGGACGCGGTGCCGTGCACGGTCACGGCCGCCCAGCCGTTGCCGGTCATGACGTTGCTCTGCACGGTGTTGCCGTAGACCCCGCCGCCGGCCACGGCCGACGCGAGGGTGACCCCGCCTCCGCCCGCCTCAAGTCCGTTGTCGAAGACGTTGTTGCCGGTGATGGTGTTGCCGAAGACGCCTGCGGCGCCGGGGGCGCGGACACCTCCGGGAGCCGCCGAGCCGTTGCGGGAGACCAGGGTGAAGCCTGATCCCGACGCGTTGCCGTGCACGGAGTTGCCGCTGAACGTGCTGCCCGACGCGGGACCGGTCTCGTCGCTGATGACGATCCCGGAGCCATTGCCGCTGACGGTGCTCGCCAGCACGGTGGCGTTGGAGCTGCCGAGCAGGTGGATGCCTCCGCCGCAGTCGCCGGGCTCACCGGCCGTCCCCTGGCACAGGGCGTAGGAGTTGGCGACGGCGTTCGGGCCCGTGCCGGTGTTGTTGCCCGAGACGATGGTGTTCGCGATGGTCGCGTTCTTCACACTGTTGACGAGGATTCCCTCACCGACGGCGTTCTTCACCGTGAACCCGGTCACCGTGACGTCGGGCGCGCTGATCTCGATGCCGTTGATCAGGCCGGTGGCGTCGATGGTGACGTTCGAACGGGCTTCGAGGGCGAGCGGTTTGGTGACCGCGACGTCCTCGTGGAACGTGCCGTTGCAGACGACGACCCGGCCGCCGGCGGCCACCGCCTTGACAGCCGTGTTGATCGAGTTGAAGGCGGGAGTGCTGCAACTGGTGTCCGCCGCGGAGGCGACGGCGGTCGGCGAGACGTAGACCGTCTGCGGAAGGGTCTGCGGCAGGGAGAACGCGTAGAGCTTGTTGTTGTCACCCTTGGCCGGGAAGAACGGGCCCATGTTCTGGGTGTGGTAGCCGGAGCCCCAGTACACCGAGCCGTCCACGATCGACGCGCCGCCGAGGACCGCGCCCCCGCTGGGGAAGCCCCACTTGACGGCGCCGGTGGCGGCGTCGAGGGCGTACATGTTGGTGCCGGTCGGATTCGTGGATCCGCCGTAGACGACGCCGTTCGCGCTGGACACGAAGGACATGGGGGACGCCGAGCCGGGTGTCGCGGTCTCCCACAGGATGTTTCCGGTGGCCGGGTCGAGGGCGGCCCAGAAGCCGCCCGTGGTGGTCGACTTCTCCCCGGTCGCGGACGTCAGGGTGACGGACAGGTGATTGGTGTTGGTGTTGGCGACGTATATGCGCTTGCCGTCGGCCGCCGAGCCCCACTGGAGGCCGCCGAGGTTGCCGCCGGGGCCGACCGCCGTTGCCCAGACGATCTTTCCGGTGGCCGGGTCGAGCGTCCAGTAGACGCCGCTCTTCTGGCCGATGCCGAGCAGGTCGGTGGCCTTGCCGTTGACCGTGGCGGTGAAGAGGTTGGGCGCGGAGCCGAAGTCGAAGTCGTCACCGAACCGCTGGCCGACCGTCCAGGTGTCGGCGGTCAGGGTCTTGGTGGCCCAGGCGATCTCGCCGGTGTGCAGGTCGAAGGCGACGATGGAGTCCTGGTAGTTGTCGGCCGCCCCGGGATCGCAGTCGGTCTCGTCGGGGGAGGTGCAGACGCCGGACGGTACGGTGTAGTTGTTGCCGGTTCCGACGTACACCAGCCCGGTCTTCTCGTCGACCACCGGGTTGCTGCCCCACACGGCACCGCCGGTGTAGCCCTGGGGCACCACGTAGGTCTTCCACAGCTTCTCGCCGGTGACGGCGTCCAGGGCGACGACACTGCCGCGGAACGTGTACGGCGGAGCGAATTTCTCGGCCTTGGACGACACGCCGACGTAGACGACACCGTCGGCCACGACGGGCGACGACGTCACGATGGCGGCCGGGTCCGCGTCGACCTGGGTCTTCCAGAGCCTGGTGCCGGTCAGGGCGTCGACACCGAAGAGGAACGCGCCGTCCGTGCTGTTGCCGCGCTGCTCGCCCGAGCCCGTGACGAGCTCGCCCTTCCAGTACGCGGGGCTGAGCCGCGAGATGTCGCCGGCGATCCCGGTGTACTCGCTGATCTGGTGGCTCCAGATCTTCTGACCGGTCGTCGCCTGCACCTTGTAGAGGTTGCCTGCCCAGTCCGGCGCGTACACGTAGCCGCCCACCACGGTCGGCGTCGCCGAGACGCTGTCCCCTGTGGTGAAGGTCCACTTGGGCTTCAGGCCGGCCACGTTGCCCGTGCCGACGGCACGCTCGGCGGCCGCGTTGTGGGTGTCGCCGAGGTCGCCTCCCGCGTACGGCCAGTCGGCCGCGGCGGCCGTCGGCGCGACCGGGGCCGTGGCGACCGCGGACGGTGCGGAGGCCGCCGTCGCGGCGGTGGCGGGCAGGGCCAGCGTGAGTCCGGCCATCACCATCCCGGCCACACGAGCACGCACCCGCTTTCGCCGTGCGGCGGGCATGCGGGGTATGGACATGAAGAAGCACCTCCCGATCCTTGCTGATCTTGCGACCGAGAGCATAAGGACGCCCTGCGGGACCGGAAGGCCGCCTTCCGGGCACGGAACACGGCCTTCGGCGCATCGGAAAGCGGGACGGGTGGGGGTCTGCCTCCCGAAGGGCCTCGCTGACGGTTCGTCGGTTCGGTGCCGGGCTCTTCCTCGCTGACCAGGGATTCTGTTCCGGTGACCCCATCGATCGTGAGTCGCGACGCGGTACGCGGCCGAGGCGCGTGGCGGCATCCATGGTCCCCCCGGGCTCCTGCCGAGCGTGGCACGGAAGTTCATGCGTCTGGCACTGTCCTTCCAGTGCGCCGGCAGCGGCCCGGCACGCCCCTCGCCCCGATGGGACGCGCGCTCCGGCCGGACCGGCCTCTAGGGTGGCCCGCATGTACTCCACACAGGTCTCGCGCCGCGTGCGGGCGACCCCCGCCGCCGTGTACCGGGCGCTCCTCGACCCGCGGGCGGTGGCACGGTGGCGCGTCCCGGACGGTATGAGCGGTCACGTCCACGCCTTCGAGGCCCGCGAGGGCGGCCGATTCCGGGTGTCCCTCGTGTACGACGGGCAACAGGCCGAGGGGAAGTCCGACGCGCACACGGACACCTACCACGGGCACTTCGCGCGCCTGGTCCCGGACGAACTGGTCGTCGAGGTCGTCGAGTTCGAGTCCGACGACGCCGCACTGCGCGGCACGATGACGATGACGACGTCGCTCACCGCGGTGGACGGCGGGACCGACGTCGTCGTCGTGCACGAGGGCATCCCCGACGTCGTGCCCCGCGAGGACAACGAGACGGGTACGCGGATGGCCCTGGACCACCTCGCCCGGCTGGTCGAGGGCGCCGGGGGAGAGTGACGGGGGCCGCCGGGCCGTCGTGCGCGGCCCGGCGGGATCAGGCGCCCGTGCCCGCCTGGAGGGGGCCGAGCCGCGGCACCGAGGCCTTGCCGGTGTTGGAGACCTTGCCGCCGTTCCACGGCACGCGCAGGGACGTGCGTTCGTCCGGCGGCGTGACGAGTACGGCCGCCGGGACCACGGTGGTCACCCCGGTGATGTCCGGGTTGCTGAACGACATCGGCGACCAGGCGCTCGCGCCCGGCGCCAGGGTGACCCGCTGCTTCGGCAGGCCGGTGTTCCGCTCGGGGTCCACCGTCACCTGCTGTCCCGCGCCGTTGACGAACGCCAGGCCCGGGAACCCGTAGACGGTGCAGGTGCGGGAGGACCGGTTGGTGAGGACCACCGGGAAGTTCTCCTGGCCCGCGCCCGGGTCGTTCGGGCCGATGGAGGCGCGCAGGTCCGCGGTGTGGCAGCGGCCGGTGCCGGCCGCTGTCGCCCCAGTGCCGCCGCTGCCGCCGTTCGCGGTGGCCGTCGTGCCGGTCGTACCGGTCGTGCCGGTGGGGCCGGTTGCGGTGGAGGTGGTGGTGCCCGGCGCCGCGGCGGAGGACGTGTCCGCCGGGGCGGAGTCCGTCGCATCGCCGCTCGCCGGGCTCGCCGAGCCGGGGAGCGTCTGCGGGGCGCTCACGTTGCCGCTGCCGCCGCCCTTCCCGCAACCGGTCAGGATCGCCGTCGCGAGGGCCGCGCCCAGGAGGACGGGGACACCGACCCGGCGCGCGCGGCGGCCGGGGAGCGCCGGCCGGCCTCGATGGTGCTGCGCCGGGGATACGTCGTGGTGCTGGTTCGCCACGTCTTTTCCTCTTTCCGTCCTGTGGTGCGGCCGCGACGCCTCGCGCGGTCGGCGGGCCTCGGAGTGGAGGGCGACCCTCCTCATAGTGGGATGCCACCGGCCCGGCAGAAGTTCACGGTCTTTCCGGGTGATGATCGGTGCTGATCGGTGATGATCAGGAATCGACGTCGAGGCCGCCGAGGACGGTGTCGGTCATGTCGGCACCACCGTCCTGCCTGACCTGGACGTACACCTGGGGCTGGGCTGCGCCGTCACGACCCAGGCTGATCTCGTCGATCGACCCCCCGGCGGTGCCGCACCCGGTCCAGTGCCGGACCCGGCCGCGCCACCTGGTGCCGTGGTAACCGCGGGACTCCTGGCGGCGGCAGAGGTCGTGCCGGATGGCGCCGACGCGGCCGGCGAGGTCGCCGTGCTCGCTCAGTCCGACGAAGACGCCGTCGACCCGCGCCGCCAGGTCCGGCCAGCGGGAGGCGTCCGCGGCGATGACGAGCCCGGGCTCCTGGGCACCGGGCAGCCCCAGCGCCTTCGGGCTCCACCCGCCCCCGACCAGTTCGCGGCTCCACGACGCGGGCACCGTCACCGTGATACGCCCGGTGGCGTCGCTCACCGCGACCGTCGCCGGGGTCCGCGGCGGAGCGGTACGGGTGGCGAGCAGGCCCGCGCCGGTCGCCGCTGCCGCCAGCACGGCGCACAGCGCGAGCACCGAAGCGCGCCGGCGCTCCCTGAGCCGCCGCAGTGCCCCGCCGGCGACGGGACGGCCATGACGTGCGGCCAGTGCCTCCAGTTCGGCCGCGAAGCGCCCGGCGTCCGGCCAGCGCTTCCTGCGGTCGGTCCGCAGAGCGCGCAGCACCGCCCGCCGCACCTCGGCCGGCAGGCCCGGGCGGAGCCGGTCGGGCCGGGTGATCCGCCCCGCAGGGCCGGGCACCGTCCCGGTCAGCAGGTGGTAGAGGACGGCCCCGAGCCCGTAGACGTCGGCCCGCACGTCCACGCCCCCGCCGGGGGTCGCCTGCTCCGGCGCCATGTAGCCGGCCGACCCGGCGACCATCGTCAGGCCCGACGCCTGGGCGAGCGCCTTGGCCAGACCCAGATCGGCCACCAGGACACGCTGCGTGCCGTCCCGTGCGGTGCCGATCAGGACGTTGGACGGCTTGATGTCCCGGTGCACCACGCCTGCCTCGTGCAGGGCCGCCACACCGCGGGCGGCCTCCGCGGTCAGCCGCAGCGCGTCGTGGAGGGGGAGCGGGCCGTCGGCCAGCAGATCCTCCAGTGTGCCCCGGTCCGCGTACTCCATCACGAAATAGGGGCGTTCATCGGGAAGTTCGCCCATGTCGAAGACCTGCACCAGGCGGCTGGAGGCGGCCTTGCGCAGCAGCCGGGCCTCGGCGAGGAAGCGCTCGCGCAGATCCAGGCGGTACGCCCAGTTCTCCGCCATCACCTTGACCGCGACGGGGGCTTCCAGGGTGTCGTCGTGCGCGAGCCACACCATCGCGAACGCCCCTGCTCCGAGCGGCCGCACAAGCCGATAACGGCCGATCTGATCAAGTGGGGGCATAGGCATATCATGCACCGGGCGCCCACCGACCCGAGGAGGACCCCCGTGACGTCCGACCAGGGGACAGAGGAACTCGCGGCGCGCGCGGCGGCCGGCGACTCCGCGGCCCTGGACCTGCTGCTCGGGCGGATCCGGCCGGAGGTGCTGCGGCGATGCGGCCGCTTCCTGGTGCACCGGGAGGACGCCGAGGAGGCGGCACAGGACGTCCTGTTCCAAGTCGCCCGAAAGATCGGCACCTTCGAGGGCCGCAGCCGGTTCCACACCTGGCTCTACACGGTGGTCGCCAACTGCTGCCGGCAGAAGTACCGCGAACTCAAGCGCCGGCGGGGTGAGCAGTCGCTGTCCGCGACGGACACCGACACGCCCGATCCGCGCCGGACGAGCGTGATCGCCGGCACGCGCATCGACCTGCTGGAGGCGCTGGAGCGCCTGGAGAGCGTCAGTCCGGAGCTCGTCGCGCCGCTGGTGTACCGCGACATCTGTCAGATGGAGTACCGGGAGATCGAGGAGCAGCTCGGCATCCCCATGGGCACGGTGAAGTCCCGCCTGCACAACGCGCGGCGCCAGGTGCGGGGCTGGCTGGTGGACCCCGGCTGAGCGGGTCCGGCGGCGTCCGGAGAGAAATTCCCGAAGAAACTTCGAGAGTTCCGCGAACTTTTCCGGTCCGCCGCGCAACTCATTGATCCAGGGGCGGTGTCTGCCGCCGCACAGGATGTTCACAGGAGTTGTGATTTGTCCATATTGAACTGGATTGCGCCACGACGGGGGAGACGGTCGCCCCTCCGCGCGGGGACGGCGGGCGTGGCGGTGCTCGCCGCGCTCACTGCGCTGGGCGCCGCGGGACCGGCTCCGGCGGCCGCCGCGGACACCGCCCTTCCGGCCCCGAAGGCGTCCGCCCGTACCCAGCCGGGCCATGTCGAGCCGCTCTGCGGACCGGCAAAACCCCATGAATTCACCTGTTTCGGCCTGCGGCGCACCGACGTCCCGGCGCGGAAGGGGTTCCGGACGGCCGGACAGGCCCCCGCCGGCTTCGGGCCGGCCGATCTGCTCAGCGCCTACGCCCTGCCCGCGAACGGCGGCGCGGGACGCACGATCGCCATCGTCGACGCCTACGACAACCCCAGCGCCGAGGCCGACCTGGCCGTCTACCGCGCCCAGTACGGCCTGCCCGCCTGCACCACCGCCAACGGCTGCTTCACCAAGGCCGACCAGCGCGGCGGCACCGCCTACCCCGACCCCGATCCGGGCTGGGCCACCGAGATCTCCCTCGACCTCGACATGGTCTCCGCGATCGCCCCGAACGCCCGCATCGTGCTGGTCGAGGCCGACACGCCGACCAGCGACGACCTCGGCGCCGCCGTGGACCAGGCCGTGGCGCTCGGTGCGCAGTACGTCTCCAACTCCTACGGTTCCAACTACGCCTTCTACCCGGAGGACCCGGCCGAGTCCGCCCTGGACGTCCACTACGACCACCCGGGCGTCGCGATGATCGCCTCGTCCGGCGACTCCCGCTACGGCGTCGCCTACCCCGCGGCCTCCCCGTACGTCACGGCCGTCGGCGGCACTTCACTCACCAAGGACGCCGGTACGTCCCGCGGCTGGACCGAGTCGGTGTGGGACCACGACGGCGGCGGCACCGGCTCCGGCTGCTCCCTCCACGAGCCCAAGCCCGCCTTCCAGCAGGACACCGGATGCGCCGGGCGCACCGTCGCCGACGTCTCGGCCGTGGCCGACCCCGCCACGGGTGTCGCGGTGTACGACAGCTACGGCTCCGGCGGCTGGGGCGTGGCCGGCGGTACCAGCGCCTCAGCCCCGATCATCGCCGGTGTGTACGCGAACGCCGGCGCCCCGGTCGCCGGTACCCACCCCAACGTCTACCCGTACGCCGCGGGCGGCCTGAACGACGTCACCGAGGGCGGCAACGGCCGCTGCGCGCCCGCCTACCTGTGCACCGCCGGCCCCGGCTACGACGGCCCCACCGGCCTCGGCACCCCGAACGGCCTGGACGCCTTCCGCATGGGGCCGCACGGCACGCTCTCCGGCACCGTCACCGACCGGTCCTCGCACGCACCCGTCGCCGCGGCGACGGTGAGCACGGGCCTGTTCTCCACGACCACGGACAGCGCGGGCCACTACACCCTCGCGCTGCCCGTCGGCCGCCACGAACTCGCCGTCACCGCCTACGGCTACGCGCCGGGCACGGCCACGTGGGTCGACGTCGCCGACGGCACCGCGGCGACCCGGGACCTCGCGCTGCGCAAGCTCGCCACCCACCGTGTGTCGGGCACCGTGACCGACGCCTCCGGGCACGGCTGGCCGCTGCACGCGAAGATCACCGTCGACGGCGTTCCGGGCGCCCCCGTGTGGTCCGACGCGGCCACCGGCGCCTACCGGCTCGACCTGCCCGAGAACCACACGTACACCCTGCACGTGGTCGGCGACGACCCCGACTACCTGTCCCTGACCCGCACGGTGGACGTGCGCCGGACGGACCTGAAGATGGGGCTGGGGCTGCCCGCCGACACCTGGGCCACCGGCAATCCGGCGTACCGGCTGCGTGTGGACACCCTGGGCACCGAGCCTTTCGACTCCACGTCCGGCGCGCCCAAGGGCTGGAGCGTGACCGACCTCGCGGGCACCGGGCACGGCTGGTCGTTCGACGACCCGGGCGGCCGGGGCAACACCACCGGCGGCTCGGGAGGGTTCGCCGTCGCGGACAACGACCACGCCGGCTGGGACGTGGCCATGGACACCGTACTGACCGGCCCGGTCTGGGACTTCGGCCGCGCCGGCGACCCGGAACTGGCCTTCAGCACCGACTACGAGGGTTCCGCCGAGCAGAGCGGTGACGTCGAGGTCACCGCCGACGGCGGCAGGAACTGGACCACGGTGTGGCACCAGGACCAGGGGTGGGGCAGCGGACGGGTGGAGATCCCGCTGACCGAGTGGGCCGGCGAGCGCGCGGTGCAGGTGCGCTTCCACTTCACCGGTCCCGGCCAGCTGTGGGCCGTCGACGACGTGACGGTCGCCGAGCGCGTCCTGACCCCGGTCCGGGGCGGGATGCTCACCGGTCTCGTCACCGACGCCAACACCCGGCGCGGGCTGATCGGCGCCCAGGTGCGGTCCGGTTCCGGCGACGGCCCGGTGGCTCCCACCCTGGCCACCGCGGGCGACCCGCGGGTCGGCGACGGCCTGTACCGCCTGTTCGTCCCCGGCAACGGCAACCACAAGGTGGCCGCCGGCAAGCCCTCCTACAGCACGGCCTCCCGTACGGTCGCGGTTCCCGCCGACCGGACGTCGCAGGCCTCGTTCGCGCTGAAGGCGGGGCGCCTGTCCACACACGTCACGGGCATCGACGCGACCACGAGGCCCGGCGGCAAGGTCACCCGGAAGGTCACCGTCCGCAACACGGGCACCGCTCCGCTCACGCTCCGGCTCGGCGAGCGCACCGGCACCGGACCGGACTCCGCCGCTCCCGGCACCGGCTGGCGCTCCCTGCCGGACCTGCCGGTCGCGGTGATGGACAACGCGGTGGAGAGCCACGCCGGACGGCTGTACTCCGCACTGGGCACCGGTGACGGCGACACCCCGACCGGCGACCTCTACGTCCTCGACCCCGCGGCGGGCACCTGGAACCGCGGCGCGAGCGCGCCCGAACCCCGCCAGGCCACCGCGCACGGCTTCATCGGCGACCGCCTGTGGACCGTGGGCGGCTGGGGACCCGGCGAGCAGGTCAGCGCGACCACCCAGGTCTACGACGCGGCGCGGAACACGTGGTCGAAGGGCCCGGACATTCCCGAGGGCCGCTACGGCGCCGCGGGGGCCGTGCTCGGCGGCCGCCTCTACGTCGTCGGCGGATGCACCGACACCGACTGCTCCAGCACCGTGTCCGTGCTGGACCCGGCCACCGGCACGTGGTCCCGGGCGGCCGACTACCCGCGGACCGTCAGCTGGGAGTCGTGCGGCGCGATCAACGGCAAGCTGTACTGCGCCGGAGGCATCCACGAGTACGTCGAGACGGGCGACGCCTACGTCTACGACCCCGCCTCCGACAGCTGGCAGCCCGTCGCCGCCATGCCCACGGGCCTGGCGACCGCGTCGTACGCCGCGGCCAACGGACGGCTCCTGGTCTCCGGCGGCTTCAAGCGGGTCGGCGTCAACCGCGTCCTCACCCCTGAGGGTTACGCCTACGACCCGGGCACCGACACCTGGACCCGGCTGCCGGACGCCCCCACCGCGCTCTACCGCGGCGGCGGGGCCCCGGGGATGTACCAGGTCGGCGGCAGCAACCAGAGCCGCTTCCCGGTCCCGGTGGCCACCGCCCGGCAGCTGCCGGGCTGGGACCAGACGGAGACCGACGTGTCCTGGCTGTCGGAGAACCCCGGGCGCCTGACGCTGCGCCCGGGCGCGAGCGCGACGTTCACGGTCACGCTCGACGCCCGCGGCCTCCGGACTCCGGGCGACTGGACGGCGTCGGTGATCCTGCGCACCGGCACGCCGTACTGGGTCCCGCCGATCCCGGTCGCCCTGCACGTCAGGAAGTCCGGCCACTGACGCGGTCGTCCCGCGGCACCGGGCCCCTCGGGCAGGTCACCCGACCTGCCCGAGGGGCCCCGCCGTTCCGGGGTGGGCGAATTGGTCCGGTCCTCCGTCGCGGAAATGGACCGCATCGGCGCGCCGCCGCGCCCGTACGGTCGGCACCATGACGTCGACCGTTCCCCCCGCCCTGAACATCTGTGTCTTCCTGTCCGCCGCCGACCTCGACGAGCGATGGACCCGGCCGGCCCGTGAGTTCGCTGAACTGCTCGGCAGGGGCGGCCACACGCTGGTGTGGGGAGGGTCCGACACCGGGCTGATGAAGGCCGTCGCCGACGCGGTGCGCGAGTCCGGGGGCCGGCTCGTCGGGATCTCGGTCGGCCTCCTCCGCCAGTGGGCCAGGAAGGACGCCGACGAGATGGTGATCGCCGCGGATCTCGCCGAACGGAAGGCGCTGCTGCTCGCCCGGTCGGACGCGGTGGTGGTGCTGCCCGGCGGCCTGGGAACGCTGGACGAGGTGTCCGAGGTCCTGGAGCTGAGGAAGCACGGACTGCACGGCAAGCCGGTGGTCCTGCTGAACACGGGCGGCTTCTACGACGGGCTGACCCTCCAGCTGCGGCGGATGGAGGAGGAGGGGTTCCTGCCGATGCCCCTGGCCGAGCTGGTCCTGCTCACCGACGACGCCGCCGGCGCGCTCGCCCACCTGGAACGCCTCGGCGCCGGGCTCCGGGCCGTGGCGTGACCTGCCGGCCCACGCCGGTGGACGCGGAGCCCGCATACCGGTCGAGGAGGGTGCGCGTCGGTCCCGTCACACGTCACGGCACGCGTCCGCACGGAAGGCGTCCATCGACACGGTCGCGTAGCCGTCCCGGTCGGTACCCGGCCCCTCGCCTTTCAGGTAGCGGACCTGGCCGGGTTCGAGGCGTGCGAGCTGCGCCGCGGTGAAGGTCACCTCGAACGTCATCGCGGAGTGGTTGTCGGTCCACCCGCGCAGGGTGTACGTGTGGTGCGGGTCGAGGGCGGCCAGGGGCGTGCCGGCCCGCCAGCCCCTGCCGCCGGTCCTCAGTGACCAGACGCTGAATCCCGTGGCCGGCTTGCGACGGCTCCATGAGCCGATTTCGTCCGCTTCGTCGGCGTCCACGTCGTAGAGCGAAGCGCCGTCGATGTGATCGTGGCAGACGAGCATCACCCCGACCGGCGTCCCGTCCTCGGCCACCGTGATGCCCGTGACCCCGACGCCCAGCGGGGAGCAGCCGGTCAACGCCGCGAGCACGGCGATGCCGAACCCTCCCAGGAAGACACACCACTTCCGCGTCATCGCGCCCCCGTCCCGACGCCGAACCCGGTTTGGACCCCGGACCACTTCAGCGTGCCCACCCCGGGGTCCCCGCGGAACGGGAACGGCGGAATCGAAGGCATTTCGCAACCAGGCCAGGCGCGGCGCGGACGTCCGCCGGCCCGGGGCGGGCGGGGCTGCCCCCGGGCGTCGGCGACGACCCCGTCCCGAGCCGGCCGGCGGGCGTCCGGGGCGCGCCCTGCCCGCAACGGCTCGCGGCTGTGACGTGGCGCCAGGATCCGGACCTGTCAGGCCCTTCCCAGAACCAGGATGTTCACCGACGTGCGCAACGGGGCCGGTCGAGGCCTCCCGGGGCAGCCGCTGCCATCCGCGGCCCAGGGGCGCCACGACGCTCCCACGGCTCGTCCGGCACAGCCGCTCAGCAGCCCGTGTCGCGGTCGACGGCCTGCCCGGCCGGATCAGATCATCTCTGAGGCAGCACCGCGCAGAGCGCGTCCAGCGCACCCGCCCACGCGCTCTCCGGAGGCGCCGCGTAGTTGACGACCAGTCCGTCCCGCGCGGGCGACCGCACCGGCGAATCGGCGACCTCGTAGCGGAACTCCGTCAGCCCGCTGACCGCCAGGCCCTGCCGCGCCGCGGCCTGGACGACCGGACGCTCCGTCCCGCGAGGGAGTTCGAGGACCGCCTGCAACCCGGCGGCCATGCCCGTCACGCGGACGGCCGGGGCCCTGCGCGCCAGCGCCGCGACCAACTGGTCGCGACGGCGCCGGTAGAGCAGCCGCATGGCGCGCACATGGCGGTCGTAGGCGCCCGAGGAGATGAACTCGGCGAACGTCAGCTGCTCCAGCGCGCTCGACATGTAGTCGCCGTACCCCTTGGCCGTGACGATCTCCGGGACCAGCCCCGCCGGCAGCACCATCCAGCCGATCCGCACCCCCGGCGCCAGGGACTTGCTCGCCGAGCCGAAGTACACGACCCGCTCGGGATCGAGGCCCTGGAGGGCGCCGACCGGCTGACGGTCGTACCGGAACTCCCCGTCGTAGTCGTCCTCCAGGATCAGCCCGCCGGTGGCCCGCGCCCAGTCGACGGCCGCCGTGCGCCGGTCCGGGCGCAGGGCGACTCCCGTCGGGTACTGGTGCGCCGGTGTCATCAGCACCGCGCCGACGCCGCGCAGGCCCGCCAAGTCGTCCGTGCGCGCGCCGTGTTCGTCGACGCACAGCGGCGGGGTGCGCAGTCCGGCGTCGGTCAGCAGATCGCGATAGAGGTCGAGACCGTACGCCTCGACGGCCACCGCCGACACCCCTCGGGTCCGGAGCGCCCGCGCCATCAGCATCAGGCCGTGATGGAAGCCGGAACAGATGACGATTCGCTCCGGCTCGGCGTACACGCCGCGGGCCCGCGCCAGATAGTCCGCCAGGGCGGTCCGCAGCTCCACCCGGCCGCGGGCGTCGCCGTAGCCGAGGGCGTCGTAGGGCGCCGCGGACAGCGCACGGCGGGCCGCGGCGAGCCACTGCGCACGGGGAAAGTCCGCCAGGTTCGGGGCCCCGGGCAGCAGGCCGTACCGGGGACGGGCACGTGGTCGGGCCCGGCTCGGCGTCGCGCCGGCGGCGGGGGGCTGCTCGGGCCGGTCGGCCACCCGGGTCCCGGAGCCCTGCCGGGCGGTCAGCCAGCCCTCGGCGACCAGCTCGGCGTACGCCTCGGTCACCGTGTTGCGGGAGACGCCGAGGTCCGCGGCGAGCGAGCGCGATGCCGGCAACCGGCTTCCGGGCGCCAGCCGCCCCGTGCGGACGGCCTCCCGCAGAGCGTCCGCCAGCCCGGCGCGCAGTCCGGGTCCGCGCAGCTCCAGGTGCAGGTCCGCACCGACCGCGGAAGGCGTCTCGGCCATGGAATTGGTCCGGTGATCCGTCATGGAAATGGACCGTACTCCAGTACCACTGCGTACGTAGCGTGGCAGGTATGACAACGACCGACGCACACACGACCGACGCACGTCTTCCCGAGCACGCACCCCGCATGGACTGGGCGAAGCTGGCCCCCGAGGCCTACAAGGCCATGATCCGTCTCGACACCGCCGCGCGGCAGGGCGTCGAGCCGGCCCTGCTCAACCTGGTCAAGATCCGCGCGTCCCAGGTCAACCACTGCGCCTTCTGCCTGGACATGCACAGCAAGGACGCGCTCGCGGCCGGCGAGTCGGCGGAGCGCGTCATCCAGCTCGACGCGTGGAGGGAGTCGAAGCACTTCTACACGGCGAAGGAGGTCGCCGCGCTCGAGCTGACCGAGGCGATCACCGTGCTCACCGACGGGTCCGTCCCGGACGAGGTGTACGCCAGGGCCGCGAACGCCTTCGACGAGACCGAGCTGGCGCGCCTCATCGTCGCGATCACCACGATCAACGCGTGGAACCGCTTCGGGGTCTCCACCCGGCTGGTCCCCGGTCACTACACGCCCGGCGTCTGAGACCCGGTGATCCGGGCGGAGGCGGGGACGGCGACCGGCCCCCTCCGCCCGGCCGACCCCAGGAGACCATGGTGACCACACCGACCACACCGACCACACCGACCACACCGACCACTGCCTGTGTCCCGCCCCGCCGGCTGCCCCTGGCGCGGGCCGCCGACGAGTTCGCGCTCACCACCGCCCTGCTGTTCCTCGCGGTGACCGTCGTCCGGTGGCTGCGCGATCCGGGCTCGGCCCTGTACATCGCCGACCTGGACGTCGCGCTCGCCGTGATCGGCGCCGTCAGCGGGATCATCCTCACCGGACTGATCCTCAGCCCGCCCGGCCGGCGCAGCGGGGGACACACCAATCCGGCGGTGACGGTCGCGCTGTGGTTGATGGACGCGTTCCCCGGGCGCGGCGTCCTGCCCTACGCGCTCGCCCAGCTCGCCGGCTCCGCGGTGGGGACCGGCCTCGCGCGCCTGGTCTGGGGGCGTGCGGTGTCGTTCCCCTCGGTCGCCCACGCCGCGATCAGGCCCGCCCCGGCGTGGCACCCGGCGGAGGTCTTCCTCGCCGAGGCGGGCAGCATGGCCGTCCTGATCCTCGTCGTCGGATTCTTCATGGCCCGTCCCAGCCGTGTCCGCGCGGTGCCCTGTGCCATCGGACTGTCCGTCGCGCTGGTGATCGCCCTGCTCGGTCCCCGCAGCGGGGGCTCGATCAACCCCGCCCGCCAGTTCGGCCCCGCCGCACTCTCCGGGCAGACCACCGATCTGTGGATCTACCTGGTGGCGCCGGTGCTCGGAGCGGCACTCGGGGCCCGGGTCCACCGCCTGTTCGTCCGGCGGCTCCGCACGCGCCGGCCGGCCGGCCCGCCCGGCCCGGCGGGGACCCCGTCAGAGACGCTCGCGGCCGAGGTGCCGCACGACCCGCTCGTCCGGCAGTGACAACAGGCCGCGCCACGCGGCCGGCACGGTCGCGTGTCCGTAGCGTCATTAAGACCAGTTTGGAGAGGTTTGTACCATGTCCTGCTACCCTCGCCCCTGTCCGTCACAAGGCGGACTCCCTCGACGCGCGAAGGACTGATCCGCCATGCATGTCTTCGTCGCGGGTGCCACCGGCGCGGTGGGCCGGCTGCTCGTACCGCTGCTGCTGGACGCGGGGCACCAGGTCACCGGGATCTCCCGCACGCCGGAAGGAGCCGAGCGCGTACGGCGCCAAGGCGCGTCGGCCGTTCGGGCCGATGTGTTCGACCGGGACGGCCTGATGGAGGTCGTCTCGGCGGCCGCACCCGACGTGGTGGTCCATCAGCTCACCGACCTGTCCGGCGCGGACGGGGAGGCGACCAATCGGCTCCGCCGGGAGGGCACGCGCCATCTGGTGGACGCGGCCAGGGCCGCGGGCGTCACGAGGATGGTGGCCCAGTCGATCTCCTGGGCCTACGAGCCCGGAGAGGGACCGGCCGACGAGTCCGTGCCGCTCGACATCGGGGCGGCGCAGCCGCGCGGAGCGCTGGTCGACGGGCTGCGGGCACTGGAGGACACGGCGGCCGAGATGGACACGGCGGTAGTGCTGCGGTACGGCGTCCTGTACGGCCCCGGTACCTGGTACGCGCCGGGAGGCGCCGTCGCCGCGGCCCTGTCCGGCGACCCGTCCGCGCGGTTCCTGGGGAGCATCGAGGCCGATCTGTCGGTGAGTTCGTTCCTCCACGTCGCCGATGCCGCGCGGGCCGCCGTCGCCGCTCTCGGATGGCCGGCCGGGCCGGTCAACATCGTGGACGACGAGCCCGCGCAGGCCCGCGAGTGGCTGCCGGTCCTGGCCACCGCCCTCGGCGTGCCCGCGCCGAAGGCCGGTTCCGGGCGGGAGGGCTGGGCGCGGGGCGCCTCCAACCGGCTGGCCCGCGCCCGTGGGTGGCGGCCGGAGTACGCGACATGGCGCACCGGCTTCGCGGCTCAGGACGCCTGACCGCGCGCCCGGTGCCCGGGGATCAGGCGCCACCGACGGCGTCCCGCAGCAGCTTCATGTCCTTGGCTCGGTTCCTGGCGCCGCGGCCCTTAGAGCCGTGCAGGTAGCGGTCGAGGCGGGTGCGGACGCCGGGGTTCCCGAACTCGGCCGCCTGCGAGGCGAGGTGGATCGGTCCGCTGCCGAGTGGCGGCCCCCCACGGACAGAGCGCCCGCTCTGTCCGTGCGGGGACCGGTGGTGCCGGTCCCCGCCGTTCAGACGAGGGTCACGGCCAGTGCCACCTCGTCGGGGACCAGGACGCCCTGGTAGACCTGCTCGGTCATCGCCGCCACGCGGGGCCAGGCGAAGCGGGTCAGCGCGCGGCGGCGCCCGTTGATCCCGCAGACCCTGCGGGTGCCGGGGGCGGCGAGCAGCCCGCCGACCGCGTGGGCGAGGGCGGCGTGGGAGTGCGGCGCGACCAGGCGCCCCGTACCGGGGTCGGCCACCGTGTCCAGGTGCCCGCCCACCGCGCTGGCCACCACGGGCCTGCCGCAGGCCATGGCCTCCAACGGCACACTGCCGAACGGCTCGTAGTCGGCGGGAGCCACCACGACGTCCGCGCTGCGGATCAGCGGTGCCACCGCGGCACCGGGCACCGCTCCGGTGAACCGGACGCGGTCGGCGACTCCCATGTCCCGCGCGAGGTCGAGCAGTCGGCGCACTTCCGGGTCGTCCCCGAGGCGGCTCGCCGCCGGACCGCCCACGACGACGAGTTCCGTGTCGGGCAGCCGGGTCAGCGCGGCGACCGAGACCGCGATGCCCTTGCGCGGTGCCATCGCGCCCACCTGGAGCAGCCGGTACGGTGCCGGGCCGCGCTGCGCGGCGAGGCCGAGCGGGGTGAACCGCTCGGTGTCCACGCCCCGGGGGACGACGCTGATCTTGTGTGCCGGAACGCCCATCAGCGCCAGTTCCCCGACCTCGTCACGGCAGACGGCGATCACCCGGTCGCAGGCCAGGGCCACTTCGGTCTCCCGGACGACGCGGTCGGCCGGACGGCCGCCGAACGTCGCCTCGTACCGCCGGGTGACCGTGCCGAGTACGTGGAAGGTGTGCACCAGCGGAATCCCCAGGAGACCGGCGGCACGCAGGGAGGCCAGACCCGTCATCCAGAAGTGCGTGTGCACGATGTCCGGTTGCCGGATGCGCCAGACCCGCGTCAGGTGCCGCCCGAACTCCGGCATGTGGGGCAGCAGTTCCTCGTCCGTCAGTGGGCACGCCGGCCCGGCGGCTACGTGGTGGACCTCCACGCCTTCGCACAGCGGTACCACGTCCGGCAGACCGGGTGCGTCGCGCCGGATGTGGACGGTCACCCGGTGGCCCCGTTCGGCCAGCGCGACGGCCAGCCGCACGACGTGGACATGGGGTCCGTCGCCGTCCGGTCCGCCCGGCGGTGTCAGGGGGCTCGCGTGCTCGGAGACGAGCGCGATCGCCATGGAGTCGGCTGTGCTGCGGCGGCTCATCGGCGCACCTCCCGTCGTCGGGCGCCCCCGGTCGTGCGGGAAGCGTTCGGGCCCGTGGTGTCCGGGCGGGCTCACCGCGCGGGCTCCGGCAGCACCAGGCGAACCGCCTCCAGCAGGTCGGAGGCGAGGACCTCGGCCTCCCGGACCTCCTCGGGCAGGGTGACCGGGGTGGGGACCAGCACCGCGCTCGCGCCGGCGGCGCGGGCGGCGGCGGTGTCGGCGCCGATGTCGCCGATGACCGCGGCCTGCGTGGGGGCCACGCCGAGCCAGTCGCATGCGGCGAGCACCAGACCCGGCGCGGGCTTGCGGCAGTCGCAGACCTCGTCCCAGTGCGGGCAGACCGCCCACAGCGCGAACGGTCCGAGCAGATCCTCCACCCGCCGCTGCACCGCGACGACCTGACGCCACGTCAGTACGCCGCGCCCCACCCCGGACTGGTCGCTCACCACGCCCACCGGTATCCCCTGGGCGCGTACGGCCTCCACGGCCTCCCGGGCGGACGGCATGGGGACCACCCGGGCCGGGTCGCCGTTGTAGGGAACGTCCACGACGAGCGTGCCGTCACGGTCGAAGAGCACCGCCTGCGGGAAGCCCATGGGCGGTTCCGCGGGCACGACCCCGGGGAACAGCCACGGCCCCGGACAGGGGAGCGGCGGTCCCTGGGTGTTCCACGGGCCGAAGCGGCTGGTCACGGGCGGACCGTCCGCGGACGGGGAGGGGCGAGACCATCGGCGCCCGGCGCGACGGGAGCGTGGTCGCCGGGGAACGGGGAAGGGCGTGTCATTCGATCTCCTCCCGTCGGGCGGATACCGGTCACACGTGGCGGAAGCCTCTCCACACGATCCGGTCCGTCCCGCCCGGGGGCACCTCCGCGTACGCCGATCGGGTGAACGTCATCGGCGGTGGCCCCGGGCAGCGGCTCCGCGCCTCAGGACCGCCCGCGACCGGTGACGAAGTCGCGGACGCGGTCCACGAGGCCGAGGCCGGGGTCCAGGATCCTGTCGGCCGGAGCAGTGTCCGGAGCGCGCGGGTGCGGACGCGCCGGCGCGACATGCTCGGCCCGGCGGACCTTCTCACCGAGCGCGAACAGCCCATCGGGGGTGCACGCCTGCGCGAGGGCGGGGAACAACCGCTGCTCCTCCTCCCGCACGTGCTCGGTGACATCGGCGATCGGCTTCCGCGTGAGGTGGTCGAAGCGGGGGCTGCCGACCTCGGCGTTCTCCCGTTTCTCGAGGTCGCGCTCCATCTCCGCGTGCTCCTGGATCTCCTTGTCGTCCGGCGTGTGCCCGCCGGGCACGTGCTCGCGGACGGCCGGGTACACGGCCGATGATCCGTACACGGACGGCTGCCCGGTCCTGGAGTGCGCACGCCCCGGCCCTGGGATCGCGGCAGCCGGAGGGAGGTCTAGCGCGTCGCGGTGGGAGCGGGCAGGGGCGGGGGGTCGACCTCGACGACGTCCTGCAGGCCGACGAGGGTCACGACGCGGCGCGGTTGGCCCTGGACGCCGTGGAGGGCCAGGTGGACGCCCTCGGGCGCGAGCCGGTGCCGCAGACGGAGGACGAGGTTGACGCCGGAGGAGTCCATGAAGGTCAGTCCGGCCAGATCCAGGACGACGGACGTGCAGCCGTCGAGGTCGAGTGCTTCGTTGACGCGCGAGCAGTTGTCGATGTCCATCTCGCCGGTCAGGCTGAGGGTGAGGCGATCGGCGTGACGCTCGGGTGCCACGGTCAGGGCAGTGGTCATGGTTCCTGCTCCTTCGGGGAGCCGGAGCCCATCGCGGCATCTGTCGGGGTCGACTGCCGCCATCCGCGCGCATACCTGCGCACGCGGAGTCCAGTAAGTGGCCCGTACCTTTCCGCCGGCCGCGGGGCGGCCGGGAGGACGGCGCGGAACGTGTACCAAACCAGGCTGATGTCCACTCACCGTCCCACAACGGGAACGCGCAGGCCAGGGCCGCGATCCTCGCGAACCGCCGGCCCCACGCCCGGGGACGGCCCGCCCGCACACCCCCCGCCTGCGGGTTCACCGGCAGCAGGGGGCGCCGGACGTCGCGCCTGCTCCGGCCAATGGGCACATGTCCCGCACGTTCCCACCACGCCGTGCCCGCAACTCGGGTCGGTCGGCCGGCGACGGACTCCGGGATCCCGGTGCGCGGACCGTCAGGCGCGCCGTATCCCGCCCCGCATCCCGTACGGCTGACGCGACGCACGCGGCCGCGCCCACCGGCGCCACCAGGCGGTGGCAGGCCACGCCGCGGAGAGCAGGGTGGCCCCCCACGCGACGGCGAAGGCCCACAGGAGCGGACCGTCCTTGGTCATCGCGGCCGCCAGGAGCAGGGCGAGACTGCACCCGCCCAGGAAGGACACGAGAAGAGCGCGCGGCCAGCGGGCGAAGCGCGCCGCCGCGTCCCGCCGCAGGCTGTACGGCCGCATCGTCCGCAGCCGCCGGGCGAGTGCGCGGTCGCGCCGCAGCAGGCCCTCGATCCCGTTCAGTGCGCGGACTTCCTCGACGCTGAGCGCGCAGTCCTCCCGCATCGACGCCTCCACGGCGGGTGCAACGGGGTCCGGGCCGTCCGGCCACCCGGCTCGCTCCTACCCCGGGACCGCCCGGTGAACGGGCCGGCGGCGCGATTGACCGGATCACGCCGTCAGCGGGCCGCCCCGTCCCCCGTTTCCCGGCCCCGGTCGTCCGGCCCGCGGCGCCGTCCTCAGCCCGTCTGCGTCGCGGTCAGCAGGCGGGGCCGGGAGCGCGCGATGAGCAGGGCGACGTCGTCGCGGCAGCCGGGCAGGCGCAGTGCGGTCAGCAGACGGTCGCAGGTCTCCTCCACCGAGCGGTCCTGGGCGTGCAGGAGGTCGACCAGCACGGCGAGGCGTTCGTCGATGGGCTGGTCGCGCGTCTCGACGAGCCCGTCGGTGTACAGGACGAGCGCGTCGCCGAGGCCCAGACGGACCACGGTGTTCTGGAACGGCACACCACCCACGCCCAGGGGAGTGCCGGTCGGCAGGTCGAGGAGTTCGGGCCGTTCGCCGCCGCGTACGACGATCGGCGGGAGGTGGCCGGCGTTGGCGACGCGGCACTCGCCGCGATCCGGGTCGTAGACCGCCAGGACACAGGTGGCGATGGAGTGGTCGGCGTGTTCCCGGCCCTGGATGATCTTGTCCAACTCGCCCAGGATCTGCGCCGGTTCGAGGTTGAGGGCGGCGAGGGTCGAGGCCGCGGTCCGGAGCCTGCCCATCGTCGTGGCCGCCGGGACCCCGCTGCCCATGACGTCCCCCACGACAAGGACCGCCTTCCCGTCGTCCAGCGCGATGACGTCGTACCAGTCGCCGCCGACCTCACTGCTGGACTGCGCCGGACGGTAGCGGGCGGCGACTTCCAGACAGGGGTGGCAGGGGCGCAGCTGCGGGAGGAGGCTGCGCTGCAGGGTCTCCGCGGTGCTGCGCAGGCGCTGGTGCAGGCGGGCGTTGTCGATGCACACCGCGGCGCGGGAGGCCAGCTCCCAGGCGACGGTCACGTCGTCCTCGTCGAAGGGCTGGGGGTCGCGCGCCCGGCCGAGCCCGAGGACTCCGAGGATGCGGCCGCGGGCGATGAGCGGCACCGCCATCGCGGTGTGCACCCCGGCCTCGGCGAGGTCCGCCGCCGCGTCCGCGTCGCGGGCGATGCGCAGCAGGTCCGGGGTACCGGCGTGCGCGATCAACTGCGGACGGCCGGTGCGCACGCAGAGTGCCGCCAGGTGGCCGGGCGGATACGCCACGACGACCTCCGGTCCGGTGGCCACCCGCGCCGCCCGCGTGGGGTGGGTGGTCTTGCAGGCCAGGGCCCGGAAGACGGCGGTGTCCTCCGCGGGCTCGGTGCCGTCCTCCTCCAGCACGTCGTCGAGGACGTCCACCGCGGCCATGTCGGCCGGTTCCGGTACGACGACGTCCGCCAGTTCCCG
This sequence comes from Streptomyces sp. MI02-7b, assembly GCF_033793585.1. Classification (NCBI taxonomy): domain Bacteria; kingdom Bacillati; phylum Actinomycetota; class Actinomycetes; order Kitasatosporales; family Streptomycetaceae; genus Streptomyces; species Streptomyces sp. MI02-7b. Next base: position 256,793 of record NZ_JARAWX010000001.1, on the reverse strand, counting down.
CGCGGTCCGCTCCACGTCCAGGGAGGTACCGAGACGGGCTGAGCCGTCCGCGATCAGGGCCAGGCGCCGGCGGGCCCGGTCCGCCTCCAGTGAGGCGCTGTGCCGGTCGGTGACGTCGACCACGGAGCACGCCACGCCCAGCACGACTCCGTTCTGGTCCTCCAGCCGGTAGAACGAGACCGCCCAGGCGTGGTCGCTGTCCGGGTCCGCGGCGGTGCGGCCGACGACGTACCGGTCGACGACGGGGACGCCGGTGCCCAGGACCTCCCACAGCGTCTCCTCCGCCTGGCGGAACTCGGGCCGCGGCAGCACCTCGCGGAACGGGCGGCCGATGTGGTCGTCCTCCGGGAGGCCGTGCATCCGGGCCAGCGCCGGGTTCACGGACAGGTACCGCAGGTTGGTGTCCATGACCGCCAGGCCGATCGGCGACTGCGCGACCAATTGGTAGGCCAGCGCCAGGCCCCGCTCCATCGTCTGCAGCCGCGACCGGTCGGTGGCCAGCCCGAGCGCGTGACAGCCGCCGAGGCTGTCCGTCAGCCGTACGTTGCGGAACTCCACCAGGCGCGTGCGGCCGTCCTTGCACCGGATCGGGAAGGCGCCGGCCCAGCTCCTGCCGGTCGTCATCACGTCATCGAACAGCCGGATCGCCGCATCCAGGTGCGCGGAGTCCACGAGCAGCACGGCGGCGTACTGGCCGACGGCCTCATCCGCCGGGTAGCCGAACAGCTCCTCGGCCTGCGGGCTCCACATGTCGATGCGGCCGTCGGCATCCAGCAGGACGGCCGCGACACCGAGGATGTCCATCAGCCCGCTCGGCCCCGGCGCCATGCCCTCGGGCCGGCCCGCGTCGAGTGGCTGGTGATCCACTTCGCTCATCGCGGGCTCTCCTTTCAGCCCCACCCGGAGCGGTGGCCGCAGGCCGCAGTCAGCTGTCATCCGGCGGCCGCCCGCCGCCCCGCGGGGATGCGCCCCGATCCGGGGTGCGCGGCGGCGTACCTGCCGATGACCTCTCCGGCTCGCCTACCCGCGGGCCGTCCGGCTGAGTCATTTACGCGCCGGAGGCGTTCCGTCCCCGGTGGGCGCCGAGCCTCCCGGTCCTCAGGCGGGGTGGCGGCCCGCCACGTCGCCGTCAGGGTCGTCGGCCAGGACGACGCGGGCGGTGATGCGCTTGCCGACCGGCTGCCGGTGGACCTCGAAGCTCTGGCAGACGGCCATGATGATCTCCAGGCCGTGCTGGCCGACCCGGTCGGCGTCCGCGGCCCGGGCCACCGGAAGCGTCGTGTCGCTGTCCCACACGGTGACCTCCACCGTGCCGTCGCTGATCTGCAGTGTCAGCAGGCACGGCCCGGGGGCGTACTTGCGGGCGTTGGTCACCAGCTCGCTGACCACCAGTTGCACCGTGACCATCACCCGGTCCGAGACCGGCAGACCGTGCACCGCCTGCACATCGGCGAGGAAGTCGCGCGCGAGGTCGCGGGCCTCGGCGATCTGCTCGCTGCCCTCGTATGCGGCGGTCACCGCAATCGGTCGCGTGTCCGGATACGTCCGGTCCCCACCTCGTACAGCCTCGTACATCCAGTCCGCCTTGCCTTCGTGCCGCTTCCACACCTGCTCCGATGCGTGTGCCCCCGACAGGGCAGGATCACACCTCGCGATGTCCGGTGCCGTTCCGGGACCCGCCCGGCGGTCACCTGCCCTGGTCACGGCTGGTTCACGGACGGTCAGGTCTCAGCGGGTCCGGGTCCGGGCCACGGGCCGGTCGCCGGTGCGCGCCGTGTCCGCCGCGTCCGCCGCGGCGCGCCGGGCCACGGCCTTGCCGCGCCGGAAGAGGGCCATGCTGGCGAGGCCGAGGATCATGAGGGCGACGCCGGTCACGATCTGGCTCAGATACGCGAGCCCGGCTCCCGAGTCCTCGCCGAAGTACCCGAACGCGAAGGGTGCGGCGACCAGGCAGGCGCCGCAGAAGACGGTCAGGATGTCGCTGGCCTCGCTGCGTGTCCTCGTCACGCGGGAGCAGCCGTTGAGGATCACGACGGTGGCGAAGACCAGATCCACCATGCGCGCGCCGTTGGCGATGGGTGTGTTGGGGTAGGCCAGGGGCCAGCCCGCCGCGAAGAGCCATCCGCCGATCAGCAGCAGTGGCACGGTGAGCAGCGAGTCGCGGATGTCGATCATCGATGCGTCGTAGTGCGGCTCCACCAGGGGCCGGACCGGGGGACGGTTCGCCACGGACATGGTGCTCCCTCCTGCGCGCCGCCCGGGGGCGACCGGCGGGGGTATGGGCGTCTGTCCCATTTTCGTGCACCGTGACCGGAACGTCCTGTCGGCTGTCAGCGGGCGCCCGCGCTGTCCTCCGCGCCGTCCGCCGCCTCCGGTCCGACGAGCGTGTGGATGAGCGGGACGCGGACGAGGACCAGCGCGCCGCACACCACGAGCAGCGCGCCGAGCAGCATCGGCACGATGTACCAGCCGCCCCGCAGCCGTTCCTCGAAGACGGTGACGCCCAGCGCGAGGCTCACCGTCGCGTCCCCGAGGGTGAGCGCGGGCTGCGAGGCGACCAGGGGCCCCGACTGCATGGCGTTCTCCAGCAGGAAGACCGCGGCGACGCCGACCAGGGCGAAGCCGTAGGTCTGCCAGGCGGTGAAGAACGCCGCGGCGCCGTCGTCGTTCCAGGCCTGCGTTGCGTCCTTCAGCAACCCCGCGGTCAGCGCGTAGCAGATGGCCGCGCCGGCCCCGAAACAGCCGGCGCGCACCCGCCCCGCCGGACGGCGGACGGCGACCGCGATGAGGAGCAGGACGGCGGCGGCGCAGGCCGGCAGGGCCGCGGCCCACAGGGCCGCATGCGGCCTGTTCACCCCGCCGCTGGGCGACGCGGCCCACAGCCCCATGCCCAGCCCGACGACCATGCAGCCGACGGCGGTCCACCCGCGCGGCGGCAGCCGCCGGTGCAGTACGACTCCGGCGAGGAACAGCGCGAACGGCAGTTCCAGGACGAAGAGCGGCTGGACAAGGGTCAGCTCGCCGTTGAGCAGGGCCAGCGCCTGGAAGGCGGCCGCGGCGATCACCGCACCGAAGCCGACGAGCCACACGGGCTTGCGCAGCAGTTCCCCGATGAGGGCGAGCCGCAGCCCCTCCGAGAGCGGCACCGTACGGGCGGCGTAGCGCTGCAGTACGGTGGCCAGCGCGTTGCTGAGCGCCGCGAGGAGGGCGAACAGCACGGCAAGGATGGTCTGCACCGGGGGATCTCCTTTGCCTCACCTCCCACGTTGATCCCAAACTAATCGGTGACGTCCGTTCGGCACGCGCGCGACGCGTCGGCCGCCGCACGCGGATCCGGGCACGGCCGGATCCGGCCGGAGCACGGTCAGAACACGCGCTGGCCCTTGCCGAGGGCGATGATGCCGTTGGCCGAGGCGTGGTAGAGCTCGCGGTCCCGGTCGGGGTTGACACCGATGGTGGCCCCCGGCGGGACGGTGATGTTCTTGTCCAGGATGGCCCGGCGCACGACCGCGCCGCGGCCTATGCGGACGTTGTTGTGCAGGACCGACCCCTGCACGACGGCGCCCTCCTCGACCACGACGCCCGGCGACAGCACGGACTGGGTGACCTGGCCGGAGATGATGCAGCCTGGGCTGACCATGGACTCACTGGCGATGCCCCCGGCCACGAACTTGGCGGGCGGCAGGCGCAGGGAGTGCGTGTACAGCGGCCACTGGTCGTTGTAGAGGTTGAAGACCGGGTTGATCGAGATCAGGTCCAGATGGGAGTCGTAGTAGGCGTCCAGGGTCCCGACGTCCCGCCAGTAGCCGTGGTCGCGGGCCGTCTCGCCGGGGACGTGGTTGTCGTCGAAGTCGTAGACCTGGACCTGGCCCTTCCCGGTGAGCAGGGGAATGATGCTGCCGCCCATGTCGTGGACCGAGTCGTCGTCCTCGGCGTCCTGGTGGAGGGCGTCCAGCAGCACCTTCGTGGTGAAGACGTAGTTGCCCATGGAGGCGTAGACGTGGTCGGGGTCGCCCGGCAGGCCGGGCGGGTCGGCCGGCTTCTCCAGGAACGCCTCGACGCGGATACCATCCGCGGCCGGGGTGATGATGCCGAAGGACGACGCCTGGTCGCGCGGGACGCGTATCCCCGCGACGGTGGCGCCGGCGCCGTTCTCGATGTGCTGGCGCAGCATCTGACGTGGATCCATCCGGTACACGTGGTCGGCGCCGAACACGACGATGTAGTCCGGCTGCTCGTCGTACACGAGGTTCAGCGACTGGAAGATGGCGTCCGCGCTGCCGAGGAACCACCGCGGGCCCAGGCGCTGCTGCGCCGGGACCGGGGTGACGTAGTTGCCCAGCAGATTGGACATCCGCCAGGTGGTGGTGATGTGCCGGTCCAGGGAGTGCGACTTGTACTGCGTCAGCACGCAGATGCGCATGATGTCGCCGTTGACGAGATTGGACAGGACGAAGTCCACCAGCCGGTAGGCACCGCCGAAGGGCACGGCCGGTTTGGCGCGGTCGGCGGTGAGCGGCATGAGCCGCTTCCCCTCCCCGCCCGCGAGAACGATTCCGAGCACTGAAGGTCCGCCGCGCATCGCTTCCCCCTACCCCTGGTCCGTCGCTGTTCCCGGGTCCTTCGCGCAACCGCTCACCCGAGAGTCCGCTCGTACACGTCCACTGTGCGGCGGGCCACCGCGTCCCACCCGAACTCGGCCACCGCGCGCTCCCGGCCCGCCGCACCCATGCGGGCGGCCGTTGCGGGGTCGCCCACAACGGCGTTGACGGCGGCCGCCAGGCCCTCCTCGAAGGCGGCCGGGTCCTTCTCCTCGTACGGCACGAGTACCCCGGTGACGCCGTCCCTCACCACCTCGGGGATGCCGCCGACGGCCGAGGCGACGACCGCGGTGCCGCACGCCATCGCCTCCAGGTTGACGATGCCCAGCGGCTCGTACACCGACGGGCACACGAACACCGCCGCGTGGGTGAGGAGTTGCACCACTTCCGGGCGGGGCAGCATGCCGGGGATCCAGATCACGCCGCTGCGCGCCTGACCCAGTTGTTCCACCAGGTCGCGGAACTCCGCGTCGATCGCGGGTGTGTCCGGGGCCCCTGCGGCCAGGACGAGCTGGATGTCGGGGTGCAGACGGCGGGCGGCGCGCAGCAGATGGGGGACGCCCTTCTGCCGGGTGATCCGCCCGACGAACAGGGCGTAGGGGCGGCCGGGGTCGATGCCCTGCGCGTGCAGGACGGAGTCGTCCGGGTCGGGCCGGTACAGCCGCGTGTCGATGCCGTTGTGCACCACGTGCACGCGGGACGGGTCCAGGTCCGGGTAGGACTCGAGGATGTCGGCGCGCATGCCGTGCGAGACGGCGACGACGGCGTCGGCCGCCTCGATCGCGGTGCGTTCCGCCCAGCCGGACAGGGCGTAGCCGCCGCCCAGTTGCTCGGCCTTCCAGGGGCGCAGGGGTTCGAGCGAGTGGGCGGTCATCACGTGGGGGATGCCGTGCAGGAGCTTGCCCAGATGGCCGCCGAGATTGGCGTACCAGGTGTGCGAGTGGACCAGGTCGCGCCCCGTGAGGGCGGCGGCCATGGACAGGTCGACCGACAGGCTCCGCAGCGCCTCGTTGGCCCCGGTGAGGCCGCCGTCCGCGGCGTGCCGGAACACCCCTGCCGGGTCGTCCGCCTCCGCACCGGCCCAGCAGTGGACCTGAAGATCCGTCAGGGCCCGTAGCTCACGGGCGAGGAACTCGACATGGACGCCGGCACCGCCGTAGACGTCCGGCGGGTATTCACGAGTGAGCAGGGCCACCTTCACGGGCGCCTCCCAATTGCGTCGCCGTGTCGGGACATCCCTGCCCCGCGGAACGTCGTTCGACCCGCATTGTGCGCCGCCGCCGTCGATCTGTGGAGGGGCCGCACCCACTTCGGCCGCCGTGCGGCCCGCCGTCGTCCGCGGAAACCGTGCCGGACCGCCGGCCGCGGATCACAGGTCCACGGTCGTGCCCCGTCCCTCGCGGCGCGCCACGGCGTGGACGACGTCGGCCGCCGCGACGTCGAGGGCGGCGTGGCCGGTGGACTTGAGGACGGTCAGGCCGGCACTGTCGCCGCGCCCGGGGTGGCCGCCGGACAGGACGGAGCCGAGCAGGACCACGGGGCGGCCGGGCGGGAGGTGCCGCAACTCGTGGGCGCCGGCCGGGGGAGGGGAGGCGGCGGCGGGCCGCTCGGCGAAGGGCGTCCCCTCCCGCACGGTGTCGGCGTCGAGTTCCGGGCCGTGGGAGCCGCCGACGGAGCTGACGTGCGTGCCGGGCGCGAGCCGCGCGCGGCGCACGACCGGGCCGGTGGCAGCGGTGCAGCAGAACACGACGTCGGTTGACCTCTCGCACAGCGGCAGACGCACCTGCCTGGAGGCGGCCGAGGTCTTCGGCCGGCCGGTCTCGGTCACCCGCGTCGGATGCCGCGCGCTCGCCGACCTCCCGGTGGGGTGGGCCGACACTCTGGCCGGCGTGGGAGGCGTAGGTTCGGTGGGAACCAGGTGGGATCGGCTCCTGTGGTCACGGCGTGACGCGCCAAGGGTGCCGTTCAGTACCGTGTTCCTCGGTTTCCGTGCCGTTCGCGGCTTTTCCGGCGGCCGGGCCGGCCGAGGCCGAACGCGCACCGTCGGCGATCGAGATCGACAGCCCCTCGGTCAGCCACCTGTGAGCCACCGTCATGTTCAGCACCCGCCCGCCGGTGACGGTGCCGACCAGAGCCCAGTAGCGTTCCAGGCGGGGGTCGAAGCCCGACGACCTCGACACCAGCCCGTGCAGGTGTGCGCGGAAGGCGGGGGTGTCCGACTCCCGCCTGGCTCGCGCGTGGGCGGACACGAAGGCGTTCACCGCATCCCCGGCGCCGGGCGGCAGGCCCTCGGCCAAAGCGGCGGCCGTCGCGGCGGCGGCCTCGTCGATCTCCCCGTAGAAGGCCGGGCCGTCCCTCATCTCTTCGTCGTGGTCCTGGGTCCAGCGGGTAAAACTGGGTGTGGAGATGAGCAGATGAAGCTCGGCGTAGGCCAGGACCGTCGCGGGATCGGGGTCCTGCGGCGGGTCCGGGCAGAGCATGGCGATCATGATGTCGAGCCGTCGCTTGGGCATGGCCGCGGACAGCTCGCGATACCAGTGGTCGGTGAGGGTGCGATGCGCCTGCGGGAGCCGCTGCACGCGGGAGAGGATCTCCAGACGCCGGAGCCGTTCCTCGCTCGGGGCCTCGTCCAGGGACTTGAGTGTGGCCTGGCGCCACCGCAGTTCGGTCAGTCGCTCCTGCACCGCTTCGAGCTCGGTTGCCACCAGTTCGCCGAGGGAGCGCTCACCGGTGACCACCCGCGTGATGGTCGCGATCGGAGTGTTCAGCGCCCGTAAGCGTCTGATGAGACGGATCCGTTCCCACGCCTCAGGACCGTACCGCCGATGACCACCGGCGCTACGGCCGGCCACGGGCAGCAGACCGCTGTCGGAGTAGTAGCGGAGGGTCTTCACCGGGACCCCCGTTCCGGCCGCGAGCTCACCGATGCTCCACGTGTCCTGCGTCACAGGCTCTTGAACCTCCAGTGCACGGGAGGTCCTAGCGTACAGATCGCCGGCCACGCCGGTCCGCGCCGTTTTCCCCACTGCTCAGGCCTCGTTGCGGCCTGCCCGACCTGCCTGGTGCGTCCTCGGCCGACGGTTCCGTCGGTTCCGTCGGTCCCGTCCGATCCCGCCCGATCCCGTACGACCACGAAGGGTGGACACGTATGTCCCCGACCATGACAGCACCGCGTCCAGGCCGAAGAGACAAGCTCCGTGCGGTGCTCTTCCCCCTGCTCTGCGCGGTGGCACTCCTCGCGGGCACCGCCGTGCCGGCGACCGGCGCACCACCCCGTTCCCAGCACTCCGCGGGGCCGAGCGGCACCGTCGTACGGACCGACCACGGCCTGGTACGCGGGGTGTCGCACGGCTCGCACACCACCTTCGACGGAGTTCCCTACGCCGCGCCGCCGACCGGACCCCTGCGTTGGCACGCCCCGGTGGCCGCCGCCACGTGGCACGGTGTCCGGGACGCGACGACGGCGGCCCAACGCTGTGTGCAGATGCCGGCACCAGGTGCGGGCGGGGTTCTCGGGTCCGAGGACTGCCTCTACCTCAACGTCACGGTGCCGACGGCAGAGCCGGCCGGGCAGAAGCGGCCCGTGCTGGTATGGATGCACGGCGGTGCGTTCCTGGGCGGTTCCGGCAGCGACTACGACACCGCACAACTGGCGGTCCGGGGCGACACGGTCGTCGTCACGGTCAACTACCGGTTGGGGATCTTCGGTTACTTCGGCCACCCCGGGTTGGGCTCCGCCCCACCGTTCGGCCTGGCGGACCAGCAGGCCGCCCTGCGCTGGGTGCAGGCGAACGCCGAGCGCTTCGGCGGCGATCCGGGCAGGGTCACGCTGTTCGGTGAGTCCGCGGGCGCCCTCGGCATCTGTGCGCACCTCACTTCGCCGACGGCCGCCGGACTCTTCCAGCGGGCTGTACTCCAGAGCGGTTCCTGCCTGATGTCCTTCCCACGCGGCGCTCTCGGACCCGGGACACCGGCGTACGAGCCGTTTGCCTCACAGCGCGATGTCCAGACGGCGGGTGCGGAAGCCGCACGGCAACTGGGCTGCTCAGCGGGTGGCGGGGACGAGGCGCTGGCGTGCCTGCGGGCACAGAGCACGGACCGCCTCGCCACGGCGCAGCTGATGCAGGCCTTCAACCGGCCCGCCTTCGGTAACGGGCTGCTGCCCGTGGCGCCGGACAGGGCGTTGGTGTCGGGACGCTTCCACCGAGTGCCGGTCATGCAGGGCACCAACCATGACGAGATGCGGATGTTCGTCGGCCTGTCGCTCGCCGCGTTCCCGATCCGCACCGAGAGCGACTACCGAGCCCGTCTGGTGGACACCTTCGGGCTTGCGGCCCCGGCCGTCGAGGCGGAGTATCCGCTCGCACAGCACCCCACGCCCGCACTTGCCTGGGCCGCGGTGCTGACCGATCGATCCCTCACCTGCACCACACTGGCCGCCGGCCGGGCCATCGCCGCTCATGCTCCCGGCCTCCCTCTCTACGGCTATGAGTTCAGCGATCCGGACGCGCCTGTCCTCACCGGTCTGCCGGCGAACCCGGGCTTCCCCTACGGTGCGGCGCACGGCTTCGAGATGCCGTTCCTGTTCTCCTCCTTCCCCACCGAACAACCGCTGACCGGCGCCCAGCGCTCCCTGTCGGACCGGATGGTCGACTACTGGGCGAACTTCGCGCACACCGGCACTCCGGACACCCCCGGCGCCCCGCGCTGGCCTGTCCTGCGCCCTTCGTCACCTCTCGCGCAGTCGGTGCAGTCGTTGGCTCCCGGACCAGGCGGAATCCACCCCGTCGATGCGCATTCCGCCCACCACTGCTCGCTCTGGGACCGCCTGCCCCGGTGAGCCTCCGCGCCCAGCGGACCCGGGCGCCACGGCGCAGAGGCCGATCGGTCCCGTCGGCGACGGCGACGCCCGCCACGCCGGTCCTGACGACGGCGCCGCCGAAGTCGAGGCGGTCACCGAGGCCGACCCCCCAGCCGGCGACCCGGCGGACCTTCCCGGCCGGAGTGTCAGGCGCCCGGCGTCCCGTCGTGGACGGTGACGAAGACGGCGCGCGCCTCGGCGCCGTCGGGCAGCTGCCAGCGGGCGTCGACGTGCCCGAGCCGACCGCCGCCCGGCGCGTCGGTGCCCGCGCCGGGGCGCAGGGCGCGGACCACCCGCAGGACCAGCCGCTCCGCCGGGCCGGAGCCCAGGACGACGTCCGTGGTGCCGTCGGGGCCGTCCGCCACGGTGCCGGAGCCGGGGGCCGGGGCCTGCGCGGGCCCGGTCCAGGAGCGGCCGACGGTGGGATCGGGGGTGTCGCTCACACTCTGCGCCTGCGCCTGTGCCTCACCGCGGACGAAGGCCGCCAACTGGCCCACGAGCACCGGGTCGTGGGTGCCGTCGTACACCCAGCGCGTGCCCAGCACGCCGTGCTCCGTCGTGCCGATCAGGGCGTGTTCGGCCGCGGCCAGAGGGGCCGCGCGGTAGGTGAGGGGCACGTGGTAGGCCGCCGCGTCCGCGTCGGTGACCACCATGAACTCCAGGCCGACCTCGCCCTGGGGGTCGTCCAGACGGAAGCCGCCCGCCTTGGTCAGTTCCGGCCGCCCGCCCGCGCCCGCGTACCACGGCTGCCGGGGGAGCCACTCGGTGAGCAGTTCCAGTTTGGTGGGCGACAGCGTGGTGCGGTGAATCAAGGACATCGCCTGTGAAGCCTTCCCCTCGGCGGACGCGGTGCGCCCATCGTGTCATCCGTGCCGAGGGCCGGAGAGGGAAGGTCGCCGGTTCAGCCGCCGGTGAGCGCCTTGTCGACCTCGGTGACGAAGGCGTCGAGGTCGTCCGGCGTGCGGGAGGTGACGAGGGTCCAGCCGCCCGTCCTGTCGCTGACCACCGGCTCGTCCACCCAGGACGCGGCGCCCGCGTTGCCGATGTCTGTCCGCAGGGAGGCGTACGAGGTGAGGGTCTTGCCCCGTACGGCGTCTGCCTCCACCAGCGCCCAGGGACCGTGGCAGATCGCGGCGACGGGCCGGCCGGAGGAGACGAACGACCGGACGATGCCGATCGCGTCCTCGTTCTGGCGGAGCGCGTCGGCGTTGATCGTGCCGCCGGGGATGAGGAGCAGGTCGAAGTCGGTCGGGTCCACCTTGTCGAAGGTGGTGGTCGGCCGCACCGTCCTGCCCGGGTCCTTGTCCCCGACCAGGGTCACGATGGGCTCGTCGGCGGCCGCGGCGATGGCGACGTCGGCGCCTTCGTCGCGTACGTGCTCGGTGGGGACGACGAGTTCGTCCTGCTCCACTCCGTAGTTGGTGGCGATCGCCAGGACGCGGTGACCGCTGAGTGGCTTGTCGGCCATGGTGCTGCCTTTCACGAGTGCCGCGGTGCGGCTGCTGGACAGACGGCGCATGCCCGACCCTCCGTACCGGAAACGTGCATGATGAACCCTTTGCGATGAATGTGCCATTCATTGGCATATGCCGGGCCGCCTCGGGGTGCGGCCGACGTCCGCGCCGTCCGCGCCGTCCGCGCCGGGATCCGTCACCGTGCGTGACCGCGTCCCCATGCCTCGTGATCGTTGACCCCCGCTTGGCCGCGCGCCGCCGTGCCCACGCCAATCCGTGTCGATTCGGACGACTCAATTGCCCCAACAGGGGTATTTGATGGTCGAAAAGCCCGAAATGAGCGGAGATGGTTTCGATGGCCTACACGCGACCGAGCATCGAGGAGCACCCGGACCTTCTTGAGCTCCGCGCCGAGTACGAGCGGACGACGGCGACCAACCGGGGGCAGGCGATCGAGGCCATGGGCCTGGTCACAGGCACCTACCTGGCCGCGTCTCCATGGATCGTCGGCTTCAACGGCCTGTCGACGATAGCGGTCGCCAATCTGATCGCCGGTGTCGCGTACGCCATGCTGATGGGCGGCGTGGGGCGGGCGTTCGAGCGCACGCACTCCATGGCGTGGGCGGCGGCGATCATCGGTCTGTGGACGATCATCTCGCCGTGGTGCATCGCGGGAGACGTCGCCACGACTCGTACGATCATCAACAACGTGGTCGTCGGCGTCATCATGCTCGTTCTCGCGCTGGCGGCGGCGACGATGCGCCCCGGCGCAAGCCGCATGCGGCGCGAGATGCCCGACAACCCCACACCGGGCCGGCGCGTCTGAGCGGCACCCCGCGCAACCTCCACCGGCGGTTTTCTGGACCACCGGGACGGGGAACGGCGGAGGGCGGCACCGCTCGTCGGTGCCGCCCTCCGCGTTGTCGCCTCTCTCCGGGACTGACGTAGCACTCGCGCCCTCCCGGCGGTCTACTGGGAAGTGGCCTCGCCGACGTCCGCCCCGCACCGACCGGGCGGGGCGGCGACCTCGAGAGCCACTCATGTGCCACACGCACCCAGCAGGCGACGGGAACGAGGGCGGCATGTCGGTGGAGGAGCCGGAACTGCGGCAATTGCTCGCGGGTCTGACCGCGGTGCGCGACGGCGACTTCGGCACCCGCCTGCCCGGCGGCGGGGACGGCCTGCTGGCCGAGATCGCCACCGTGTTCAACGGCATGGTCGACCAGCTGTCGCTCTTCACCTCCGAGGTGACCCGTGTGGCCCGGGAGGTCGGCACCGAAGGCGCCCTCGGCGGCCAGGCGGACGTGCCCGCCGTGTCGGGGACGTGGGCGGACCTGACGGACTCCGTCAACGCGATGGCCGGCAATCTGACCGCCCAGGTCAGGAACATCGCGCAGGTCACCACCGCGGTCGCCAGGGGCGACCTCTCCCAGAAGATCGACGTCGACGCGCGCGGCGAGATCCTGGAGCTGAAGGAGACCGTCAACACGATGGTCGACCAGCTCTCCTCGTTCGCGGACGAGGTGACGCGGATGGCCCGGGAGGTCGGGACCGAGGGCAACCTCGGCGGCCAGGCCGACGTACAGGGCGTGTCCGGTACCTGGCGGGACTTGACGGACTCCGTGAACTCCATGGCGGGCAATCTGACCGCCCAGGTCAGGAACATCGCCCAGGTCGCCACCGCGGTCGCCGGGGGCGATCTGTCCCAGAAGATCAGAGTGGACGCGCGGGGCGAGATCCTGGAGCTGAAGGAGACGGTCAACACGATGGTCGACCAGTTGTCGGCCTTCGCGGACGAGGTGACCCGCGTGGCCCGGGAGGTCGGCACCGAGGGCAACCTCGGCGGGCAGGCCACCGTGCGCGGCGTGTCCGGCACGTGGAAGGACCTCACCGACAACGTCAACGTGATGGCCTCCAACCTGACCGGTCAGGTCCGCTCCATTGCCCAGGTGGCCACCGCGGTGGCCCGCGGCGACCTCTCGCAGAAGATCACGGTCGAGGCGAAGGGCGAGGTGGCCGCGCTGGCCGGGGTCATCAACACCATGGTCGACACGCTCTCCGCGTTCGCCGGCGAGGTGACCCGCGTGGCCCGCGAGGTCGGGACCGAGGGCCGGCTCGGCGGCCAGGCCCGCGTGCCCAACGTGGCCGGCACCTGGAAGGACCTCACCGACAACGTCAACTCCATGGCCAACAACCTGACCGGTCAGGTGCGGAACATCGCCCAGGTCACCACCGCGGTCGCGGGCGGCGACCTGTCGCGGAAGATCGATGTCGACGCCCGCGGCGAGATCCTGGAGCTCAAGACCACCATCAACACCATGGTCGACCAGCTCTCCGCCTTCGCCGCGGAGGTCACCCGGGTCGCCCGCGAGGTCGGCAGCGAGGGCCGGCTCGGCGGCCAGGCCGAGGTGGAGGGCGTGTCCGGCACATGGAAGCGCCTCACCGAGAACGTCAACGAACTCGCGGGCAACCTGACCCGGCAGGTCCGGGCGATCGCCGAGGTCGCCAGTGCGGTCGCCGAGGGCGACCTCACCCGCTCGATCACCGTGGACGCCTCCGGGGAGGTCGCGGAGCTCAAGGACAACATCAACGCCATGGTCGGCTCCCTACGCGAGAGCACCCGCGCCAACCGCGAGCAGGACTGGCTGAAGTCGAACCTGGCCCGTATCTCCGGTCTGCTCCAGGGCCACCGGGAACTGGACGTGGTGGCGGAACTCGTCATGGACGAGCTGACCCCCCTCGTCAACGCCCAGTACGGCGCCTTCTACCTCGCCGAGGAGACCGAGGACGGCACCGTCCTGCGGCTGGTGGGCTCCTACGGACCGCCCGCCGGGTCCCGCGCGGGGGAGCGCTTCGCACGGGGCGAGTCCCTGGTCGGCCAGGTCGCGCGCAGCCGCCGCACGATCGCCGTCGACCAGGTCCCGGCGGGCTACGTCATCTCCTCGGGTCTGGGGGCGGCGACCCCCGCCGGGCTCATCGTGCTGCCGGTCGTGGTCGAGGAGCAGGTGCTCAGCGTGATCGAGCTGGCCTCCTTCTCGGGCTTCACGGCCGTGCACCGCGACTTCCTGGAGCGGCTGAGGGAGACCATCGGCGTCAACGTCAGCACCATCCTGGCCAACGCCCGCACCGACGAACTGCTGGAGGAGTCCCAGCGGCTCGCCGGGGAACTGCGCGCCCGCTCCGAGGAACTGCAGGTGCAGCAGGACGAGTTGCAGCGCTCCAACGCCGAGCTGGAGGAGAAGGCCACGCTCCTGGCCGCCCAGAACCGCGACATCGAGACCAAGAACCTGGAGATCGAGCAGGCGCGCCAGGAACTGGAGACCCGGGCCCGCGAGCTGGACCTCGCCTCGACGTACAAGTCGGAGTTCCTGGCCAACATGAGCCACGAGCTGCGCACGCCGCTCAACAGCCTCCTGGTCCTCGCCCAGTTGCTGGCGCAGAACGCGACCCGCAACCTCACGCCCAAACAGGTCGAGTACGCCGGCATCATCCACTCGGCCGGCTCGGACCTGCTCCAGCTGATCAACGACATCCTCGACCTGTCCAAGATCGAGGCCGGGAAGATGGACGTCAACGTCGAACCGATCCCGCTGCGGCGGATCGTGGAGTACATCGAGGCGACCTTCCGGCCGATGACCACCGAGAAGGGACTCGGGTTCGACGTCGTCGCGGGGTCCGGCGTCCCGGGCGAGCTCAGTACCGACGAGGCCCGGCTGCGCCAGGTCCTGCGCAACCTGCTCTCCAACGCGGTCAAGTTCACCGAGGAGGGGCAGGTGCGGCTGCGTGTGGAACAGGCGACGGCCGGTGAACTGCCCCCCGACGTGGACGCCCGGGACGGGGCCATCGCGTTCCGCGTCACGGACACCGGCATCGGCATCGCCGACCGGCAGTTGGAGACGATCTTCGGCGCCTTCCAGCAGGCCGACGGCACCACCAGCCGCAAGTACGGCGGCACCGGCCTCGGGCTGTCCATCAGCCGTGAGATCGCCCATCTGCTGGGCGGCGCCGTCACGGCCCGGAGCACCCTCGGCAGCGGCAGCACCTTCACCCTCTACCTGCCCGTCACCCGCACGGCGCGCGCCGTGCGGGAACCGGAACCGGAGCCGGCCCTCGGCCGTGCCGCCGCCATGGAGCCCTGCTGCGACGACGGCGCGACCGCCGACGCCACCGGCGGCCCGGTCGAAGAAGCCGCGACGACACGGTTCGGACGCCTGCTCCTGGTGGTCGAGGCGCGCCCCCGCGGTCTGCTGTCGCTGGTCGCCGAGAGCGCCCTCGCCGACCTGGTCACCGGCCCCGGTGCGCCGCGGCCCGAGGAGGCCGTCGGCATCGTCACGGCCGTGGGCGCGCCGGAGGCGGCCGCCGTGCTCAAGGCCCAACCCGCCGGGCTCGTCGAGTGCGTCGTGCTCGACCTCGGACTGCCGCACGGCGAGGCCGCCCGCGTCGTGCGGGACCTGCGGCAGGACGCCGCGCTGGCGTCCGTTCCCGTGCTGGCCTACCGCGCCGGCGCGGGCGACGCCGAGCCGGACGAGGTGGTGCGGGCCCGGGCCGGCGCACAGCGGGTGGAGCTGCTGACCGGTCTGGACGCCCTGCGCGAACGCATCGCCGGGCACCTGGCCGCCCGGCGGCCGCAGGACGCGACGCGCGCGCCCCGGCCGCAGGACTCGCCGCGGCAGGCGGAGAGCGACGAACCCGCCCCGCCCTCCCTGGCCGGGCGGACGGTCCTGGTGGTGGACGACGACGCCCGCAACATGTTCGCCATCACCGGCATCCTGGAACTGCAGGGCATCCACGTCCTGCGCGCGGACAACGGGCGCAGCGGCATCGAGACGCTCCTCGCGCACCCCGAGGTCGACCTCGTGCTGATGGACGTGATGATGCCGGAGATGGACGGCTACGCGGCCACCGCCGCGATCCGCGGCAGGCCCGAGTACGCCGGACTGCCCATCATCGCGGTCACCGCCAAGGCGATGCCGGGCGACCGCGAGAAGAACCTGGCCGCCGGGGCCAGTGACTACGTCACCAAACCCTTCGACGCCGACGACCTGATCGCCCGGGTGCGCTACTGGCTGACCCCATGACACCGTCCGCACCGTCCGAGGGACCCCCGCCGCCGTGACCGCCCCCGACACCCCGGAGCCGGCCCGCCAGGACCCACCGACCACGCCGCCGAGCATGCCGCCGGACGCGACACCGTCCGCGGCCGCCGCCGGGCGGCTCGCCGTCACCGTGGAGCGCCTGCGGCAGCAACTCCAGGAGGCGCAGGCCGAGGCCGACGGCCGCGCCCTGGTCGAACTGGCCAAAGGAGTGCTCGTGGCACGGCTGGGCTGCGGCCCCGCCGAGGCGGCCCGGCAACTGGCCCGGCTCGCCGACGCGGCAGGCGTCTCACGCCTGGAGCTGGCGGCGGAGGTGGTCAACGACGCTGCGCACGACGGCATCACCGACGCCGTCGGCGACGTCGCGGCGCGCGATCCGGACGCGGACGCGGCGGACAGCGGCGGGTCCCCGCCCGGGGTCCGCCTGCGCACCGCGGAGAGCGGCGCCCTGGCCGCCACGGACAGCCAGAGCGTCGCGGCATCACTGCTGGAGCACGCCCTGGCGCCGCTCGGCGCCTGCGCGGTGGCGATCTGGGCGGCCGGACCCGACGCCTCCCTCACGCTGGCCGGCCACGCCGGCTACACCGAGGCCGAGGCGCGGCGCTGGCGGTATGTGCCGCCCACCGTGGCGACCGTCGCCCGGCGGGCCGTGGACGAGCGCGGGGCGCGCTCCTTCCCCGCATCCTCCGCTGCCCCGGTTGACCGGGCTGCCGCGGCTGCCCCGGCTCCGGAAGGGGACGTGCCCTCGATCCGGCCGGAGTGCGGCGCGGGCGGCCGCATCGCGGTGCCCGCGGGCGCGGGCGGGCGTGTCGACGTCGTCCTGGAGATCTGCTGGCCGGAGCAGCCGCCCGCACTGTCCCCGGCGTTGCTGCGCCAGCTCGACGCCCTGGCCGAACTCTGCGTCCACACCCTGGTCGCCGCCCCTGCGGCGCAGGGCCCGCTGCCCGTCGACGAACTCATCGACATCTGCGACGCCATCCACGACCCCGCGCTGGTCCTGACGCCGCTCACCGGCGCCGACGGCCGCGTGACCGACTTCCGCATCCGTCACACCAACGGGCACTTCGTGGACCCCGCCGGACGCCCCCGAGGCGCCGTCACCGGAGCGACCCTCCTGGAGGCCTACCCCTCCGCCGCGGGCGACGGACACCTCTTCGACAAGGCCGTGCGGGTCCACGCGACCGGCGAACCCTTCCACGCCGAGCAGATGGCCTTGGGCTCGCTCGTCGAGCACGTCGCGCTGACCGTCGTCGCCGAGGTCGGCATCAGTCGGCACGGCCCGCACCTGCTGCTGATCTGGCGTGTCGAGGACGAGACGGCCCGGCTGGCCGGCCTTCTGCAGCACGCCCAGCGCCTCGGCGGGCTGGGCGGCTTCGAGGAGAACGTGCGCACCGGCGACATCACCTGGAACAGCGAGCTGTTCGCCCTCTACGGCAGGAACGAGCACTCCGCCCCGGTGCCCCTGGAGGATCTGCGCCTGCACGCGCACGCCGACGACTCCGCGGCCATCGGCCGCTTCCTGCGCACCGTCTCGCGCCACCACCGGCCCGCCTCCGTGGCCTTCCGGCTGCGGCGCCCCGACGGGGTCACCCGGCACATCCGCGTCGTCGCCGAACCGGTGCTGGACGCCGACGGCCGGCTGCTCGCCGTACGCGGGGCCTACCAGGACGTCTCCTCCCAGCACTGGACGGAGGTGGCGCTCGCCGCGACACAGGACCGGCTCGCCCACTCCGAGGAGCAGGCCGCCGAACGCGACCGGCTGGCCCTGCAGTTGCAGCACGCCATCATGCCCCCCACACACGGGCCGCTGGACGCCCCCGGCCTGGAGGTGGCCGTCCGGTACCGGCCGGCGGAGACGGAGTCCCTGGTCGGAGGGGACTGGTACGACGCCGTCGTGCTGCCGTCGGGCCACGTCCTGCTGTGCGTCGGCGATGTGGCGGGGCACGGGATCGAGGCCGCGACGAGCATGGTCGTCCTGCGCAACGCCCTGCGCGGGCTCGCCGTCACCGGCGCGGATCCCGGGCAGCTGCTGTCCTGGCTCAACGTCGTGGCGTACCACCTGACCGACCGCCTCACGGCCACCGTCGTCTGCGGCCTCTACCTCCCCGCGACGCGCACCCTCCGCTGGGCGAGGGCCGGCCACCTTCCTCCGGCCCTGTTGCGGGGGGAGGAGGCGACCACCCTGCCGCCGGGGCAGGGCATGCTGCTCGGCGCGGTTCCCGAGACCGCGTACGAGGAACAGGAGGTCGGCCTGCGGCCCGGGGACACGCTGCTGATGTACACCGACGGCCTGGTCGAGCGCCGGGACAGTTCCATGACCGACTCGGTGGCCCACCTGTTGGCGACCGCTCGCGACGCCGCCCCGTCCTCCCTGGAGCACCGCCTCGACCGGCTCCTCGCCGGCAGTCGCTCCGACACCGACGACGACGCCTGCGTCATCGGCATCCGTGTGATCTGACGGGCCGTCCGGCGTGCCATCCGGTCGGCACGGAGGCCGTGTCGGACATAACGGCATGAAGTCGGACACGTTAATGTCGCCGCCGGATCGCGGTCCGCCGCCCGGCCGGCGGACGGCAACGAGGAGTCAGGAGCCCCCCCATGGTCAGCCCGCACCAGCCCCACGACAGCCACGAGCACGTCCACGGCGAGAACTGCGGCCACGTCGCCTTCCCGCACGGCGACCACACCGACTACGCCCACGACGGGCACGTCCACCGCTCCCACGAGGACCACGTCGACGAGTGCGACGCGACCGCCCACGTCGTGCACGGGGAACACGCCCACCAACACGGCGAAGACTGCGGCCACGCCGCCGTACGGCACGGCGACCACACGGACTTCGTCCACGACGGCCACCGCCACGCGGCCCACGAGGGGCACTGGGACGACCACTGACCGCCTCCTCCACCGCGGTGACGTCCCGTCACCGCCCGGCCGGTGCAGGTAGTGATCCGCACAGGGTGTACAGATGACGGTGCCGCCCGAGCCGGGCGGCACCCATCACGCAGAGGACACGCGAACACCCGTGCACGGACGTCTCCGACCCGCCGCCACCGCCGTGGCGGCCCTCCTCCTGGCCGCCCTGCTGAGCGCGTGCGCCGGTACTCCCTCGGGATCCGGCGCCCCGGTCTCCTCCGGTCCGGTGGCCGCCCGTGGCGGCTCCGGCGAAACCGCGAAGGCACCGGACGACACCGTCGCCGGCGTACTCGGCACCTACCGCCACGACCCCCCGAAGACGGTCCCCGCGACGCGGCCCCGCATGGCCGACGCGTGCACCGACCGCACACGCCGCGTGCGGCACACGTCCTCCCGTCACTCCGGCAAGCGCACGACCACCCGGAGCCGGTACACCACCGAGCACTACCAGGACTGCCGCAAGGTGCGGCGCGGCACCGAGACGTACCAGCGCGTCGTGCGCGCCGAGCGCTGGTGCGTACGCCTCGACGACGTCTGGTACCGGGTGGACGCGGCCACGTACGACACCGCCACGAACACCGACAGGGGCGACCGGCTCACCATCACCCCACTCGGGACCGGGTGCTCATGACGGGCTGACGGGCTGACCCGCGACGGGCCGACGGGCGACGGGCCGACGGGCGGACAGGCCGGGGAGCCAACGCTACCCTGCCCGGATGCCCCGCCCGCTGCTCTTCCTCGACATCGACGGACCCCTGATCCCCTTCGGCTCCCCGGCCGGCCGGCCCGCGTTCCCCGCGGTACGTCCGTCCCCGGGGCGGCTCGCGAACCCGCTGCTGGACCGGATCGATCCCGCGCTCGGCCCGACGTTGGCGGCGCTGCCCTGCGAACTGGTCTGGGCGACGTCCTGGACGGCAGAGGACGCCAACGCATCGGTGGCACCCCGACTCGGCCTCCCGGCCCTGCCGGCGGTGACCTGGCCGGAACCTTCCGCGGACGACGCGCGCGACGAGCGGGCGGGCCTGCACTGGAAGACGCGGACGCTGCTGCGCCGAGCGGCCGGGCGCCCCTTCGCCTGGGTCGACGACGAGACCACCGGCGCCGACCGCGACTGGGTCGCCGCCCAGGGCGCACTCGCCCTGCTGCACGGCGTCGACCCGCGGCAGGGCCTCACGGAACGGGACTTCGCGGTGCTGGCCGCCTGGCTGTCAGGAGCGGCGCCGTCGATCCCATGAGCGCTCGGACCGAGGGCGGTCATGTGATCGACGGCCCCAGCGGTTCGGGCACGTCGCCGCCCCCGTGTCGGCCTCGCGCCCGGCCCGGTCGTCGTCGTGCCGGCAGTCTCCCGTACGCCGGCCAGGGGGACAGCGTGAGCCGCTACTCCTCGGGCGCGACGACCTCGCCCGTGCCGGCGTCCCGGATCATGATCGCCTCGACGGGGCAGGACTCGGCCGCGTCGACGAGGACATCCGCCGGTTCGGCCTGCGCGTGCCGGGGGTGCGAGACCCCGTTGCGGAGCTCGAAGTGCTCGGGGGCGATGCCGGCGCAGGCACCGGTGCCCATGCAGGTGTGTTCGTCCACGTTGATCTGCCAGGTCATGGTGGTGTCCTCGGTCGGTACGGGGTGAGGGCGGCAGGATGGGGGCGGGTCAGGGACCGTCCCAGGTGACGGGCATGCGCTCCGGACCGCGCAGGGCCACGCCCGACTTCCACACGACGGACTCCTCCCCGTCCGCGAACCGCAGACCCGGCAGCCGCCCCAGCAGGGACGTCAGGGCCACCTGCAGTTCCATCCGGGCCAGTTGGGCGCCGAGGCAATGGTGGGGCCCGTGCCCGAAGCCGACGTGCGAGGCCTCCTCGCGCCGGAGGTCGAGCCGGTCGGGGTCGGTGTACACCGACGGGTCGCGGTTGGCGGCGGCCGCGGCGGCCACGACCGCTTCCCCGGCCCGCACGGTGCCGCCGCTCAACTCGACGTCCTCCGTCGCGTAACGCGGCATGCCGGCGCCGTTGCCCAGGGGGACGAAGCGCATCAGCTCGTCGACGGCCTGCGGCACCAGGCCGGGATCCGCGCGCAGCGCCTCCAGTTCCCGGGGGTGGGTCAGGAGGGTGTAGACAAAGTTGGGGATCTGCGTGGCCGTCGTCTCGTGGCCCGCGACGAGCAGCGCGATGGCCAGGACCACCAACTCCTGCTCCGAGAGCCGGTCCTCCTCGTCCCGGGCCGCGACGAGCGAGCTGAGCAGGTCGTCCGCGGGTGCGGGCGCGCCGCGGCGCTGGTCGATCAGACCGGCCATGTACTCCACGAGCTGCCGCGTGCAGTCCTCGACCTGCTCGGCGGTGAACTTGGTCGTGGACAGCAGCGCGTCCGACCACCTCCGGAACGCGGCGCGGTCCTCGTAGGGCACCCCCAGCAGTTCGCAGATGACGGTGACCGGCAGCGGCAGGGCGAAGTCCGCCACGAGGTCGGCCGGAGCGCCCTTGGCGACCATCGCGTCGAGGAGCCCGGCGGCGATCTGCTCGGTGCGGGGCCGCAGCTGTTCGATGCGGCGAGCGGTGAACGCCTTCGCGACGACCCGGCGCACCCGGGTGTGGTCGGGAGGGTCGAGCTCCAGGATGCTGCCGGGGAGACCCCGGCCGGGCCGCAGACGAGGTTCGTCGCGGCGGGCGGCCTCGGCCCGGCTGAACCGCGGATCACCGAGGACGGTCTTGACGTCCTCGTACCGCGTGACGAGCCAGGCGGTCTCGCCGTAGGGAAAGCGCACCCGGCACATCGGCTCGTTGTCGCGCAGTTCGGCGAACACCGGGTCCACGGTCAGCCGGTCGGCTGCGGTGAAGGGGAAGGTCCTCGGTTCGGTGACGGCCATGGAGACTCCTGCGGAGGCGGTACGGCTGAGGGGTTCGGCGGGCGTGCTGCGGCGCCCTCACGGCGGCCCGGGCAGCGGGTGCAGCGCGGGCCCGAGCAGGTGGCAGAGGTCGTCGGCGAGCAGGTCCAGCGGGTCGGCGGTGCGCAGCGGCAGACCGCCCGCGATCCATGTGGTCAGGAACGACCCCGTCTGGAGGGCGGCCATCAGCGCCCGCTGCCGGGCTTCCTCGGGGGAGACGCCCCGCCAGCGCCGGGCGTCGTGCGTCAGCAGATCCACGTAGCGTTCGTGCGCGGCCACATAGCGGTCCCGGACGCTGCTGTCGTCACCGGCCGCCGACGGCGTGGCGGCGAAGAGCACCCGGATCGTCGGGGCCAGCGTCCGCCAGTCCGCCGCCGCGCGGTCCAGCCACGCGCGGACGGCGCCACGGGTCCACTCCGGGACGGCGGCGAGATCCGCGTACAGCGCGTCGGCGACGTCGTACACCCGGTCGGACAGCGCGGCGATGATCGCGGCCTTGCCGCCGAAGTGCGCGTACACCGTGGCCCTGGTGACGCCGCTCGCCGCGGCGATGTCCTCCATCGTGGCGTGCACGAACGACGTCCTGCCGAAGACGGCGACCGCCCCGTCCAGCACCCGGTTGCGGGTGAGGTCCCGCTGCTGCTGGCGCAGGCTCGCCCGTGGTCCGCGGCCGGCCGGACGCGCTGTGTCCAGGGCGGTCGTGGACCGGGCGGCGGCCTGCTTGCGGCGCTCCATGGGACAAGCCTACAAAATGCCGCAAGTCTTGACATTTTGTGCAGCTCCGATCGAGGACCACTCCGAGGGCCCGCTGCCCAAGGCCTCGCCGAGCGCGACGGCAGGCGCCGGGACTGCGAGCCGCGCCGCGCGTCCGCCGGACGTGACCCAGGCGGTCGGCCACGCCTTCCAGGGCCCCCGGGCAGGCCTCCGACGCGGGCGCCGCCGCGCGATCCACCGGGCCGCGCTGCCCATGGCCCGTCCGCTCCTCCCGCAGCTGGGGCGCGGCGGACGACCCCCGAGGCCTACGTCTACGGCCGTCGTCAAGGCCTTCCGCCTCGACATGCCGTGCTGCGGACGCCTCCCCGGGCGCCGGGCTCTCCCGCGTGAGCAACAGCGCCCGTCGTGCCGGGCATGGGGATCCCCGCTCGCGCGGCCACGAGCGGCGCGCTCCCCTGGTCCGCACCCGGGATGACCGGGCGGCCCTCTCGGCCGCCCTGGGAGGTGGCCGCCGCCGCTCGGATCGCCACCGGTGCCGGTGCGGGTGCCGGTGCCGGTGCGAGCGAGCCGTCGACGCCTGCGGCGCCGATTCGCGGGTCCGCGGCCGTGGTACTCGCCCAGTGCGAGCCGGCGTGTGCCCGGCGGGATACGCCGACTCCGGGTCCGCACTCCGCGTCCTCCGTCTCGACCGCCCGACGAACGGGCGTCCAAGTGTTCTCCGGGCACCACGACCGGATTGAGCCCGCACCTGTCCGGTGACGCAATGCGGTTCGTCCGCACGTCCCGTCGCCGGCAGCAGGCCTGGCGGCCCCGTGCGCAACCGGCTTCGCGCCCCGTGTCCCGACCCCGGTGGGGATCGGGACACGGAGCGGCCAGTTCACTCCGCGGAGTCGATGGCGGGCCTGCGCAACTGCACCTCGGCGCCGTTCTGCTTGAACGACTCCGCGGAGACCGGAACGATCACCGCGTCGCGGTGGAAGTCCCGCAGGTTCGTCGACCCGCAACTGATCATCGTGGAGATGAGCTTGGCCCGGGTCCGCTCCACGTTGTCGTACAGGCTCCCGGCGTAGGGCACGTAGCCGTCGACGCCCTCCTCGAAGGCCATCCGGCCGCGCTGACCGTAGCGGGCCTCGTTCTGCGCGCGCAGCGAACCCTCACCCCAGTACTCCTTGTACCACTGGCCGCCGATCTGGATCTTCCGCGACGGGCTCTCGTCGAGCCGGGCGAAGTAGCGGCCGAGCATGATGAAGTCCGCACCCATCGCCAGCGCCATCGCCATGTGCGAGTCGTTGAGCAGGCCCCCGTCGCAGCACAACGGCACGTACACGCCGGTCTCCTGGGCATAGGCGTCGCGCGCCTCGACCACATCGAGCAGCGCGGAGGCCTGCCCTCGGCCGATGCCCTTCTGCGCCCGGGTGGTGCAGATCGCCCCGCCGCCGATCCCGATCTTCACGAACGCCGCGCCCGCGTCGGCCAGATAGCGGAAGGCCCGGCCGTCGACGACATTCCCCGCACCGACGAGAACGTCGTCGCCGTACGCGTCCCGGGCGAATTCGAGGGTCCTGGCCTGGTACACGGAGTAGCCGTCGGAGGAGTCCAGACACAGCACGTCCGCACCGGCCTCCACCAGTGCCGGGATACGGTCCTTGAAGTCACGGGAATTGAGGCCGGCGCCCACACGCAGACGCTTGTCGGCGTCGACACTCGCACGGTGGTACGTCTTGTGGGCCTGATAGTCGCTCCTGAGGACCAGGGAGGCGAGCCGCCCGTCCTCCAGCACCGGCAGAACGTCCACGTGGTGGCGCCAGATCAGCTCGTTCGCCTCGGACAGCGACACCGAGGCCGGCGCGGTGACCAGCCCGTCCCGGGCCCGCATCCGGTTGCCGGCGGCCTCTGACGCGCCGTGACGTTCCAGATGGAAGTCGTCGAGGCCGATGATCCCCAGGAACTCGCCGTCCGGGTCCCCGCTCTCCGTGACCACGGCCACGCCCTGCTCGGTGCCCGCCAGTTGCCGGGCCACCTCACCGAGCGGCGTCTGCGGAGCCACGGTGACGTCGCCGGTCCGGAAACCGGCCTTGTGCCGCTTCACCTTCAGCACGTCCGCGGCCTGGTCCTCGATCCGCTGGTTCTGGTGGATGAACGCCAGGCCGCCGACCTGCGCCAGCGCCACCGCCAGCGTCGGGGACGACACCGCCTGCATGATGGCGCTCACCATCGGGGTGGCCACCCGGATCCCCGGTTCCTCACCGACCCGGTGGCGCACCAGGGGCGCCCCGAGATCGACCGCGTCGGGGGTGCAGTCCTCCGTGGTCAGGCCCGGAATGAGCAGGAACTCACTCAGCGTGCGGGAGATCTCGGGGAGAATTTTCATGTCGTCTCCAACAAGAGGCCTGCGCCCGGTCGATGACGGATCGGCGAGGCTCGTACGGGCAGTGCGGATCGACGCCGGCCGGTCGCGCACTGTCGGAAGAACACGCTCTGACATCCTCAGAGCGGGCGCGCCCGGCGGAGCGGTGCTCGCACGCGCGGCCGGATCGGCAACGAACACGCAGGCCCGAGTCCGCGCGGTGCTGCACAGGCGCTGACTTCCATCACGCCATGACGCACCGTATCGCATCGCGCGTCCGGCGTTTCCCCAGCTCGGCCTGGCGCGTTGAGGTGGGGCCCGGGGATCGCGGGGGGCGGGGCCTCCCCGGCCCTCGTACGGCGCCGCGCCGCGAGGTCGGGGCGACCGGCGCCGTGCTGATCGGTGCGCACGGGTGGGCGTCCGCGTGGCCGCCCACCGGCTGGGACGTCCCGCTCTGCCGGGTTCCAGTGACGACCTGACGCCCCTTTACTTTCCGCCGTGGCGCGCAGGCCCCGGTCGGTGAAGGTGATCAGCCACTCGAAGCTCTCGTCGATGTCGGCGCTCCACTGGAAGCTGTTGGACGCCTGCAACGTCGCGAAGCCGTGGAAGAGGCTGCGGAGCATGCGCAGGGCGTGGTCCACGTCGGGCTCCGCGATGTCGTAGCCGCGCAGGACCGCTCTGAACGGGCCGAGCGACCGCTGACCCGCGCCGGCCGGCGGATCGTCCGGGCCGGCCGGTTCCAGGCCGATCGTCGCGCCGTACCGGCCGGGATGTTCCAGGACGAAGGCGCGGAAGGAGCGCGCCGCGGCCGCCAGGGCGTCGCGGCCCGCGTACCCGAGGATGAGAGCGGTGGGCACGCCCGCAGGACGATCAGCGGACCGCGCCGGTTCCCGCCGCCCGGCGCCGGCACCGGCACCGTACGGCCGCGCCGACGCCGGCCCCGGCGCACAGGACCGTCAGTCCCAGGAAGAGGACGATGGACGGATTCACGAAGCCGGGCACCATGTCGTACGACGCGTTGCACTTCTGCGTGAGCGGGAAGATCTGCTCGCTGCCGAGGGCGTAGTCCGGGTCGTAACGCTGGTGGTGGATCAGCGTGCAGGACTCCTCCATGTCCAGCGCGACCATGTGCCAGGCGCCGTATCCCCAGGTCAGAGTTGCGAGGAGGAGGGATATCCCCGCCGCGACGGCCCAGTTGCGGGTCTTCACCGTTTCCTCCGTCCCGCTTGCCCCAGGTTCTCGACCCCTGACCCTTCCACGACCCGGCACGGGTGGACAACCGCGTTCGGCCCGGTCCCGCGGCCTCAGTCGTCGTGCCCGAGCCCGCGATCGGGTGCGCTCATGTCTCCTGTTCCCGGCGTACCGCCGGCGAGCCCGTAGCGCAGGTACACGGTGCCCTTCCCGCCGGCCACCGGCGGTTCGAGGAGTGTGATGTTCGTGGGCACCACGCCACCGTCGAACACCTTCTTGCCGACGCCGAGCATGATCGGGTGCACCCACAGGTCGAGACGGTCGAAGAGCTTCTCGCGCAGGAGGGTCTGCACCAGGTTCAGGCTTCCGACGACCTTCACGTGCTCGTGCCGGTCACGGATCGCGCGCACCTCGGATGCCAGATCCGGGCCGATCCGCGTGGACCCGGCCCAGGACAGGTCGGGCCTGCCGCGGGACGCCACGTACTTCGGGACGCTGTTGAAGAGCGTGGCGATCCCGCTGTCCTCGCCGTCCTTCTGGTGCGGCCAGTACGCGGCGAAGATGTCGTACGTCCGCCGGCCGAGCAGGAGGGCGTCCGTGCCCTCGTACGCGGCACCGACCTGCGCCCCGGCGACCTCGTCCATCAGCGGCGCCTGCCAGCCCCCGAACGGGAAGCCGACCGGGTCCTCGTCGGGGCCGCCGGGCGCCTGCCCGACGAGGTCGAGGGTCGTGAACAGTTCGATGTGGATGAGTCCCATGCCGTGCTCCCGGTGCATTGGTTGTTCCGCTCGGCAGGTAGACCTGTGAGCGCGGTGGGACTCATCGCCGCGACGGCATCCGGCTCCGGGCGTCGGCCGAATCCCCGGTGCGCCGGGGCCGTGGTCAGGGATAGCGTCCGCGGGTGACCCGTCGAACCCCGTCGCGCCCCCTGAACGTCGAAGCACTGTTTCCGGAGGTCGTCCCCTTCCGCAGGGACGCCGTGCGGCTGCATCCGCGTGCGGGCGAGCCGACATGCCGCGACAGTTCGGTGGGCGGTCCGCTGCTGTGGCCGGCGCGGGAGTCCTGGCCCCAGTGCTCCGAGCATCCGGGGTCGCCGATGGTGCCGGTCGTCCAGGTCCACCGCCGCGACGTACCGGACATCGTGCCCTTCCCGGACGGGTGCGATCTCCTCCAGGTGCTCTGGTGTCCGCGGCGTCACGAGCACCAGTGGGTCGTCCCGCTGGTCTGCCGGGGCGGTGGGGGAGGCGGTGCGGCAAGCGCCGCCGCCACCGACGGAGGCCGCGTACGGGCGCGTGCCGCGGCCGTGTGTCGTGCATCCGGAGCGGGTGGCGGAGTACCCGAGTTGGGATCTGCCGGACGAGCTCTGGGAAGCCCTGGACGCACGCTTCGAACAGGTCGGGAAAGAGACGGGCTGGGAGTACCAGGACCACCTGTCCACCGCGCCGGGCATCAAGCTGGGCGGCTACCCCGGCTGGTGCCAGGATCCGCGGTGGCCGGACTGCCGGGACTGCGGGACGCCTATGGATCACCTGCTGACGGTGGAGAGCGCGGAGGAGTCCGATTCCCGGCAGGCGTGGACTCCGGTCGAGGACCGCGGTGTCCGATCGGAGGGGCCCGGCCTGGTGCTCGGCGACCTGGGCGGCGTGTACTTCTTCGAGTGCCGTACGTGCCCCGGGCTCCCGTTCGCCCACCGCTTCGACGCCTGAGGTCCCGGACGTCGCTTCCTGTGGCGGTTCTGTGTCCGCGTCAGGCGGCGAAGCTTCCGGGACGCTGTTCACGTGGATCGCGCGTCCCGGGTGGTCGGAGCCTTCGAGCGGACCGCCGAAGGGATACGGCCGCGCGTCCGCGAGACGGGCTTCGATGCCGTGGCGACGTTCTACCTGTGGCACGACGAGCAGGCCGGCCCCCTGAGCGACCGAGCCGGGCCTGATCGCCTGGTCGGATCTCGAAGAGGTGCCCAAGGTGCCCGAGGTGCCGGAGCCGGCCGTGCCCGTGCTCCGTGTGGGTTTGCCACGTCGGACCGGTTCGTCCCGCCTCAACTCGTGCCACGGCAAGGCGTTTTCCGCCCGTTCACACGCGCACGGCCGCCGAAATCGCCCCGTGACGCCTCGGCCACGACGCCCGTAACAGGCTGCCTCAAAGATCGGCATGCACACCGGCAGATCGAGAGAGGGCGACTCATGACGCAGGGGCAGCCAACAGGACTCGACCGCAGGGGATTTCTGCGTGCCGTCGGCATCACCGGCGGGGCGGGCGCGATGTTCGCCACCATGGGCGCGATGGGGCTGGCGCCCACCGCGGAGGCGGCGGGCCGCGGCACCGACTTCAGGGCGCCGCGCGCCTCCGACTTCCACCTCACCGGACGTTCCGCGGGCAAGGTAGTCGTCCTGGGTGGGGGACTGGCCGGTCTGACGACCGCGTACGAGCTGGGCAAGGCCGGGTACGACTGTACGATCCTCGAGCCGCGCGACCGGCCCGGCGGGCGGAACTACACGGTGCGCGGCGGGGACTCCCACACCGACCTCGACGGCCGTACCCAGACGGCGCGCTTCTCCGAGGGCCAGTACCTCAACGCCGGCCCGGCCCGGCTGGCCCAGTGGATGATCACCCTCGACTACTGCCGTGAACTCGGCGTTCCCATCGAGGTCTTCACCAACGCCAATGCCGACGCGTACATCTACCACGAGTCGGCCGGCATGCAGCCGGGCCGGCCGGTGCGCTACCGCACCGCCAAGGCGGACACCTACGGATACGTCAGCGAACTGCTCGCCAAGGCCACCGATCAGGGCGCGCTCGACAAGGAGCTCACCGCCGACGACAAGGAGCGGCTGCTGTCCTTCCTGGAGGGCTTCGGCGAGATCGGCGGCCGGAGCGAGGGCTGGGCGTACGCCGGGGGCGCCAACCGCGGCTACACCACCTGGCCCGGCGCCGCCGGCACTCCCGGAGCCCTGCTCGGCGACCTGCCCAGCGCCTCGGACGTCTTCGCTTCCGGCGTCGGACGGCACTTCGCCTTCGAGTTCGAGTTCGACCAGGCGATGCTGATGTTCCAGCCGGTGGGAGGCATGGACCAGATACCCGAGGCCTTCGCCCGGGCCATCGGATCGCACCGGTTCCGGTACGGGTGCCAGGCCACCTCGCTCGTGCAGTCGGCGAAGGGCGTGACCGTCGGCTACACGGACCCGCACGGCCGCCCGCGGCAAGTGGAGGCGGACTACTGCGTCGCGGCCATGCCGCCGCACCTGCTCGCCAAGCTGCCGCACAACCTCGGCCCCGACGTGCAGACCGCGCTCACCACGATCCGCCCCTCCTCGGCCGGCAAGATCGGCCTGGAGTACCGCAGCAGGTGGTGGGAGACCGATCACCGGATCTACGGCGGCATCACCGAGACCGATCTGGACCTCTCCCACATCTGGTACCCGTCCTACGGCCACCACGGCCGACGCGGCGTCATCGTCGGCTACTACAACACCGGTGCCAATGCCGACGCCTACGCGGCCCTTGCCCCCGCCGAGCGCGAGGCCCGTGCCGTCCTGCAGGGGGTGAAGATCCATGGTGAGAAGTACCGGACCGAACTGGCCAGTTCCTTCTCCATCGCATGGAAGCGCGTGCGCCACCTGGAGGGTGCCTGGCACAGCATCCCCGGCGGCCCGGACGCCGCCGTCTACAAGCCGCTCAACGAGCCCGCCGGGCGGGTGCTGTTCGCCGGCGACTGGCTGTCCTACATGGACGCCTGGCAGCACGGCGCCATCCTCTCGGCACGCAAGGCCGTGACGGCGCTCCACAGCCGGGCCCTGAAGGCCTGACGCTCCGACGTCCGCGGTGCGGGGGCGCCTCGATCGCCCTCGCACCACGCCCGGTCATCGGGCCGCGTCGGGCGTGCGGACGGCGAGGAAGGCGACGTCGTCGTCGTTGTCCGCGGGGCGGACCTGTTCCAGGAGCGTGTCGCTGAAGGAGTCCAGGGGACGGCGGGCCAGCGCAGCGGCGTGTTTGCCGAG
This sequence comes from Streptomyces sp. MI02-7b, assembly GCF_033793585.1. Classification (NCBI taxonomy): domain Bacteria; kingdom Bacillati; phylum Actinomycetota; class Actinomycetes; order Kitasatosporales; family Streptomycetaceae; genus Streptomyces; species Streptomyces sp. MI02-7b. The sequence continues at coordinate 226,743 of NZ_JARAWX010000001.1, read as the reverse complement.
CAGGTCCAGACCGTGGTCCAGCGAATGGCTGGGGGATTCGATGAGTCCGTCGGTGTAGAGCATCAGCGTGGACCGGGGCGGCAGTGTGACGACGGCGTCGAGGCGCGGCTTGGTGCTGCCGGTGCCGAGGAGGATGCCGTGCGCGTCGGTGAGGTAGCGGGTCCGGCCGTCGTGGGTGATCAGCAGGGGCGGCGGGTGGCCCGCATTCGTCCAGTGCAGCCGCCACAGTCCGTCCTCGCAGGTCAGCCGGGCGAGCAGCAGCGTGGCCATGGGGACCTCGGCGATGTGCATGACGGCCTGGTCGAGCTGGGTGACGACGCCGCTGGGGCTCTCCGGTCGCGACCAGGCGAAAGCACGCAGCATGTTGCGCAGCTGTGCCATGCCGCCGGCGGCCTCCAGGTCGTGACCGACGACGTCGCCGATGGCCAGGGCCGTCGCCCCGTCGGCGAGCGGGAACGCGTCGTACCAGTCGCCACCCACCTGCGAGGCGTCCGGAGCGGGCACGTAGCGCGCCTTCATCTCCAGCCCCGGCACGGTCGGCATCTGCGGCAGCAGATGGCGCTGCATGGTCTCGGCCACCTTGCGCTGCCGCTGGTACAGGCGGGCATTGTCCAGGGCCAGACCGGCCCGGCGGGTCAGGTCCTCCAGCAGGGGGAGGTCGGCCGCGGTGAAGGCGTCCGGTCGCAGTGAGCGCCCCAGCGTCAGGGCGCCGAGCACGTCCCGGAGCCCGCGGACGGGCGCGATGGCCGCCGAGTGCATGCCCGTCGCGGTGAACAGCCGCTGCTGCTCGACCGCGATACCGGAATCCGGCGGGCCCTGGTAGGTCGAGGGGCCCGCCAGGGCCGACGCGACGCCGCGCAGCGCGCGCGACAGCGGCATCGGCGATTCCTGCGGGACGGGCGGCATGGGCCCCTGCAGATCGGTGCGCTCGATGAGCACGCCGTTGTCGTGCTGCACGACCAGTGCGCGCCGCACCTCGTCGCCCTCCGTCAGCAGGTCCACGACGGCCCAGTCCGCGAGGCGGGGCACGGTGAGCGCCGCCAGCCGTCGTAGGGCCTCGTCGACGTCGAGGGTCGAGGTGAGCCCGGTGGTCGTCTCCGCCAGCAGCGTGAGGCGATCGAGTTCGGACAGCGGCGGGGGTGCGGTCCCGGCGCCGGGTGGCATGGTGGCCGGCTGCCGTACCTCGTGCAGCAGGACCAGCGCCCCGGTGGTCCCCGGCGTGAGCGCGCAGGGCGTGATGAGCCAGGACAAGCCGAGCAGCGTGCCGTCGCCGCGGGCGAACCACCCCAGGTCGCTCTGCGCGGTGGTCTCGGTGAGGAGCGCTTCCCTCATCCGGCAGCGGGAGCGGGGAAGGGGATGCCCGTCGCTGTCCCGGTGCAGCAGGTCGTGGGCGTCCTGGCCGGCGAGTTCCTCCGCGGACGTCCGGAACAACCGCCGGGCCCCGGCGTTGGCCGCGACGATCCGCCCCTCGTCGTCGACCACGAGGGCGGACGCCCGGACGCTCTCGAGGTCGAGGGCCGGGGCGGCGCCCGGCGCCGTGGCCGGGGTACCGCCTGGCGTGTGCGGCCCGATCACGGGCGGGACATCTGCCGGGGATGCTGCGGCTGCCATGCCCTTCCTCGGTCCGGTCGCAAATCCGTGTCGTACCTGCCTCACCAGCATCACACGCGCCCGCACGGCGGGCCCACCGCGAACGGCGATTTCCCGCCACCCGCGAGGTCCGGTGATCCCGGTCGCAGGACCGACTCCGACCGCACCGGCGCCCGTTGGCCCGGCTGCCCGGCCGGTCGCGGGCCCGCCGGGCTCACGACCGGCCGGCGGGTAGACAGGCCCGGTCGTCACATGGGCGGCCGCCCGGAGGGCGGGCCCCGCGGGCCGCCGATGAGTGCCCCAGGTGCGGTGGACCGCCCGGCGGAGAGTCGTCCTTGCAGGGGGCCACCCGGACGGTTCGGCGACTCCCCCGGGCCGACGGCCGGGGGAGGGAAGGCGACGACAGGGCCTAGGCTTCCGGGAATGCCGATCCCCACCACGGCGCGGATCCGTGCGCTGCACGAGAAGTACGCGCCCAGCGCCGAAGCCTTCGACCTGGTGTTCACGCACTGCGAGATCGTGTGGAGCATCGCCGAACAGCTGATGCCCGCGTCGGGCGTCGGTGCCGTCGACGAGGAGCTGGTGCGCGCGGGATGCCTCCTGCACGACATCGGCGTCTACCGGCTCTTCGACGACGGCGGCGGTCTGGACCACGCGAAATACGTGCGCCACGGCCTCCTCGGCCACGAACTCCTCGCCGCCGAGGGCTTTTCCGAGGCGCTGTGCCGGTTCTGCTCCTGCCACACCGGCGTCGGCCTCACCGCGGCCGACGTGCTGCGACAGGGTCTGCCGCTGCCCCCGGCCGACTACGTGCCGGTGACGCGCGAGGAGAGGCTGGTGATGTACGCGGACAAGTTCCACACCAAGGCGTCGCCGCCGCGCTTCCTCTCCTTCCCCGCCTACGCGGAACAGGCCGGCCGGTTCGGTGAGGACAAGGTCGCCGCCTTCCACGCCCTGCGCGCCGAGTTCGGCGAACCCGATCTCGGCGCGCTCGCGTCGGCCCACGGAGACACCTGGGTGGAGCAGAGTTGATGCTCCGTCAGTTCTGCGCGGTGGGACGTACGACGATCTCGTTGACGTCGACCCCGGCCGGCTGGGCGATCGCGTAACCGACGGCCTCCGCGACGGCGGACGCCGGGAGGCCGATCATCTCCGTGGCGGCCCGGGCCGCGCCCTGTGCCTCGGGGTCACCACCGGTGAGGGTGAGTTCGGAACGGGTGAAGCCGGGGCTGACGACCGTGACGCGGATGTCGGAGTTCTCCTGCCGCAACCCTTCCGACAGGGCCCGTACCGCGTACTTCGTCGCGCAGTACACGGCGGCGGTCGCGTCCACGCGGAGCGCGGCGGTCGAGGCGACGGTGATGACGTGCCCCGACCGGGCCTCGCGCATGGAGGGCAGGACGGCGGCGACGCCGTGCAGCACACCGCGCAGGTTGACGTCGATCATCCGGTCCCACTCGTCGACGCGCAGGGCCGCGACGGGGGAGAGGGCCATCACGCCCGCGTTGTTCACGAGGACGTCCACGCGTCCGTGACGGGTGAGCGCGCCGGTGACGAAGGCGTTGACGCTGTCCGCGTCGGTGACGTCCAGTTCCGTGTACTCGGCGCTGTGGCCGGCGGCGGTCAGCTCCGCGACCAGCCGGGCCAGGCGGTCCACACGCCGGGCACCGAGGACGACGTGGTGGCCGGCCGCGGCCAGATGGCGGGCGGTGGCCTCGCCGATGCCGCTGGACGCGCCGGTCACCAGGACGGTCTTGGGGCGAGGGGAAGGGGTGGGGTGCTGCACGACGGTCTCCGAACGGATGGAAGGAAAGGGAGGCAAGGCAGGAAGGAGGCGAGGAAGAAGGAAGACGGGGGGCGGACCGGGGCCGGCCCGCCGGGGCCGCGGTCCGTCGACCGGCTGACCGTCCGATCGGCGGCGCTCAGGTCGTGTGCGCCACCCGGGCCACCTGCCAGTAGACGGTCCGCTGGTCGATGGTGGCGTGGACGGGGGAGCCGCCCATCTCCGTGGTGATCCCGCGGGCCGAGGCCATCGCCTGCCCGGTGGTGTCGCAGGCCACGATGTCGACGACGGTGCCGTCCTCGCGGACCGCGACGGTCCGCCCCCGGAACCCCGGCCGGCGGGCCAGGTAGGCGTCGATGTCCTGACCGGCGGCCACGAAGTCGGCGGCCGTGCGGCCGGGCGCCGGGGCGAAGGTCGTGATCTCCAGTACGTGGTCCAAGGCGGAGGTCCTTTCGGCGAGGGGGTGGGTGCGGCGGGTGCGGACGCGGCGCCGCCCCGTCATGCTCGGCCCGCGGGAGCGACGCGGGAAGGCCGTGCCGGGCCGGGTGCGGGGTACCTGGGTGCGGCACACCCAGGACCACGGCGGCCTGCACCGGACGCCGTCGCCCCGGCAGACTGGAACATCGCCGGCGCCCGCCGCGCCCTTCCGCCGAGGAGAGCCATGGACCCGTACGCCCCGGCCCGTCCCCCGGCCGTTGATCGCGGCGGCGGTAGCATGAGCCGTATGCCCGATCCGTCCGACAACGACCTGGGCGCCTTTCTGCGGGCCGCGCGGTCCCGTCTGGAGCCGTCCGACGTGGGCCTGCCGGCCGGCGGCGGACGCCGCCGGGTCGCCGGACTGCGCCGCGAGGAGGTCGCCGTCCTGACGGGCGTGAGCGCGGACTACTACACACGTCTGGAGCAGGGCCGTGAACGCCGCCCCTCCGCCCAGGTGATCGAGGCCCTCGGGCGTGCCCTGCGGCTGAACCCGGACGCCCGCGGCCACCTCTTCCTTCTCGCCGGGCTCGTTCCCGGCCATCCCGCCGACCGCACCCGGCACCGGGTCCACCCGGACCTGCTGCGCCTGCTCGACTCCTTTCCCTCGGCCGCCGCCTACGTGCTGGGCCCCGCCTTCGACGTCCTGGCCGCGAACACGCTCGCCCGCGCACTCCTGGCCCCCTTCGGGGCGGAGACCAACATGCCCAGGATCCTGTTCACCCACCCCGCGGCCCGCACGGTGTTCGTGGAATGGCCGCTGGTCGCCGGAGCGACCGTGCACGCGCTGCGCCTGAACGCCGCCCGCTTCCCGCACGACGCCGACATCGGCGACCTCGTCTCGGAACTCCTCGTCCGCTCGGAGGAGTTCGCGGCGCTGTGGAACGACCAGATGGCCGCGGGCCTCACCCGTGCCTACAAGGTGTTCGTCCATCCCGACGCGGGCCGCGTGGAACTCACCTACCAGACCTTCGACGTCCGCGACGCCCCGGGCCAGCAACTGCTCGTCGGGAGCCCCGAACCGGGCAGCCGCAGTGCGCAGGCCCTCGCGTACCTCGCCTCCATGACCGGCGCCGACTGACCGGCGCGGCGGCGCGGGAACGGCAGACTGGTGCGATGACCACGTCGGATCCCAAGGCTGACCTCCGCCTGTACCTGCAACTCGCCCGTGACGCCCTGCTGTGGAAGCTGGAAGGGCTCTCCGAGTACGACATCCGCAGGCCGCTGACACCGACCGGCACCAATCTCCTCGGCCTGGTCAAGCACGTGACCGCCATCGAGCGGGGCTATCTCGGCGACACCTTCGGGCGGCCGTCCGGCGGGCCCGCGCCGTGGCTGGAGGAGGACGCCGAGGCCAACGCGGACATGTGGGCCGGCGCCGACGAGTCCCGTGAGCGGATCGTCGAGGGCTACCGCCGGGCGTGGGCGCACGCCGACGCCACCGTGGACGCGCTGGCCCTGGACGCGACCGGCAGGGTGCCGTGGTGGCCGCCGGGCCGCGACGAGGTGACGCTGCTCCACGTCCTGGTGCGGGTGATCGCCGACACCCACCGGCACGCCGGGCACGCCGACATCGTCCGGGAACTCATCGACGGCGCCGTGGGAATGAACGAGGGCAACGACAGCATGGCCCAGGGCGACGAGCAGTGGTGGCGGGACCACCGCGCCCGGCTGGAGCGGATCGCCCGGCAGGCATCGGGCACGGCGTAGCCGGTGCACGGGCGCGGGCCGTCGCCCGGTTCCGGCGGCGCCCCGCACCGTGGTCGTCGTGCGCGGCGCACTGCCCTGCCCGGCATGGCGATGTTCGTGCATCTGACCTCGGCGGCGTACGCGCCCCGCATCCGCCGGTCCGGGATCCGCGCGAGCGGCGGCGGCCGGGGTGGTGCGCGCGGGGTCCACTGCTTCCCGGTGCTGACCTCCTGCACCCTCGCCCATCAATGGCTGCGGGGACCGGCCCGGTTCGGGACCCGGGGAGGAATGGAGGCCGTCCACGTCCGCCTGCCCGACGACCAGCCGGTGCTCGTCGGGCACTCCGCGGACCGGGCGCGGGGTGCGGAGGACTCCGTCACCGCGGTGGAGGCGGTGCGGCGGGTCGCCGCGCTGCCGGACCCGCGGGGCTGGAGGTGTTCGTGCCGCGGGCGGTCCACCCGCGCGAAGTGCACCGCACGCGCACCGCGCCCCAGGTGACGGGCCGGCGCTACCGGCCCGGCGCGCACGGGACACGCCCCTGCACCTGTTCCGGCTGCCGGGTGCGCGGCGAGTACGGGTCGCGGCACCTGCCGGAACGGCTCCGCATCCGCTGGACGGCCCGGCGCCGCCGGTCCCTGTCCTGCCGGCCCGGGTCGCGGCGGCCGGAGACCCCGGTGACCCGGTCGTCCTCCGGGAAGCGCTGCACTGGTTCGGGATGCGCCGGCGGGGTCCGCTCGCCCAGGTGCGCCGACTTGCCGCGCACCCCGACCCCGGTGTGCGGCAGGACCTGGTGCGGGCGGTCGCCCACTGGACCACCCCCGGGGTCGCCGAGCTGCTGGGCGCTCTCGCGGACGACCCGGACCCGGAGGTCCGCGAGGCCGTGGAGGGGGTCACGGACGACGATTGAGCCGCGGACGGCTCCCGTCCCGGTCGAGGGCCGGGTGCGGAACGTCCACGGCCCCCGCCCGGTTCCGGTGGCGTACGCCACCGTTCGGTGCCCTACTGGATGACATGCGTGTCACCTGCCCCCTGTTCCTCGTCCGCCGCACGTACGGATCGTGCGGGCGGCAGGGCGCGGCCGCGGTCCCGGCCGCCGTCGGGCTCCTGCGCGGCGTGCTGCGGGGAGCGGCCGCGGGGGCCGCCGGGTGCACGGCCCTGGACACGGTCGGCTACCTGGACATGGTCGTACGGGGCCGGGGCGCCAGCAGCACCCCTGCGGTGACGGTCGAGCGGCTCTCGCAGGTGGTGCACGTCCCGGTCCCCGGGACGCCCGACGTCCGGGAGAACCGCATCGCCGGCCTGGGCCCGCTCACCGGTATCGCCGCAGGCGTCGGAATGGGCGCCACGCTGGGACTGGCCACCGCCGCCGGCTGGCGGCCGGGCACCGCCGTACTCACCGCGACGGCGGGAGTCCTGTGCCTGATCGGCACCAACGGCCCCATGACCGTGCTGCGCGTGACCGACCCCCGCACCTGGTCCGCGTCGGACTGGGCCGCCGACATCGTCCCGCACGTCGCGTACGCACTGGTCGCCACCGCGGTCCTCAAGGGCCTTGCTCCCGCCGCCCGTCCCGCCGCGGCGCACGGCCCGCGACGGTGGTGCGAAGCCGTACGCCTGCGGTTCACGCCTTGAGGATGTTCACCGACCGGGCGACCACCAGGGCCAGGGTCAGCAGCGACACGATCGACTGAAAAGCCATCAGCAGCTTGGCCCAACGGGTCATCGGCATCGTGTCGGTGGGGCTGAAGGCGGTCGCGTCGGTGAACGACACGTACAGGTAGTCGGCGAAGGCCGGCTCCCACTCGTGGTGCACCGGATCCGGGCTCTGCATCTGCGGGAAGAGGAAGTCCGGGGTGTCGCTGGCTCCCGCGGCACGGGCGACCGGTCCGCCGCGGTCCCACTCCCAGTACCACAGCGCGAAGACGATGATGTTGGTGATCCAGATGGACGCCGCGCCCAGCAGCAGCGCTTGCGCGTCGCTCTCCTCGGTCCCGCGCACCAGGTGCTGGATCAGCCGCACCGCCGACCAGCCGTTGGCCACGCTGACCGCGCAGGCCAGGGACAGCCCCCCGGCACGCAGGAGCGGGCCCATCTCCCGGGCGCGGGACGGGGTGGCCGGCAACAGGGCCACCAGCAGCAGGAGCTCGAGCCCGGGCAGGAGCCACCGCGGATGGATGGCCAGGCGGTCCGGCAGCACCAACTGGAGGACGATGGCGACCAGTACGGCAACCGACACCGCCCCCCGCCCCTCCACTCGCGTGCGGCGGCGCCAGGCCGGCTCGCCGGCGGTCCCCTCCGGGGCATTCGTGAGCAGTTCCTCGATCCGCGCCAGCCGCTCGTGCACGGCCCTCAACTCATCGTTCACGGAGCCAGTGTGGGCCCGTCACGACGGAAAGCCGCGGCGGACACCCCTGGAGCCGGCGGACGCCCGCGACGTGCGACGACGTGCGACGACGTGCGGACACGCGGCATCGCCGTTCAGTGCGCCCGCCGGGCCCGCTCCAGGTAGCCGACCAGCCCGGCCATCCGCTCCGCGGACCAGGGCAGCCCCCGGCCGAGGTCGGTGCCGTGGTCCTGCCACATCCGCCGCGCGGCCTCCTCGGTGCCCTGCCCGCCGGTGTGGAAGGCGGACCCCAGCTCGTCCCATTCCCTGACGAGCCGCCGCACCCCAGGGTCGTCCAGCGCGGTGCCGGCGTCGACGTGGGCGAGCAGTTCCTCGACGAGGCCGGACCACCGGGTCCGCGCCGCGTCGACGGCCTGCGGGCCGAGCTCCGCCCGGCGCCGCGCCAGTTGGTCCTGCTGCTCCTGCGTGAAGTACCCGTCCAGCACAGAGATCATCTCCAAGGTCGTCATGAACTGGTCCGGATCGGGAATCGACTCCCCGTCGAACTGCCGCAGAAGGCCGCGGACCTGCTGGGTGATCCGGCCGATCCGCTCGCCCTGCCGTCGCAGCTCCTCCAACTGGGCGCCCAGCACCGCGCGCATCGCCGGGAGGTCGTCCGGCGCGCCGTCCACCACGTCCCCGATCTCCTCCAGGGACAGGCCCAACGTCCGCAGCGCCCTTACGCGGTACAGGCGGTGCAGGTCGCCCTCGGTGTAGCGGCGGTGCCCCGAGGCGGTGCGCTCGCTCGCCCGCACCAGGCCGATCTCGTCGTAGTGGTGCAGCGTCCGCACGGTGACGCCGCCGGCCCTGGCCAGCTCGCCGATGCTCCACCGGAGTCCGGTGGTGTCGTTCCCGATCACGTCCGCAACGCTACGACCTCCCGCCACGGGAGGGGCAAGCCCTCGGGACACGACCGCGGGGCCCTCCCGGAGGAGGGCCCCGCCGCAGGGTCGTGGGGTCAGCCGCGGGCCAGTTGCCCGTCGGTCAGCCGCCACAGGCCCAGGGGGTTGCCGGCGCCCAGCGCCTCGGGCAGCAGGGCGTCCGGGAAGCCCTGGTAGGTGACCGGCCGCAGGAAGCGGTCGATCGCGGTCATGCCGACCGAGGTGAAGCGGCTGTCGGTCGTGGCCGGGAACGGGCCGCCGTGGACGGTGGCGTGAGCGACCTCCTGCGGATGGGCGAAGGCGTTCACGACGATCCGGCCGGTGCGCCGCTCGAGGACCGGCAGCAGGCGCGCGGCGGCCGCGTGGTCGGGCTCGTCGATGTGCATCGCCGCCGAGAGCTGGCCGCGCAGGCTCCGGGCCACCTCCAGGAGCTGGTCCATGCCCGTCAGCCGGACCACCAGCGCCGACGGCCCGAAGACCTCTTCGGCCAGACCGGATTCGGCGAGGAAGCGGTCGCCGTCGACCTCGAGCAACTGGGAGCGGCCCTCCCAGGCGCCCTGCGGCTCCGGGCCCTCCACCAGCGTCGTGGCACCGGCGTCGCGCAGCCGCCGGCCGCCCCGCTCGTAGGCGTCGTGGATGCCCGGCGTCAGCATGGTGCGCGCGTGCATCGCGCCCACGCGCGCGACGGCGGCGTCGCGCATCGCGGCGTAGCCCGGGCCGTCGATCGCGAGCAGGAGGGCCGGCTTCAGGCACGCCTGGCCGACGTTGACGAGCATGCGCTCGGCGAAGCCGTCGCCGACCTCGGCGCCGCGGGCGGCGAGTGCCGACGGCAGGACGAAGGTCGGGTTGACGCTGGTCATCTCCGCGAAGACCGGGATCGGTTCGGGGCGCAGCTGGGCCCGCCGGTACAGCGCCATGCCGCCGGCCTCGGAGCCGGTGAAGGTGACCGCCTTGATCAGCGGGTGGTCCACCAGGGCCTCACCGATCTCGTTGCCCGCGCCGCGGACCATGGAGAAGACGCCTTCGTGCAGTCCGCTGTCGGCGACGGCGCCGCGGATGGCACGGGCCTGGATCTCGGAGGAGCCCGGGTGCGCGTTGTGGGCCTTGAGGATCACCGGGGCGCCCGCGGCCAGCGCGGAGGCGGTGTCACCGCCGGCGACGGAGTACGAGATGGGGAAGTTGCTCGCGCCGAAGACGGCGACCGGGCCGATCGCGATCTTCTGCATGCGGTGGTCCGCGCGCGGCCGCGGCTGCCGGTCGGGCTGCGCCGGGTCGACCGTGGCGTGCCGGAAGCGGCCCTGCCGCACGACCTCGGCGAACTGCCGGAACTGCCCGGCGGCCTTGGTCGCCTCCGCGGAGAGCTGCGCGGCGGGCAGGCCGGTCTCCAGTGCGGTCCGCCCGGCCAGTTCGGCGTTGACGGCGTCCAGCCGGTCCGCGATCAGCTCCAGGAACGCGGCGCGCTCGCGCAGGCCGGTGCGGTTGTAGCTGTCGAAGGCCTCGTCGGCCAGCCGCGCGGCACGGTCCACCTCCGCCGCGCCGCCGAGCGCGAAGGGGGGCTCGATCTCACGCCCTGTCGCGGGGTTCAGCGCCCGCATCGTCGCGCCGGTCGCCGGCACGGAGGACGAGCCGATCAGCATGTCTCCGGTCAGTGCCATGTCAGCCATGTCGGTGGGCTCCGTCCTCGAGGGCCAGGACCAGGTCCTGGGTGGTGGTGATGGAGTGGGCGAACGTGGGGCCGTTCAGCTCGTGGGCGGCGTGCATCATCTCCGGCAGGAAGGCCGCGGTGGCGTCGCGGACGAGGGTGACGTGGTAGCCGAGTTCCATGGCGTAGCGGCCCGTGGACTCGATGCAGGTGTTGGCGAGCAGGCCGATCACGACGACATGGGTGATACCGCGCTGCTTGAGCCGGAAGTCCAGATCGGTGTTGGCGAAGCCGCTCTGCGCCCAGTGCTCCTGGACGACGACGTCACCTTCCGCGGGCCGGAAGTCAGGGTGGAACTCCCCGCCCCAGGTCCCCAGCGCGAAGGTGCGGCGTTCCTGCACGATCCGCTGGGTGGGGTTGGGGTGGTCCCAGTCCTCGTAGTCGCCCTCCTGCCAGCGGCGGTGCGGGACGAAGAAGACCGGAAGCTCCGCCCGGCGGCCGGCGGCGACGACGGCGCGGAGGTTGTCCAGCAGGCCGACCTCGGTGGCCACGGGTTCCAGGAGGGGCCAGACCTTGCCGCCGTCGGCGAGGAAGTCGTTGTAGGGGTCGACGAGGAGGACGGCGGTGCGGGTGGGGGCGTACGGGGTGGTCATGGGCGTGACTCCAAAATTGTGGAGGATCTCTGTCATCCACAGTCAGGATTACTCGCGTCATCCAGATCGTCAAGCTCGGGGTGCCGGGAGCGCAATTCTGTATGATGTCCATCATCCACATTGCACCCGAGTCGCCCGAGGGCCGAGCGGGTCGGCCGACCGAGGAGGAACGACATGAATCCCGAGGAACTGCGCAAGGCCCTGATCGGCGCATGGCGCCTGGTGTCCTACAAGGCGACCGCGGTCGACGACGGCGACGTCGTCGAGCCCTTCGGGTCCCGGCCCCAAGGGCTGATCGTGTACACCCCCAGCGGTCACATGTCGGCCCAGATCATGCGCCCGGGCCGCCCCGCCTTTCGCGAGGGGCGCCTGGAGCGGGGCCGGCCCGAGGAGCTGTCGGCGGCGGCCCTCGGCTACCTGGCCTACGGAGGGACCTATGACGTGCCCGAGGACGATGTCGTGGTCCATCACGTGGAGCTCAGTCTCTTCCCCAACTGGGTGGGCGTCCCCCAGGTCAGGGCCGTCGGCTGGGAGGGTCCGAGGCTCCGTCTGGCGCTGCGTGAGCCCGCTCCCATCTGGGGTGCGCTGCGCGACGGCGTCCTCGTCTGGGAGCGCGTGCCGGGCAGCGGCGGCGCCCCTGCCTGAGCCCCGGCCCGCACCCGGGGTGTATGATGCCCATCATCCACGCTTGACCGGTGCAGCCTGAACGACATACGGGAGGTCTTCAGATGGGTCACTCCCAGGCAGCCAAGGCGGAATCGCGCGAGCGCGTCCTCCGGATCGCCGCCCGTCGTATCCGCGAGGAGGGCATGACCGCCCCGGGTGTCGCGGACCTGATGAAAGAGGCAGGTCTCACCCACGGCGGGTTCTACAAGCACTTCGCGTCCCGCGACGAACTGATGGTCCAGGCCGCGACCCTGGCCCTGGAGGACGGCGAGGCCAAAATGGCCGATGCCGCGCGCCGCGACCCCGAGGAGCCGCGCACCGGCCTGATCGACGCCTATCTCAGCACCCGCCACCGTGACGCCCCCGGTACAGGCTGCGCCCTGGTGACCCTCGGCGCCGCGGCGGGCCGCGGCGTGGTGGAGATGAAGGAGGCGTACGAGAAGCAGGTGCACGGCTACCTGGAGCTGATCGGCGAGGCCGCGCAGGGCGACGACCCCGAGGAGACCCGGGCCGACGCGATGCTCACGCTGAGCGCCATGGTCGGCGCCATCCTGATGTCGCGGGCGGTCGCGGACCCGCAGTTCTCCGACGAACTCCTGAGGACGGTCGCGGAGCGGCTCAAGCACCCGGCCGCGACGGCGGTCTGACCGACCCGGGCATCCCGCCCGGGCCGGGCCGCACGGTCAGCCGGCGGCGCCCGCGCAGGTGTGCTCCCAGGCGCGCGCCAGGCCCAGCCGGTGCAGCGCGTCCAGCCGGTCCGCTGCCGCCCGGGCGGCAGCGGCGCGGGCCATCAGGGTCGCGCACCGCTCACCGGCGGGACCGGGTCCGGCGGTCACGAAAGCGCGCAGCAGTTCGGCGTCGACGCGGTCCAGTCGCGGCCGGACCGTCCGGGCCAGATCGGGCCGCGTGCGGGGGCGCTGCGCGGGATGGCGTGCCCAGAACCCGTACAGACCGCGCTGCACCAGCTTGCCCGCCTCGATCTGATCGGCGAGGACCCGCATGGCGAGCGCCGGGCTCACGCCGAGGGCCCTGGCCCGTTCCGCCGCCCCGGCGAGGATCCGGCGCTCGCGGGCCGGATCGTCGACGGGCTGGTCCGTGCCCCACTTGGCCGCCGCCACGGTGTCCGCCGCCGCCAGCCGCTCGGCGTAGAGCCGCACGAGTGTCCCGGGCCAGGCGGGCGGGGCCGCGGCCGCGTCGGGGGAGCCGGGCGCGACGAGGGCCAGGACCAGTCCCGCCACCACGGCGGGGCCCAGGGCCGCGACACGCGCGCTCACGGACGCCCGCTCCAGAGGGTGCGGGTCATGGCGGTGCCTTCCCGGAGGAACGGACTCATGGCCCGGTGGTCCCTCCTTCGCGCGGTTGCGGGTTCCGGATGAGGTTGGCCGCCCGTTCCGCCACGGCCAGCACGGTCGCATGGGGATTGGCGGACACGATGGACGGCATGACGGAGGCGTCGGCGACGCGCAGACCGTCGACGCCGCGGACCCTCAGCTGCGGGTCGGTGACGGCGTGGTCGTCGGAGCCCATGCGGCAGGTGCCCACGGGGTGGTAGTAGCTGCCCACACTGTGCCGCACGTACGCGCGCCGCCCGGCCTGGTCCCGCACGTCGCCGCCGGGCAGGGCCTCCTCCCCGCGCCAGGCGTCCAGGGACCGCTGCCGCCCGATGTCCCGCGCCAGCTCGATGCCCTCGGCCAGCCGGTCGACGTCCGGGCGCTCGGTCAGGAGGCCGGGGTCGACGACGGGGGCGTCGCGGGGGTCGGGACCCGAGAGCCGTACCGATCCGCGGCTGTCGGGTGCCATCAGGCCCACGACGAAGCTGAAGCCGCCTTCCGCCGCGGTCAGCGGGGGAGGCGCGTACGACCGGCTGAAGAAGAGGATCTGCAGGTCGGGGACGGTCGACGAGCGGTCGCTGCACAGGGTCGCGGCGGCGTCGAAAGCGGGGCCGGTGGGCGCGGAGAGCGTCCTTGCCGCACGGAAGTTGACGACGCTGATGGGGTGGTCGTGCAGGTTCGCCCCCACCCCCGGGGAGTCCGCCGTGACGTCGATGCCCAGGCGCCGCAGGTCGTCGGCCGGTCCGACCCCGGACAGCATGAGCAACTGGGGGGAGCCGACGGCCCCCGCGGCGAGCACGACCTCGCCGGCGGACGCCCGTCGGGTGCGGCCCTCCCGGTCGTACTCGACACCCGTGCAGCGTCCCCGGTCGAACAGGAGCCTGCGGACGAGCGCCTCGGCGCGCACGGTCAGGTTGGCCCGGTCCAGCACGGGCCGCAGGTAGCCGTCCGCGGCGCTCTGCCGTACGCCGTCGACGATGTTGAGGTCCAGCCATCCGCCGCCCAGTTGATGGCGGCCGTTGATGTCGGTCGTGAGGAGGTGGCCGGCGGACTGGAGTGCGCCGAGGCAGGCGGCGGAGAGGGGGTGCGCGAGGGGTGCCGGAGCCACGCGCATGGGGCCCTGGGTGCCGCGGTACTCCGGATCGCGGCCCTCGGTGCGTTCGCTGCGCCGCAGGTACGGCAGCAGGCTCCGGTGGTTCCAGCCGGTGGCGCCCGCCTCCTCCCAGGCGTCGTAGCCGGCCGGGTGCCCGCGCAGGTGGATCATCCCGTTGATGCTGCTCGACCCCCCGAGCGTCTTCCCGCGGGGGTAGGGGATCACGGTCCGTTCGCCGTCGTGGCCCACGAGGGTGGTGGAGTGTCCCCAGTCCACGTCGCCGCCGATCAGGTGCATCCAGTGCGCGGGTTCCGCGACGGCGTCGGGCCCCTGCGCGGGACCGGCCTCGAGGAGCAGCACTCGGGCGTGGGGGTTCTCGGACAACCGGGCCGCCAGGACGCATCCGGCGGTTCCCCCGCCGACGACGATGTGGTCGTATTCCGTCATCGCAGACCTCCCACGTCACCGTATACGGGTCGGAACCAGGACGAAACCCGGTCGCCTGGTCCGGACCTGCCCGAGGGCACGTCCTCACCACCGTGCGTGCCCTTCCTGTGGCACGCGGTCGCGTCGCAGGGGCCACGTAGCATGAGAAAAGCGGGCAGGCTGCGATGCCGAGCGGCGCGGGCGGGCCGTGAGGGGCAGGGGTGACAGCCGCGGACAGGGACCGGCTCCAGGACAGGGACCGGCGCGCCTGCCGGATGGTGGCAGGCCTGCTGGCCGACAGCCACTTGATGGCCCTCGAGCAACTGCCCGCCAAGGCGGCCGAGTACGCGGAGGCCGCGGGGCTCGCCCACGTGGCGGTCCATCTCGCCGACCTCCAGCGGCACGTGCTGCGCAACCTCGCCGACACCGGCCGGGGTTGCCCCGGGAACCGGAACCCCAGCGCCGAGATGCGGATCGAGGGCAGTGTCCCCGGCCGGGCCTACCAGTACGGCAGGCTCCTGTCGGCCGCCTCCGCGTGCCCCGGCGGCGGATTCCGGTGGTGGGTGCCCCTGCTCGGCGGCACGGAGCGGCTGGGCCTGCTGCGCGCCACCACGGAGGCCGGCGACGAGCGGACGCGTGAGGACGTGCAGATGCTCGCCGACGCGGTGGCGCTCATCGTGGTCGCCAAGCGCGACTCCAGCGATCTGCACGCCCGTCGCGTGCGCACGGACACGATGAACGTGGCTGCCGAGATGCAGTGGCGACTGCCGCCGCGCTCGTACGCGGACGGCCCGGGTGGTCATCGCCGCGGCGCTGGAGCCGGCCTACCGGGTCGGCGGGGACGCCTTCGACTACGCCCTGGACGGCCCCCTCGTCCACCTGTCGATCTTCGACGCGATGGGGCACGACACCGCGGCCGGCGTGACCGCGGGACTCGCGATGGGCGCTGGCCGCAACGCCCGCCGCCGGCAGGCGGGCCTGGTCCGGGCGACCGAGGAGATCGAGAGGGCGCTCATCGAGCAGTTCGACGGAGCGCGTTACGCCACGGGCATCCTGGCGTGCCCGGACACCCGCACCGGAGTCCTGGAGTGGGTCAACCGCGGCCACCACCCGCCGGTGCTCATCAGGGGCGGCCGCTGGGCGGCGGAACTCGCCTGCGCTCCGGGTGACCCCATGGGCACGGGCCTGGGCGTGGCGCCCGACGCGTGCCGGGCCCGGCTGGAGCCCGGCGACCGCCTGGTGCTGTACACCGACGGCATCACCGAGGCCCGGTCGGCCGCGGGGGACGAGTTCGGCCTCACCGGACTCGTCGACCTCCTCGTCCGGCGCCATGCCGACCGTCTGCCCGTCCCGGAGACCCTGTGCCGTCTCATGCACGGCGTCGCGGACCACCAGGCGGGCGAACTGCGCGACGACGCAACGGTGTTGTTCTGCGAATGGCTCGGCGCCTCCCCGGACCGGCAGGACCTCGCCGCCGCAGCGGCCGGTGTCCCGATCCCCGGTGACACACGTGCGGCCCCATCCCCCGCCGGGGGTACGTGAACCGGTACCGGTCGCCCGGCCGGAGGCGACACGATCGTCCCATGGGTGCATCGAACGCGGTTTGCCCGCGCGGTCGCCGGTGGGGCCACCGTGGAGTTCCGGCCCGGAGGCTCCTCGCCGGGGCCGTTGACCCGCAGTCGTCAGCAGGCGTCGTGGCTCCGGTCGACCCGACGAAGCGGAGGTCGGGGACTTCGTCCTCGCCCGGGTCGCGGGGACGCTGTACCTGCACCGCGTGGTGTCCTCGACCCGGCCGGGAAGCGCGTGCAGATCAGCAATGGTCGCGGCCACGCCGACGGATGGACCGGTCACGACCGCGTCTTCGGCATCCGCGTGGTGGCGGTCGGCGGTGTTCCGCGTGCCGGGGCGGGCGGCAGGACTCTCGCGGCCGATCCCCCTGCCCGTCCCTGACCGGCGGCGACACCGGCCGACCACCGCCGTGGCGAACGGGCCCGCTCCCCGCGGGGGTTGCGGCCGCGGCCTCAGAGGACTTCCAGCGGTACGGGCCCGCTCGGCGGCGGGAACGCCTCGTCCAGCAGGGCGAGCACGTCCTCGGGCAGCCGCAGGTCCGCGGCGGCCCGGTTGTCCCGGACGTGTGCCGGACGGCCGGTTCGGGGAATGACCGCGACGTCCTGTTCCAGCAGCCAGGCCAGCGCCACCTGGGCGGGTGTGGCGCCCAGTTCACGGGCGACGGCGCGCAGCGGCGCGGACCGCAGCAACCGGCCCTGCTCGAGCGGGGAGTAGGCCATGACGGCCACTCCGCCGCGCCGGCACCAAGGGAGCAGGTCCGCTTCGATACCGCGGCGCGCGAGGTTGTAGAGCACCTGGTCGGCCGAGACCGCGTCGCCGCCGGGCAGTTCGGCCAGTTCGGTCATGTCGCCGACGCCGAGGTTGCTCACGCCCCAGGAGCGGATCTTGCCCGCGGACATCAGGTCGGCGAAGCCGGCGACGGTCTCGGCCAGGGGACGGCGGCCGCGCCAGTGCAGCAGGTACAGGTCCAGGACGTCCGTGCCGAGCCGGCGCAGACTCGCCTCGCAGGCCGCGACGGTGCCGCGGCGGTCGGCGTGGGAGGGCAGCACCTTGCCGACCAGGAAGACCTCCTCGCGGCGTCCGGCGATGGCCTGCCCGACCAGTTCCTCGGCGGCGCCGTCGCCGTACATCTCCGCCGTGTCCACCAGCGTCATGCCCAGGTCCAGGCCCAGCCGCAGTGCGGCGATCTCCTCGTCCCGGCGGTCCGGGTCGTCCCCCAGGTACCAGGTGCCCTGCCCGAGCGCCGGGACGTCCCGGCAGGGGAACCGAACGGTCCGCATGTCCCTGCCCCCGTTCCCGCGTCGAGTACGGCACACCGGCCGCCGGCGCCCCGCCCGTGCGCGCCCTGCCACCCTCAGGCCACCACCGCCGACGGGCTGATGCAACTCGACGCCGGGGCGCGTGCGGCGGCATCGCGGTCCGCGGCCCATGCTGGGAGAGAGGCACGACCGGCCGAGGAGGACGTCCATGTCGGAAGCGCGAGCGAACCACCCGGGGCTCATCGTCCCGGTCGGACACGTGGAGCCGGTCCCGCGGCGCATCCGCGGCACGGTCGACGGCCGGACGGTCCTCGACACCACGCGTGCGCTGTACGTGTGGGAGTGGCCCGGCTACCCGCAGTACAGCATCCCGTTGCGGGACGTCACCGAGGGCGCCCTGACCGACGAGGGCCGCACCGGAAAGCTCAGCCCCGGGCCCGCGCGACGGCACGCGCTCCGCGCCGGGGCACAGGTCCGCGAAGGGGCCGCGTGGGTGTGGGAGGAGGGAGCCCCCGAACGGCTGCTCGGCACCGCCCGCTTCCGCTGGGACGCGATCGACGCCTGGTACGAGGAGGACGAGCAGGTCTTCGTGCACCCGCGCAGCCCCTACACCCGCGTCGACGCCCTGCGGTCCTCCAGCAGCGTCCGCGTGGAGGTCGACGGCGTGGTCCTGGCGGACGCGCCGCACGCGGTGCTCCTGTTCGAGACCGGCCTGCCGACCCGCTACTACGTGGAACGCCCCTACGTCGACTGGACCGGGCTGCGCCCCACGGCCACCGTGACGGCCTGCCCCTACAAGGGCACGACCACGGGGTACTGGTCGTTCACCTCGCCGACCGCCACCCACACCGACGTCGCCTGGGCCTACGACTTCCCCACGCCGCAGGTGGCGTCGATCGCCGGGATGGTCGCCTTCTACAACGAGCACGTCGACCTCTACGTCGACGGCTCCCTCGTGCCGCGGCCCGTCCCGGTCTCGCGCGACGCCTGGAAGCGCGCCCACGAGGCTTGAACGGGCGGGCGCTTCACAAGGTCCGCAGCACGGCGACGACCTTGCCCAGGATCGTCGCGTCCTCCCCGGGGATCGGCTCGTACGCGGGATTCTCGGGGAGCAGCCAGACATGGCCGCCCTCCTGCTTGAGGCGTTTGACGGTCGCCTCGCCGTCGAGCATCGCGGCGACGATGTCGCCGTTCTCCGCGGTCGGCTGCCGCCGTACGGTCACCCAGTCGCCGTCGCAGATCGCGGCGCCGAGCATCGAGTCGCCCGCCACCTCCAGCGCGAACAGCTCGCCCTCGCCGACCACTTCCCGCGGCAGGGCGAAGACGTCCTCGACGACCTCCTCGGCCAGGATCGGCGCGCCCGCGGCGATCCGCCCGACCACCGGCACGTACGCCGCCTCGGGCAGCTCCGCGGGTTCCGTGCCGTCGCGTACCTCGGGGGAGGCGGACCGCACCCGGTACGCCCGCGGGCGGTGCGGGTCCTGCTCCAGCACGCCCTTGCGCTGCAGCGCGCCCACCTGGTGGGCGACGGACGAGGTGCTCGCGAGCCCCACGGCCTGGCCGATCTCCCGCATCGACGGCGGGTAGCCGCGCTGGGCCACCGACTGAAGGACGGCCTCGACGATGCGGGCCTGGCGGGTGGTCAGGCCGTCCGGGCGCACTCTGTCGCCGGGCGGGCGGCCAGGCCCCGCTCCGCTGGTCGCGTCCATGCCGGTTCCTCCCACGTGTGCCGATCTTGACCGTTGTGCCACCGTACCCCGCTGACCTGCCGGGACGGAACGGGGTGCGGGGATTTGCCCCCGGGCGGCGGCACGGGACGCCACGACACGGCCGCACACGGCCCGGTACGGCCCGCCACGGGGTCCGGCACCGGGGTCACGACAGCGGCTCCCTCAGCTCGACGCAGCGCAGGGCGGCCGCCATGGCCCGCTCGTCGCCGACGTCCATCGCGGTGTCGGTGAGCTTGATGACGTGCTCGTCCCCGTGGACCAGGGCCAGCCGCACGATCTCCTGCGGCGCGATGCCGCCGGGCGGGGACCACGGGACGGGTGCGTCGGGCGCGTACATCGCGGTCACCGCCGCCGAGGCCACCCAGGCGGCGCGCAGGCTCGGCAGCCACAGGGTCGCGGGCAGCGCGGGCAGGGTCCGCAGGACGGCGTTGGGCGCGGTGGCCGCGTGGACGAGCATCGTCTCCTCGCCGTGCCCGTGGGTGGCGTACCGGTGGGTGGCGGCGCGCACGAGTTCGGCGAGCCGCTGCCGCGCGACGTGCGGGTCGCGGACGTCGTCGGCCCACACGGGCACGGCCGTCACGCGGGCCAGCCGGTCGGGGAAGCACCGCGTCCAGGGCCGTGTGGGCGGTGTCGGCGCTGTTCGCGCCGTCCGCGGTGTCCGCCCGGACGGGCAGCACTCCGAGACCCGTGACGGGCCGGTGGCGTGCGGCCCAGTAGCCCAGGCCGTGGGCGAGTTCGCCGAGCCGCGGCGCGGTCTCCACCCCTCCGAGCAGCGTCCGCACGGCGTGCCCGACCCGGATCACCGGATGCGTCGACCCGCCGTACATCCCGGGCAGCAGGCGCGGCCACCACTGGCCGAGCACGTCCCGCCACGGGCGTTCGGCGACCTCCCGCCCGAAGAAGGCGATCCAGTCGGCCAGCCGGTGCGGGTCGCCCAGGGCCTCCCGCCAGTCGGCGGCCGTCACGGGTGCCGTCCCGGAGGGGAATTCCTCCAACTTCGCGGAGTACCGGTCGAGCCAGCGGTGCACACCGCCCGCCTGTCCGTGCGCGGCCAGTGCCTCGACCGCCATCGGCGCGTGGTTGCTGAGCCGTCCCAGGCGCTCGGGCCCGGTGCGGTGCAGCCGTTCGAGTGCTTCGTCGAGTATTCCTGTCCCGTCCACGGACGGAGACGCTACGGCGTGCGCCCGCGCGGCGTAACCGGCGCAGGTCCTAGGTCCGAGGACCCCGCCCCGAGGGGCCGCCGCACAAGTGGACGGCGGCCGGGCGGCGTTGTGGCCTCGTCAGGCGCTGCGCGACGACCTGCGCAGCAGGAAGAGGCCCACGGCGGCCGACATCAGGACCACGTACAGCGAGAAGAGCATGCCCGCGTCCCGCAGACCCAGAGCGACGGCGAGGGCGCCGACTCCGACCACGGGCACCGAGATTCCGACATAGGCCACCACGAAGAAGGCCGAGATCGTCGCGCCCCGGTGCTCGTCCGGAGCGGCCGCGCTCACCCCGGCGAGGCCGGCCCGGAAGGACATGCCCTGGCCCAGGCCGGCCACCATGGCGCCGACCACGAGCACCGGCAGGGACTCGGTCCACAGCGAGGACGCCACGACGGCCATCCCCGCGGTCAGCACCAGGCATCCCGCAGGCAGCGTGCGCCGCGCGCCCCACAGGCCCGTCAGCAGTTGCCCGGCGGTGGAGGCGCCGAACACGGAGAAGACGACCGCCGCGATGACGGCCAGGTTGTGCTCGCCCAGCGTCTGCTCCAGGAAGCTCGGCGCCACCGCGGTGAACAGTCCGAGCATGGAGAAGCCCGCGAACGCGGCCAGCGCGGCCGGTACGAATGCCGCACGCGCCTGCGGCGGAACGACCATGCCCTGCGGGCGCAGCCGGGGTCGCGGAGTGCGACGCGCCACTGTCTCGGGCAGCGCGCTCGTGACGGCCAAGGCGGCCAGCAGGAGGGCGATGTGCACGAGGAAGGGCAGCCGGAGCGGCCACGGCGCGTACTCGGCGAGGATCCCCGACAGGAGCGGCCCGCACCCCAGGCCGCCCATGTTCGCGGCGGTGGCCGCGAAGGCCGCGCGGGCCCGCCGGGCGGGAGGCGCCAACTCCAGGACGGCGGCCGTGGCGCAGCCACTGAGCAGCCCGGCGGAGAATCCCGAGAGCAGCCGTCCGGCGAACAGCAGCGGCAGCCCGTTCTGGAACAGGAAGCACACCGCGCTCAGCAGCGACAGCCCCAGCGCGGACAGCAGCACGGGCCGCCGGCCCAGGATGTCCGAGAAGTCGCCGGCGATCAGGAGCGCGGCGATGACGCCGATGGCGTAGACCGCGAAGACCACCGTGACGACCAGCTCGGAGAACCCGATCCGCTCCCGGTAGAGCCCGTACAGCGGCGTGGGCAGCGTGGTCCCCGCCATGCCGACCGCGAACACCCCCGCGGCCGCGACGTACGAGCCCCGCCCACGACGTGCCCCGGCGACTTGCGTGATCACGCCACCAATCTAGCCGCGCGCCCCGCCCGGCCGCCCGTGGGCCGCGGGCGCGCCGGTCGTCGTGCCGGGCGGGGCGGCGGCGACGTCGCGGGACGCGGCGCCGGCGAGCGCGGTCAGGCCGCCGGGGCGAGCTCGGTCCGGCCGAACAGCAAGGCGTAGCCGTCGGGGAGCTGTTCGAGGATGCGGGTGACCAGGGCGGCCCCGGCCAGCCGGGCGACGACGGCGAGCACGGTGCAGGCGTTCCACCGCGCGGTCGCGGGCGTGCCGCCGGTGCGTTCCGCCAGGTCGCGGACGAAGCCGTCCCCGGGGAGCGGAACGGTCGCGGGGATCTCGGCGGTGAGGACGAGGGCGGCCTCGACGGGCAGGCAGGCGGCCAGGTCGACGCGTTCTTCACCGGTCACCTGCCGGCCGAGCGCGGCGAGCACGGTGCGTACGGCGTCCTCTGCCCGGTCCAGCGTGGGGTGGGCGCCGTCGTAGCGCACCCGTTCCAGCATCTGGTGGAACGTCATGGCCACAGCGGGCCGTCCCGTTTGAGGCTGGGGGAACATCAGGAACCTCCGCGGCGGTCGATCGTGGGCCGGTGTCCGGCCGTCCGGCGCGCGTCTACCCCCGATCCCGGCGAGTATGACGGCCTTGCCGCATTCGGTGGAAAAACGTCACGCGACGGCCTCGTCCCCCCATCGTTCCCCGCACACGGCACGGGCGGGTAACGCCGCGTTACAAACCGGTGTCGAACGGCGGGATGTCAGCCGACACGGGCGGCACCGGCGTCCGCGCCCTTGGCAATTGCCGTATCGGCGGGTGTCTCCTGGCCCTCGGCACAGTTCACCCGAACGGACTACGACGGGGCCGGCGCCGTCCACCCACGGGGCGTCCCGGGGCCGGGCGCGCATACTGAGAAAGCGGGGCCGGGAAGGATCCCCGGCCACCGTGTCGTGCGCGGGAGGCCGGGTGAGTGCCGTGGACACCGACTACGCGGCCGTCTTCGAGGCGTCGCCCAGCGCGCTGCTGCTGCTCACCCCGGGGCTCGTGATCCTGGACGCGAACGCGGCGTACCGGGACCTGCTCGGCCGCGGCCGGGACCAGCTGGTCGGCAGGTACGTCTTCGACGTCTACCCCGACAACCCCGGCGATCCGGAAGGAGGCGGGCTCAAGGCCCTGCGCGCGTCGCTGCGGCGGGTGCTGGAGACCGGCGCGCAGGACGTCGCCGGCCCCTACCGCCACGACGTGGAGGAACCCGACCGCCCTGGTGTGTACACACAGCGGTACTGGAGCCCGGTCAACGCCCCCGTCCTGGACGCGGACGGCGAGGTGGCGCTGATCGTGCACCGCCTGGCGGAGATCACCGATCTGATCCGTGACGGCGGCCCCGCCACGGACGAGCGCCACCGGCAGATCGAACTGGAGCTGTACTCCCGTTCCCGCCAGTTGCAGCAGGTCAACGAACGGCTGCGGCGCGCCAACGCCCAGGAGCGGCACGTGGCGCTCGCCCTCCAGCAGGCGATGATGCCGGCGCTCCAGCCGCTCGGCCGGCACGCCTTCGCCGTGCGCTACCGTCCGGCGGAGAACAGCCTCAACGTCTGCGGCGACTGGTACGACGTGGCACGGCTGCCGGGCGGGAAGTACGCCCTCGCGGTCGGTGACGTCGTCGGCCACGGCCTGACGGCGGCCGGTGTCATGGGGCAGTTGCGCAGCGCGCTGAGCGCCGCGGTCCGTGTCGTGGACGGGCCCGCGGCGGCGCTGGACGGCCTCGACCTGTACGCGCGCTGCGTCGAGGGCGCGGTGTCCACGACCGCGGTGCAGATCGTCGTGGAATGGGCCGAGCGCCGCCTCGTCTACAGCAGCGCCGGCCATCCGCCTCCGGCGCTGGTCGATCCGGACGGGACCGTGGACTTCCTGGACCGGGCCACCGACCCGCCCCTGGGGGCCGCGCCCGAGCACACCCTCCGTCCGCAGGCGACACGCGCCTACCCCGAGGGCGCCGTTCTCGTCCTCTACACCGACGGACTCGTCGAGCGCCGTGGCGAGGACATCGACCAGGGCCTCGCCCGGCTCTCCGAGCGCCTGACCCGCCACCACGAAGACGACGTCGAGGACCTCGCGGACGGGCTCATGACCCTCAGCGCCTCCACCGACGACACCGCCGTGGTCGTCGTCCGTCTCTGAGCCCGTCCCGCGACGTGGCGGCGGGCGATCCCGGTGGTGCGGCGACCGAGTGCGGGACCGCCGGCCGACGCGATGTCGGCCGGCGGTCCCGCGGCGGTGGGCTACCGGCTCACCCCCGTGTCAGTTCCGTCCCGCCGGACCGGTCCGGCCGGCTGCCCGTGACCCGGACCGGCACGGTCCGTCCGTGACCGGACGGGACCCGTACGAAGGCGTGGACGAAGCCCGCCGCGGTGGCCTTGCCGGTCCCGACGACCCGGCCGCCGAGCCGCACGACATAGGCCTCGCGCGCGGCCAGGCCGGCCGCCGTCACCGACACGGTCGTGTCCTCGGCCGCCTGCCGCGGCGAGACGCCGACCACGAACGGCGTGCCGGAGTGCCGTGCCGGCACCGGTTGGAGGTCGGCCGCGCTCATCGGCGTCATCAGCAGATAGCGGTCCGCGACGTACGAGAGGATCGGGCTGTGGACCTCGAAGCCCGCCGTCGCCCACAGCGGCCGGCCGGAGGCCACGGAGAGGGTCCGGGAGACCGGCGCTCCTTCCTGCGTGCTGCGGGGGACGGGGATCTTCTCGTTGTGGAAGAAGCTCGTTCCCGCGTAGACCTCGGTGCCCTCACCGGCCGTGAGGAAGAACTCGGCGCTGTACGCCGCGGGCCGGTTGGTGAGGGTCATCGCCACGGGATCGCCCTCGCGCCGCGCCTTTCCGCGCTGGAACGTCGCGTAGAAGGGCTCCACCATGGCCGGACGGCCGGTCAGCCTGCTCTGCTGCCCATTCCGGTAGGTCGCGACGGCCGCTCCGTCGAGCACCAGGTCGAGATGGTCGACGCCGGTCGTGTCGTAGGAGCGGGTGAACGTGACGCCGGGGTCGATCATCAGAGTCGTGAAGATCACGTCCCCGCCGGTCAGCTTGTAACGCAGGGTCGGGAAGGCGGTGCGGTCCGTGCGGTTGGTGTAGGTCAGCTTCGCGGCGTGCGCGGACTTCGGGTCCTTGGCCAGCGACGCGGAGCTCGGGGACGACGCGGCCGCCTTCCAGGTCACCGACTTGCTCTGCCCGGTGCGGCCGTTGCCCTGGACCACGGAGAGGGTCGCCGTCAGCTTCTCCGCCCTGGTCTCGACCAGGTCCGACTTCCAGCTGAGCCAGGGCCAGCCGGTGGAGTCGACCGGGACGATCCGGTCCAGGTAGACGCTCCAGGTGCCCCGGATGACGACGTGCACCTTGCCCTTGCCCTGGACCCCGCCTTCCAGCGCGACCAAGGGGTTCCCGTCGAAAGCCTGTTGGTCGACGTGGTCGATGTCGCGCAGGACCAGGGGGCTGACGGTGAAGGAGTCACCGGCGGTCCGCCCGGCGTACCGGACCTCCATGGTCCGCTGCCCGGCTGCGAGACCGGCCGGCAGGGTGACCGAGCGGGCCACGCCGCCGTCGTCGCTGGTGCGTCCGCTCGCCAGCACCTGCCCCGAGCCCTTGATCCGGATCTGGAAGTCCACGGCCGGGGTCAGGCCGGTCGCCACGACGATCACGGACTGGCCCGGCACGGCGTAGTCGGGCTTGACGGTGACCACCGGCCGGGCTCCGGGCGTGCCGGTCGGCGGGCCGGTACGGGGATCGCTCGCGATGGTGACGTAGGTGCTCCGGCCGGTGTCGCCGTACGTGACCCGGCCCAGGTAGACCCCGCCGTCGCGCAGGCCGTTCCAGGCCAGGGTGACCGCGGTGGCGCTGCCGACCGTCAGGCTCGCCGTGGTGGGACGGGCGGTGAAGGTGCCCTCGGCTCCCTTGGCGTTCAGGACGAAGCTGGTCACGGTGAACCCGAGGGGTCCGGTCCCGGCGAAGAAGTCGACCTCGACCTGGTAAAGGCCGGCGGGCAGGTCGTCCACGTCGAGGTGTTCGTCGGCGGAGTCGGTGGCCGCACGGGCGAACAGCGTTTTGTCGCCGTAGTCGTTCAGCCGGTAGACCGACAGGTCGAGGTCGGCGGAGTTGTCGGCGGCGTCGAGTTCGAACCGCGCGTGGGTCGTGCCGGCCGGGACCTGCACGATGTGGGACTGCGCCGGGCTGCCGACGGTCCCGGAGCCCTGGACCCGCAGGCCCCGGGACAGGCCGCTCACCGTCACCGGCACCTCGCGGACGTCACCGCCGCGCAGGGTCGCGGTGGCACGGCCCGAACTACCCGAGGCCGCGAGCTCCGCCGGCGCGACCAGGGCCACCGGGCGCACCGCGAGCGCGCTGCGCACACTCTGGTCGCCGTTGCGCCAGGTCAGGTAGCCGGTGGCGTACTCGTCCAGCGGCGCGGTGGTCCGGGTGAAGGTCACCCGGAAGCTCTTGGACTGGCCAGGCGCCGTGAACGTCAGCGTCGCCGGCTCGACGACGGTCTCCACGCCCGGTATGCGCACCGCGTCGGCGGTGAAGGTCCCGGCCGCGGTCGAGGTCACCGTCCGGGTCACGGTCTGCCGACCGGCGAGCGAACCGACGCCGATCGAGGCCAGGTTGAGATCGGACGCGGCGGGCGCGGAGGGGTCGCCACCCAGGCCCGCGACGTACTGCGCCCAGTCGGCCGGACCGTTGAGGTAGAGCAGACCGGGGTGCAGGTACCGGGTCGGGTCGATCTGGCCGTTGCCCTGCGCGAACACGTCCCCGGACGCCTTCCCGTCAGCCGTGACGGTGGGGGAAGTGGTGGTCATCAGGGCGGACTTGATCTCCGCGGGGGTCGCCTGCGGATGGACTCCCAGGTACAGCGCGGCGAGACCGGCCACGTGCGGGGACGCCATCGAGGTGCCCGACATGAAGGTGAACCCGGGCCGCCCGCCCGCCGCGTTGGCGCCGTCGGCCAGGATGCCGACGCCGGGCGCCGCGAGGTCGGGCTTGATCAGGTCGCCGCCGTCGGCCGTCAGGGGTCCCCGGGAGGAGAACCCGGCGATCTGAGGGGCGGCGGCGGACGCCAGGTGGTGCGGATTGCCGTCGACCAGCGTGACCGTCGGTGCCTCGGTGGCGGCGTACGCGAGGAGCGTGTCGTAGCCGTCGGCGTCGATGTGAACGGTGGGGACGGTGTGCGCGTCGAGGTCCACCGAGTCGGGCGACGGGTTCACCAGGATCATCCCGATCCCGCCCGCGCGCTTCACCTCGGCGGACTTGGCCACCCGGTCGACGGTGCCCCGCTCGCACAGGACGATCCTGCCGGTCACCTTGGCGGGGTCCAGGGTCTGCGGTCCGCAGAGCTTGGACTGCGTGGCGACGTCGGTACCGGCGGCGGACGCCGCCACCAGCGGACCGGTGACGGTGCGGCCGCCCGCCGGCATCGTCACCGAGGCGCCGAGCAGGTTCACCCCGTCGCCCAGTTCGGCCGTGGCCTCGCGGGCCGGGATGGTGCTCGCCGCGGCGGTCGTGATCCAGGGCGAGGCGTTGTCGACCGTACTGGCGTCGGGGCCCGCGTTGCCGCCGGCGGTGGCGACGAAGATGCCGCTCGCGGCCGCGTTGCGGAACGCCTCGTCGACGACCGAGTCGGTGCTCTGGGCGCCGCCCGCCGAACCGATCGAGTAGTTGATCACGTCGACGTTGTCGGCCACGGCCGCGTCGATCGCGGCGAGCAGGTCGCCGGTGGCGCACCCGTCGTCCTCGGGGCTGCTGGCGTCGGGCCCGCTCCAGCAGGCCTTGTAGGCGGCGATCTTGGCGGCCGGTGAGACACCGGAGATCTTGCCCACCGGGACACCGCCGAGGTCGGCGTCGACACCGTTGTCGCCTGCCGCCGTACTGGCCGTGTGCGAACCGTGTGCCTCGCCGTCGCGCGGCGACAGGTACTCGCCGATCGCGGTGCCGCCGATGTGCCCGGCGCCGAAGTTGTCGACGAAGTACCGTGCCGACACGAGCTTGGTGGTGCAGTCCGCTGCCGTGAACTGCACACCAGGCGTGCACACGCCGCTGAACGTACCGCCGTCGGCCTTGCGGTACCTGATGGCCGTGCCGTCGAGGTAGGGCTCCTGGCCCGGCTCCCTGCCGAGCGGGGCGCCGGCGAACGACGGGTTCTCTGGGGCGATGCCCGTGTCGACGACGCCGACCACGATGCCCTGGCCGGCCTTCCCGACGCCGCCGTTGGCGGCCCACACGCCGTGGTCGCCGCTCAGGCCGAGGTAGTCCGTGGAGGTCGTGGCGGCCAGCGGCTTGCGCAGGTCGTCCTTGACCACCGACACCACCGTCGGGTCGGTGCGCAGCCGCTCGACCTGCTCCGGATCGAGTTCGGCCGTGAAGCCGTTGAGCGCTGCGGAGTACGACGAGATGACCCGCGCGCCGACCGCAGTGGCCGCGTCCCGCTGGCCCTTCCGCAGATGGTCGCGGTAGGCGCGGACCGGAGCGGAGTCGCTCTTCAGGCCCTCGCCTGCGCGTGGCGCGGTGCGCTCCCTGCCCGCCACACCGCCGGTG
The DNA here is from genome assembly GCF_033793585.1 of Streptomyces sp. MI02-7b. Lineage (NCBI taxonomy): Bacteria > Bacillati > Actinomycetota > Actinomycetes > Kitasatosporales > Streptomycetaceae > Streptomyces > Streptomyces sp. MI02-7b. Next base: position 198,528 of record NZ_JARAWX010000001.1, on the reverse strand, counting down.
TACGTCGCGGCGGCGGGCTCCCGCAGGGTGACGATGTACCGCCCACCGGTGGGTGGCTGCCCCGTCGCGGAGCGCGCGCCGGCCGGCGACGACGCCGGGGGCGGGGCCGCGACGGCGGGGGACTGGGCCACGGCCAGGGGGAACAGCAGGCCGGCGACCGCGACGGCGGCGGCGGCGACGGACCGCCGCTTTACCGGGGGACGGGCAGGCGGAGGTGCAGGGGCCACCAGGACTCCTTCTTCGGTGGATGGCCGGGCATCCCGGCGTAGAGAACGCCGTGCGGGCGCACACAAGTTCTAGCGGGATGATCCACCGATGACCAAGAGTTGGTGTTTCCGATACCGGACAGTGGCCACAAGGGGCCAGCCGGACGCCGTATTCAGTGGCGCCGGGCGGCCTCCCGTGCCGCGCGCTCCAGGCGGTCCCGGTGGCTCTTCCACCACGACCGGTCCCCCTCGGGCATGTTGTCGTTGCCCTGACCCATCCCCACCGCGCCGTCCACGAGTTCCCGGACGATGTCGGCATGGCCCGCGTGCCGGTGCGTCTCGGCGGTCACGTGCACCAGGATCTGATGCAGTGTCACTTCCTACCGGCCCTCGCCCCACCACGGCACGCGGCCGGCCGCGTCCAGGGCGAGGTCGGTGATCGTGGCGTCCGCGTGCTGCCACACCCTCCGGTACAGGGTGACGATCTGCTCGCGCGACTCGTTCGCGGTGGCCCACAGGTCCGCGTTGGGTTCGGCGTCCTCGGTGAGCCACGGCAGCGCCTCGCCGAGGGGGCGCCCGAAGGTGTCGCCGAAGTACCCCGCCTCCACACCGGCGGCGTGCTTCACCAGGCCGAGGAGATTGGTGCCGGTCGGCGTCAGCGGGCGGCGTATGTCGTACTCCGAGAGCCCGTCGAGCTTCCAGAGGAGGGCGTCGCGCGCCGACTGCAGGTAACGGGCGAGGTCCGCCTTCTGCTTCGATTCGATCATTCCGGGAGTCTGCCACCCGGCCCGCGGGCCCGGTCGACCTCCCCCCGGCCGCGACCCGCCGGGGCCGCTTCAGGCGGCCGACGGCAACCGGGACGGCGAACGCAGGGGGAGTGCCGGCTCGAAGAACTCCTTCTCGCCGCCGACCGGCCGAGCCGGGTGCGGGCGAGTGCGGCGGACGGCAGCCACCTCGTCCCGGACCGTCGTGCCCGCCTTCCCGTGGCGGGACGCGATGCCGCCGGCTTGCCCTCCCTGTCGCGGTACGCCCGCCGCACTCCGTTCGGGGCCCCCGGACGAATGCCTTCCACTTTTTTTCGCGGAGCGGGAAGCAATCCCGATCTGCCCTGGTTAGACAGACCGGTCTACTCAACAGGAGAACGACCGATCTCCTCACCCACAGGACGGTGGCATGCCCGAGCAGTGCACCTCACACGACCACAGCGTGACCGCCACGCTGACGGCGGAGGCAGGCGTCGCGGAAGACGTGGGCGTGGCGGCTCCCGCCGTCCCCTCCGCGTCGCGGAGCCGATCCGCCGCGGGGGTGCTGCCTCAGCGGGCGGCGCTCTACCTGCTGGCCTCGATCATCGTGTCGTTCCTGGCCGCATCCAGTGCGCCGACCCCCCTGTACGCGGTCTACCAGCAGGAGTGGGGATTCTCCCCGGTCACGACCACCCTGGTCTTCGGCGTGTACGCGATCGCGGTGCTCGTGTCGCTCCTCACCCTGGGACGCCTGTCGGACCATCTGGGCAGGCGACCGGTCCTGCTGGTGGCGCTCGCCGCGCAGGCGGCCGCGATGGTCGTCTTCGCGACGGCGCACGGCGTGCCGGAGCTGATGATCGGCCGGGTGATCCAGGGACTGTCCACCGGTGCCGCGCTCGGCGCCGTCGGCGCCGGAATGCTGGACATCGACAAGCGGCGGGGCACCGTCGCCAACTCCTTCGCCCCCGGACTCGGCACCGCGAGCGGCTCCCTGATCTCCGCCTTCCTCGTCCAGTTCCTGCCGGCGCCGACGCACCTGGTCTACCTGGCGCTGGTGGCGGTCTTCGCCGTGCAGGCCGTGGGCGTGTACCTCATGCGGGAGACGCTGACCCCCACCCCCGGTGCGCTGGGCACCCTGGTCCCGGACATCAAGCTGCCGCGTACGGTGCGGCGCGCCGTCCTCAACGCCGCCCCGGTCCTGATAGCCGTCTGGGCGCTCGCCGGCTTCTACGGTTCGCTGGGCCCTGCGCTGGTGCGGACGCTCACCCACTCCACGTCCATGGTCTACGGCGGACTGGCCCTCTTCGTCCTGGCAGGAGTGGCCGCCGTGGCGACCCTCGTCCTGCGCACCGCCCCGCCGCGCGGCGTCATGTTCACCGGCATCGGCACCCTCGTCGCCGGTGTCGCCCTGACACTGGTCGCCATCCAGGCCGGCTCGCCCTCGTTCTTCTTCGTCGGCAGCGCCATCGCCGGTGTCGGCTTCGGCAGCGGCTTCCAGGGCGGTATCCGCAGCGTGATGCCGCTGACCGCGGCGCACGAGCGGTCCGGCGTGCTGTCCCTGCTGTACGTCGTGTCCTACCTGGGCATGGGTCTGCCGGCGGTCATCGCCGGATACCTGGTGGTCCATGCGGGCGGTCTGATCACCACGGCGAAGGAGTACGGGGCCGCGATCATCGTCCTCGCCCTGCTGGCGCTGGTCGGACTGGTGACGGAGAAGCGCGATGTCGGCGCCGCTGTCCGGCACTAGGGTGGATGCGGGCCGGCAGTCCGCAAAATACACGGAAGGGGAGGGAGCGGCGATGGCAGCCAAGACCACCGGTTCACCCGCCGAGCGCCACGCGGCCAGGCCTTCCGCGCGCGAACGCCTGCTGACCGCGGCCAATGAGCTCTTCTACGCCGAGGGTGTGCAGACCGTCGGCATCGACCGGGTCATCGAACGGGCCGGTGTGGCGAAGGCGTCCCTCTACAACACCTTCGGCAGCAAGGACGAGTTGGTCCATGCCTACCTGCAGGCGAGGCACGCCGCCACCGCCCGTCGCGTCCGTGCCGCGGTCGACCGCCACGAGACCCCGCGCGACCGGCTGCTCGGATTCTTCGACGCCCAGACGGAGGCGTTCGCGGGTCCCGGCTACCGGGGGTGTGCGTTCATCGCGGCGGGCGCGGAGGCCAAGTCCGGCAGCGGCACGGAACAGGCGTCGGCCGACTACCGGGCGTGGGTGCGGGGATTGCTGACGGACCTCGCCCGGCAGGCGGGCGTCGCGGACGCCGAGGCGCTCGGGCGCAGACTGCAGCTGCTCTACGACGGGGCCGCGGTGTCCGTCCGGATGGACGGTGACGCCGAGGCGGCGGCCGCGGCCAAGGCGGCCGCCGCCGCGCTCCTCGACGCGGCCCTCGCCGCACAGGCGCCGGAGTCCGGACACCCCCCGAGTAGGGCCCGCGCGGGGACCGGGAGGGCGCGCCGCGTCTCAGCGCTGGAGGATCTCGACCAGGCGGGGGACCTCGGACGTCATGCCCTGGCGCACGAAGTCCGTGAGGTCCGCGAGGGACTCCGCGCGGTGCGTCTCCAGGCCGTAGCCGCGGGCGAGGTCCAGGACGTCGATCCCGGAGATGTCGAGGTAGTCGCCCTTGGGGACGTGCAGGATCTCGGAGAATTCCTCCAGGGCCCGGTATCGGTGGTTGGTGCAGACCACGTATGTCACCGGCACCCGGTAGCGGGCGGCACTCCACAGGGCGGAGGTGGTGTACTGCGTCGCGCCGTCGCCGATCAGGGCGACGACGGGGCGCTCGGGGCGGCCCAGTCGCAGCCCGATCGCGGCGGGCAGGCCCCAGCCGAGGCCGCCGGCGGCCGGGTAGAACAGCGACTTGGGCCGGGTGAGGGTGAGCCGGTCGCGGATCATGTCCGCCGAGGTCCACTCCAGCGCGACGACGGTGTCGTCGTTCTTCCCGGCGTCGATCGCGTCGAGGATGGCCTCCGCGGTGAACGCCGGCCCGGTGGTGTCCGCCTCGGGGAGGGTCCGCTCAGGGGGCCAGGGCCGGTCGCTCGGCGCGACGGCGTCGGCGAGGCGGACCAGCGCGTCGGACGGATCACCGACGCCGATGCGCCCGACCGGGGCACGCGCGGCTTCGTCGGGGTCGTCGGTGACCCCGTACAGGCGGACGCCCGGCGGCAGGAAGTCACTGCCGCTGGGCGCGTGGTAGCGGAAGACCGGTGCTCCGACGCAGAGGACCACGTCGTACCCGGCGAGGGTGTCGGCGACCGCGCCGACGGCGGACGGCAGCTGGCCCTGGTAGCAGCGGTGCCGGGTCGGGAACGGGGCCCGTGGCGGGCTGGGTGCCACCCACACCGGCAGGCGGGCCCGCTCGGCGAGGGCAACCGCGGCCCGGTATCCCGCCTCGGTGTCGGCGCCGGGCCCCAGGACCAGCGCCGGTGACGTCGCCCGGTCCAGGGCCTCGACCAGCATGGTGAGCGTTGGCGGGGCCAGTACCGGGGCGCCGTCCACCACCCGCTCCAGGAGGTGGGTCAGGGCGCTCTGCTCAGCGGGCTCGGTCCAGTCGTCCAGTGGGACCGACAGGTAGGCCACGCCGCGGGGCGCGGAGTCGGCGAGCATCAGGGCCTTGGAGACCAGCGCGGGCCCGTCCTGCGGGCGCAACGGCTCTCCGGACCACTTCACCAGCGGGTCGCACAGCTTGGTCGGGTCGACGTTGGTGAGCATCGCCCCCACCGGGACGTAGCGGCGCGCCTGCTGACCCGCCATGACGACCATCGGCGTGTGGCAGGCGGCGGTGTTGGTCAGGCAGCCCATCGCGTTGCCGGTGCCGGACGCGGCGTGCAGGTTCAAGAACCCCGTGGTGTCCGTGGCCTGGGCGTAGCCGTCCGCCATGGCGATGGCGGCGCCCTCCTGGAGGACCAGGTAGTAGGGGATGTCCTCGGGCAGGCCGGTGAGGAACGACAGCTCGTTGGACCCGGGATTGCCGAAGACGGCGCTCACGCCGTGATGGCGCAGGACGCGGTAGAAGGCATCGCTGACGGTCGCCATGAGCGGCCCCTTGCCCAGAGTGATCGAGCCCGTCCCACGACCGTAGGAGCGCCGACCGGCAGCGGCAAATCGGTGCGTTTCCCTTCTCCGGTGATCGATGCGACGGGCGGGTGCGGCGCGCGGGCCGGGTGGTCCCGGCGCCCCGGCGAACGCCGACCCATCGGGGGCGGTGCGGGGGGTCCCGCCGCAGGAGGTGCTCCGCCCGGTGAGCGCCGAGCCGCGGGGGAGGTGTGCCGGGCTGGGTGAACCGACGCGGACGCACGGGGACTTCACGGAGGGGTACGTCCGCCGGCGCGGGTCCTTCAACGGCCGGGTCCGCGACCGCTTCCTCCGGTCCGAGACGGGCGGGTGCGGACCTCGTTCGAGACGCCCGGCCACGGGGCCGGCAGCGCCGCCGGCGAAGCGAACGGCCTGACGCGGGAGATCGGGCGCGGCCCGCGAGCCGTGGCACATCCGGCGTCGACCGCGAGGCGGCGGCTCTCGCCGCCGTCGCCCGTGGTGTTCCGCTGACCGGAAGGGTCGCGTCGCGGCGAATTCATGTATTTGCGCATGCATCTTTCTAGCGTCGTGAGCGTACTGCCCCTTCCCCGGCGCAGTGGACTGAAAGGCGGTTGCCCCGATGCATGCCCCGACACGAACAGGCGTCCCGAACCAGCCGCTGGGCGGCCACCTGCCCCGAAGGAAGCTGCTGGTCGCGGCAGGTGCGGCGGTCGCGGCCGCGACCATAGGCGCAGGCGTCGCCGACGCCGCGACGGTCACCGGCCGCCCCGGGCGGCCCGCCCCGGCGGCCGTGCCCGCCAGGCGAGCGAAGGCCCCCAAGGGCCGGTGGCTTGCGGGCGACACTCATGTGCACGACGACCACTCCTCCGACGGCAGCGGTCCGCGCCAGACCTCGAAGCAGACCCTCCCGGGCAACCTCCCGGTCGGCGACCAGATCGCCCAGGGGGAGAAGGTCGGCCTGGACTTCATGCCGCTGACCGACCACCGCACCTACGACCAGGTGTGGGACCCGCAGTGGACGTCCTCGAAGCTGCTCCTCCTGCCCGGTGAGGAGGCCAACGGCTCGCCGCACGCCATCGTGCTCGGCAACGTCGACGTGGTGGTGGACGGGGCCAACCCGCCCGGCTCGGCGGCCTACCGGCACGTCCAGCAGTCGGTGTGGGACGTCCACGCCCAGAACGCCGTGTGGTCGCAGGCCCACCCCGACGACGGCGAGTACACCCGGGCCGGCGGCGTCAACGCCAACGCCAGCGTGCTGGGCAGCGACCTGGTCGAGGTGCTGAACGTCGCGAGCGACCCCGACGTGGAGATGGAGTACGCCGAGAACCGCTGGAACCGCGGCTTCCGCTTCGGCGTGGCTGCCGCCAGCGACTGCCACTTCCGCGAGCTGTGGGACGTCGACAGCCCCGGTGAGCCCACCACCCGGGTCTTCGCCGCGGAGCGTTCGGTCCGCGGCATCCTCGACGGCTTCCGGGCCGGCCGCACCACTGTGTCGCAGAACATCACCGGTCCCTTCGTCACCCTGGAGGCCGACGCGGACGGCGACGGCGTCTACGAGGCGATCGGCGGCGACGAGGTCGTGGTCACCGGACGCAAGCTCCCCCGGAAGGCGGGCCTGCGGGTGAAGGTGCGGTCCGGCAAGGGCACCACCGTGCACGTGTACGCCGCACCGGGCCGCTCCGCCGGGCCGGTCGCGACGTTCGTGCCGCGTACGGGCAACGAGACGTACGATCTGCCGCTCGACATGAAGGGCGGCGACCACACCTGGTACCGGGTCGAGGTCCGCTCGCCCGGCAGCGCGTCGGGCTCGGAGGCCGACCCGACCCTCCCGGACCAGCTGCGCGCCGCGACCTCGCCGGTCTTCCTGTCCGTGGGAGCGCCCGCCGAACCGCTGTCGGAGATCCCGCTGCCGGACGCCGACACCACCGCCGACCACGGGGCCCTGGTCATCGGCGAGCAGGGCGGTTTCACCGGCTTCGCCGACGTGGCGGTGGCCGGAGACGTCACCCACGTCGTCGCCGAAGTGCACGAGGGCCAGGCGACCCGGATCGTCCACGTCCGGCTGGACCGCAAGGGCAGGCCCGGCAAGGCCCGTACCCTGTCCGGTGATTCGACGACCGCCCGCTTCCCGCGGATCGCCGCCCACGGCGACGACGTGTGGGTGGTGTGGCAGGACGAACGCGGCAAGGAGCAGCCGCACCGGCCGGCGGTCCTCATGGCGACCAGCGGCAACGGCGGTTCCTCCTTCAAGTCCCCGCAGAAGGTCAGCAAGGGCAAGGGCAGGGCCGTCAACCCCGCGCTGGCCCTGATCGAGGACAAGCACCCGCTGGTCGTCTGGTCCGACAACAGCGGCGGCGCCTTCGACGTGTACGCGCAGATCGTCGGTGTCGACAAGGCGGCGGTGAACATCTCCGCGGCGGGCAAGGCCACCAGCCCCGGCACTCCCGCCGACGCCCGGTCACCGCGCTACCCCGCCTCGCTCTTCCCGGCCGTCACCGTCACCGGCGGCAAGCACGCCGTCGTGACCTGGCAGGACGACCGGAACGACCCGGACCCGCTGTGGACCGGGCACACCCCGCCGGCCGGTCAGCCGGCCGGCGGCGGCACCGATCCCGACAGCTGGCAGATCCTCGCAGCGGTCCGGACCGCACCGGGCCGGTCCTGGGGCACCCCGGTCGCGGTGAGCGCGGTCACCGACCGCGCCGACCGGCACCCGAGCGTCGCGGTCGACGCGCACGGCACGCTCGTGGCGATCTGGGAGTCCGGCGCCCTGCAGAGCTCGGGCGCCAACCTCCAGGTGCGGACGAGCACTTCCACCGACGGCGGCGCCACCTGGAGCCCGTACCGGCAGGTCGCCCACGACCCGGACGCGATGAGCCAGCGCGCCCGGGTCGCCCAGGACCCCGACGGCCGCATACGCGCGGTCTGGTACGACTCCCGGTCCGCCGACTGGCGTTGGAAGGTCCTCACCGCCACCCTCGACGCCACCGGCACCTGGTCGGACGCCCGGCAGGTCACCACGCTCGGCAACAACACCTGGCCCGCCCTGCACGGCGGCACGGTCGTGTTCACCACCGACCGCGGTGCGACCCGCACCCAACGGGACGTCACCCAGCAGATCTACCGGACCCGGCTGGCCTGAGCCCGTCCCCGTCCGGCTCCGGAGGCGTACGGCGACCGCCGTCACCGGGGCCGGACGGCCGCGGCAGCGGTGTGCCCTGCGGTGTCTCGCCGTGTCGAGTCACACCGTGGTACTCGATGTTCCGCACGTCGTGGTACGGGACGTAGGTGCGCCGGCGCCAGAGATACCAGTACGCACAGCCCACCGCCTTGAGCACGCCGAGGACGGAGCGGACGACGAGATCGCGGAGCACGGAAATTCCTGGGGTTGTCCAAAAGGGCCGGCTGATGCCTTGTCCGCATCGAAACGGAGGCCGGTGGCGCGGGGATTGCCGTACGGCGTCGGGCGGGCGAACGCGCGTGTGCGCGCAGTCGATGGCGCCCGAAAAGACGTGCCGCGCGGGTGTGCGCGCCGTGCGCGGAGCCGGTTATCGAAACGTGTCTTGACCTGCGCAGTACAAGGCTCATAACTTCCGCGTGCTCGATCTTTTCAAGACGAGCCTCACACCATGGCCTTGGGGGCAATCGCAATGAACTGGTACCTCGACGTGCTCAAGAAGTACGCGGTCTTCAACGGGCGCGCGCGGCGCACCGAATTCTGGATGTTCACACTGTTCAACCTGATCGCCTCCTTTGTGGTGTACTTCATCGGGCGCGTGATCGGCTTCCCGCTGCTGTCGTCCCTGTACTCGCTCGCGGTCCTCCTGCCCACGATCGCTGTCTCCGCCCGTCGCCTGCACGACACGGGCCGTACCGGCTGGCTGACCCTGCTCTGGCTGATCCCGTGCATCGGCTGGATCGTCCTGCTGGTCTTCTGGATCGGCGACAGCCAGCCCGGCGACAACGAGCACGGCCCGAACCCGAAGCTCGTCGCCGGTCCGGCCGTCTGACGTTCCCGACGCCGTACAGCGGAGCGGTCCCGGACGACGGCGTCCGGGACCGCCCCGCTGTACGGCGCTCCCCGCGCGTCAGGCGGCGATCACGGCCGCGGTCGTGCGGCCACCGTCCACGTCGAGGGTGATTCCGTGGACGAACCGCGCCTCGTCCGAGGCGAGGTACACCGCGGCCTGGGCGATGTCCTCGGGGGAGCCCACGGTTCCCGCGGGGGTGCCCGCCATCATGGCCTCGGAAGCGTGGCCGGGGACCTGGACCACTCCGGGGGAGATGGCGTTGACCCTCACCCCGCCCGGCCCGAACTCGGCGGCCCAGGCCCGAGTGAACGTCTCCACCGCGCCCTTGGTGGAGCTGTAGAGCGCGCCTCGCGATATGCCCAGCCGGGCGATCCACGACCCGAGGTTGATGATCGCGCCGCCTCCGGAGGAGGCCATGGCCGGTGCGACGGCGGCCGTGAGGAAGAAGGGCGCCTTCATGTTGACGGCGACCACACGGTCGAAGGTCTCCTCGTCGGTGTCGGGAGTCGTGGGGCTCGGGTAGATGCCCGCGTTGTTCACCAGGATGTCGATGCGGCCGCCCAGTGCGCGGCCGGCCTCCTCCGCCAGCTGCCGGGAGGCGGCTGCGCTGCCGTCCAGGTCCGCGGGAACGAATGTGGCGGTCCCGCCCAGGGCGCGGATCTCCGCCACCACCTCCTCCCCGCGCTCCTTGCTGCGCCCCGAGACGGCCACGTGTGCCCCCTCCGCGGCGAAGGCCACGGCGATGGCCCGGCCGATGTTGCTGGTGGCCCCGGTGACCAGGGCGGTCTTGTGCTGCAGGCGTGCGGACATGATCGTGCTGCCCCTCTGGGTGCGGACGGAACGCGGTCCACCTTGCGTCGCAGAAATTGGACCCGCAAGTCCAAACCCTGGGGAGGCCCCGGACCGGCGCATGCGCGGACCGCAGATGGCCGCGCGGCCCTCAGGAGGCGAGCGGTGCCAGCTCCCGCCACTGGGGCAGGGGCATCGCGGGGCCCGCGCCCACGACGTGCAGGCAGACATGGTCGGCGCCCGCCTGACGATGAGCGCGGACCCGCGTACCGATGGCTTCCACGTCTCCCCAGGCCACGACGCTGTCGATGAGTCGGTCGCTGCCGCCGCGGGCGAGGTCCTCCTCGGTGAACCCCTGTCGGAGAAGGCTCCGCGCGTAGTGGTCCATGCCGAGGAACGCGCCCAGGAACTCGCGTGCCGCGTTGCGGGCCTTACCGGGATCCTCCTCGAGGACGACGGCCTGGTACGGCGCGATGAGAGGCCCTTCGCCCAACTGCTCCCGTGCCGCGGCCGAGTACTCGGGGGTGACCATGAACGGATGCACACCGGCGGTGCGTCGACCGGCCAGCTCCGTCATCCTGGGGCCGAGTGCCGCCATGACGCGCTCGGCCGCGGGCACCGGTGCGGGTGCCTGCTCGAGCCTGTCCAGATAGGCGGCCATGTCCGCGACGGGCCGGTACGGGTGTCCCGCGCTCCGGGCGGCCGCCGGGTCGCTGACACCGAGGCCCAGCAGGTGCCGCCGGCCGTAGGCGTTCTGAAGGCGCGCGTGTCCCGCCGCCGTCTCGGCCGGCTGGTGCCGCCAGATGCTCGCGACCCCGACAGCCACTTTCGCCCTGCGGGTGGCCCGCAGCAGGCGCTCCGAGTCGCCGAGGACGTCGCCGCCCCCCAGACCCGGTATCCACAAGGCGTCCCAGCCCAGTTCGTCGAGTTCGGCGGCGGCGTCGGCGATCTCACGCGGATCGGCCGCCCGCAATTCGATACTCCAGATCCCTGTCGGACCCCATCGCATGTCTTCTGTCCCCTCTGTGGAAGTACGGTCCGGCGGAGCAGTTCGCCGGGCGGCCCGCGCCTGCGGCCGGGCCCGTGACCGGTGCCGGTGCTAGATCTGGTTGCGGCCGCCGTCGACGAAGAGCTCGATACCGGTGACGAAGCTGCTCTGGTCCGAGGCGAGGAAGAGGACAGCGGCCGCCACCTCCTCGGGACGGCCGATGCGGCCCATCGGGATCGTGCCGGCCATGAAGGACTTGAGCTGGTCCGCCTGCTCCTGGTCGGGAGCGAGGCCGTCGATGCCGGGGGTGTCGATCGTGCCGGGGCTGACGGTGTTGACGCGGATCGAGCGGCCCTTGAGTTCGGCGGCCCAGGTACGGGCGAAGGACCGCACCGCGGCCTTGGAAGCCGCGTAGACGCCGAACGCCTCGTTCCCGAGGGTGCCGGCGTTGGAGGACGTCAGGATGATAGAGGCGCCTTCGTTCAGCAGCGGCAGTGCCTTCTGGACGGTGAAGAGCATGCCCTTGGCGTTGATGCCGAAGGTCTGGTCGAAGTGCTTCTCCGTGACCTGTTCCAAGGTGGCGAACTCGCCGCCGCCCGCGTTGGCGTAGAGCACGTCGATGCGCCGGTTATGCTCGGCGACGGCCGCATAGAGGCGGTCGAGGTCGGCCAGATCGGCGACGTCGCCCCGGACGCCGGTCGCGTGGTGGCCGATCCTGGCCACGGCCGCGTCCAGCGCGTCCTGGCGGCGGCCCGTGACGAAGACGTGCGCGCCCTCCGCCGCGAAGCGCTCCGCGGTGGCCAGGCCGATTCCGCTGGTGCCGCCGGTCACGATGGCCGTCTTGCCGTCGAGTTGTCCCATGGTGGTGCTCCTTGATGTCCGTGGGCGCACACGCGGTACGGCAGGGCCCCTCCCTGGAGAGCGGCGGTCGGGCCGCGGCGTGTGCGCCCAGCATTTTTTAGCGAGTACTAAAAAACTAGACCGGCCGGGAGCGCGTGTCAATCGAAGGGGGGATCACGCGGCCGCGACGGCATGCCGGACGGCGGCGGGTGCCTGGGGCGTGGGGTCGTGGGGTCAGAGAATGGCGCTGCGCCGCGCCGGCCCCGCGCGGAGGTGACCGCGCCCCGCCGCACGCAGGCGGCGGAGTCCGCGCGTCAGGCGCCCGGCCGCGGCGGCCAGACAGTCATGGCCATGTCCACGATCTGGTGGAGTTGCTCCCGGGTGGCGCCACCGGCCGCCTGGACTGCCACGCCTTGGTAGATGGTGGAGAAGTAGCGCGCGAGGCCCTCCGGATCGCTGTCCTCCGGGAGTTCGCCGTTCCTGGCCGCCTGCTGGAGCCGTTCCCGCAGGGCCGCCTCGCCGGCGGCCCTGCGCGCCGTCAGCTCGTCGCGTGCGGCCTCCGCGCCCGGCGAGCACGCCAGGGCGGCCTGCACCGTGATGCAGCCGCGCGGATGGCCGGGATCGGTCGTCGCGTCGGCGGCGCCGTGCAGGAGGGCTTCCACTGCCGCACGGGCCGTGGGCTCCGCGAACGCCTCGCGGATGTAGCGGGCGGGGCCGTCGGCGTACCGGTCCAGCACCTTGCGGAACAGCTGTTCCTTGTTCCCGAAGGCGTTGTAGAGGCTGGGCGCGTTGTTGATGCCCATCGCCTTGGTGAGGTCGGAGATCCCGGTGCCCTCGTAGCCCTGGCGCCAGAACACCTCCAGCGCGCGGTCGAGGGCCGTGTCGCTGTCGAAGGTGCGCGGTCGGCCCCCAGCCATGGTCGCCTCCGGTCCGGGACGGGAATTTTAGTCACTGCTAAGATACTGCGCCCGCACCGGGACCGGACGCGGCGAGCGCCGCGCACGCGGTCGGCGCCTCCATGGTGCCTGTCGATTCCTGGTGGCCCATGACGCGCTCGCGACGGCGGCGCCGGTCGCCCCGTCTGCGGTCCCCGGTCCGGTCCCGGCACGACGGGCCCTGTCGATCGAGGCAGTCTCAGGGAGCGGTCAGATACGTCCAGTGCTCGGCGACCTCGAAGCCGAGGGACGTGTAGAGCGACAGCCCCATGTCACTGGCACGCAGATAGGCGGTCCGTGCGCCGTGCCGGTGGCCCTCGGCCACGACGTGCTCGGTCAGCCGCCGCCCGTAACCGCGCTTGCGGTGTGCGGGGACCGTCGAGACGTTGAAGACCCCGACATGCCCGTCGGTGACGATGCCCATGGCCGTGGCGACCACCTCGCCGTCGGCCTCGCCCACATAGGCCGTGATGGCCGGCGCGTCCAGCACCGCCGGGGTGGCCAGGGCCGCGAAGATCTCCGTGGGTGCCTGGAAACCCGCACCCATGGCGGTGGCATAACGCCCGGACTCGGCTCCCGAGATTGCGCGCACCCGAAGGTCCGGCGCGGCCCCGGGGATGCCCGGAGGAGTGCTCAGGTCCCGCACCATGAGAGGTTCCCAGGACTGCTGGGTCAGGCCGTACCGCGCGGCCGTGCGCAGCACCGACTCGCCCGGGCGCGACCGTACTTGGATGCACCACGGGACCGGCCGCGGGAATTCCCCGGCGGTCTGCGCCGCAAGGGAGGCGAGCGATTCGATCTGCTCCGCCGATGGTGTGGGCGCGAAGGAGTACACGCCGTTGACGCTGGGGGCCTCGCTGCCGGTGAAGATCATGTGGGTCTCGTCCCGGCCGGCGTGCTGCCTCATACCGGGCTCTGCGCCGGCGATACACCGGAACGCCGCGCCCCAGGCTCGCGCGGCGCCGTCCGCGTGGAAAGCGGCGTTGGTGCGTGGGTTCATGCCACCGATCGTAGACAACCGTGTGACACGTGCGGCTTCCGGCCCTGCCGCCAGGAACTCGGGAGCCACCCGCAACGCGCGCAGGAGTCGCGCGTCTGTCAGAGCGAAGGGACCGTCGCACCGGCGCTCCCAGGCACCCACACACAAGGACGAACGTGACAACACTTCGCTCGGCGCTCCCGGTCGCGCTGCTGTGCCTCTGGGGGCTGTCGGCCTGCTCCTCCGCCCCCGGGGCGGCCGGCGCGCCGGAGCCCACCAGGGCGTCGGTGCGGCTTCCGTCGGCCGGCGCGCCCGCGCAGCGGCCCCGTACGAACCCGCCCGGCGCGAACCGGCCCAGCCCGCATCCGCCCGTGGACTACACCCCCAGTTGGCCCGACCGGACCGCCCGCACCAAGGCCGGGTACCTCGTCGACACCTGCGTGCCCGCCTCGCTCCGTGACAGGGTCACGACGCTGACCACCAGTGACGGCGTCCATCTGTCCGCCCTCGAACTGGGGGACGGCCCCGACGGTGTGCTCCTCGACCACGAACAGGGATACAACATCTGCTCGTTCATCGACATCGGGAAGCAACTCGCCTCGCGCGGCTACCGCGTGGTGATCCCGGAATACCGCAACCACGGTGCCTCAGAGCACGTCGCGGACAACGAGCACATCGACCGCGACGCGCGGGCGGGGCTCGCCGAGCTCGAGCGCCTCGGCGCCGAGCGGGTCTTCCTCGGCGGTGCCTCGTGCGGCGGCACGACGGCGGCCGTCGCCGGGGCCGACGGCGAACTCCCGCTGGTGGGGCTGCTCATGATGTCCTCACCCGCCCGTTGCGGCGGTGCGGACGCGGTCGCGGCGGTACGGAAGATCGACGCCCCGTCCCTGTTCGCCGTGTCGCCGGGGGACATGAACGGCGCGGTGGAGAAGCAGGTCCGCGAGGTCTACGCGGCGTCGGCGGCGACGCAGAAGCGGCTCGTCATCGACCGGAGCGGCTACCACGGGACGGACATGATCCGGCGCGGGCCCCGCGGCGGCGCGTTGGAGCGCGACGTCGTCGCGTTCGTCGTGGCCGCCTACGACACCTACGACACGTCACGATGACCTGAGTGTCCTGGACACCGGGTGAGTCTGCCGGAACGTCCTGGTTTGGGGTGCAAAGCACCACCGGGGCAGAGGGTTTCGGTGGAGGCGCGGGTGGATGTGGTGATCTCCCTGGGGTAATTCCGCCCGCGCCGCGCATCCTTGCTCCCGCCCCGACGGCAATCCCCCACGTCACGCCCGCGCGGCGCACGCCCTCCTGGCCGCCGGGGCCGGGGACGCGCGCCGCGCTTCGGCCGCTCAGCTCTCCCGCGTCGTGCGGTCGCGCAGCGCCTTCTCGACGGCGCTCTGGACGCGGGCGTCCTCTTGCGTCTTGCGGCGTGCGCGGGCGCGGCGCGCGAGGAGCAGCCCGCCGACGACGGCCGCGATCACCACGACCACCAGCACGAGCAGCGTCCACGGGACGGCCCATCCGTGGGCCGTGGCCCGGACCGGCTGGAGCGGGGTGGTGGTGCCCGAGGCGTCGGTGAGGAGCGGGGTGAGGGTCACGTTCGCGGCCAGGTTGACGGCGGGGGCGACGCCGCGGACGAGCACCTTGACCTTCCAGCTCTCTCCGGGGAGCAGTTGCGGCGGGGCGGCGATGCGGCCGGCCTCGGTGCGCAGCCAGCCGAACGGGCCGGTGACGGAGACCGCCTGGCTTCCCGACAAGGTGGCGTTGCCGGTGTTGTGCACGGTGTAGCTGACGGTGGCGTCGCCCTTGGCGAACGGGTTGCCCGAACCGGAGTAGCCGACCTTCAGGTCCTCGATCGCGAACCGCGGCTTGAGCGCGCCGCTGACCCGCAGCGAGACGCGGATGCCGAGGCGCCGGTCCACGTTGATGCCCGCGGCGTCGTCCGACTGCTTCAGGGACGTGAGGATGCCGCCCACGTGGTCGCCGGGTGTCGCGTTGGACGGGACGGAGACGGTGAAGGGGATCTGCGCGGTCTTGCCGGGCTCGATCACGACGCTGTCGCGGTCGGCGTGGACCCAGGCGCCGATCCCGACGGACTTCTGGCCCTTGGTGAGCAGGTCGAGCTGGCCGGTCTCGGTGGTGTAGCCGTCGGCGGCGTAGAGCGCCAGCCGGAGCGGGGACTTGCCGTGGTTGGCGACGACCATGGCGTCCTTGACCTGGTTGCCGGGGTTCACGTCGTAGCTGTAGCTGGAGCGGTCGTCGCCGTACCCGTTCGCGGCCGTCCTGACCGTCCAGGTGACGTCGCCGCCGGCTGCCCGCGCGGGGCCGCCGCTCAGGCCGGTGATCGCGAAGGCCAGGAGCAGGGTCAGGGCGGCGGGGCGGACGAGCGCGAGGACGGTGGCCGTCCGGCGCGTTACGGGTACGTGCATCTCTGGATTCTCCTGGAACGGGGAGGCGGGGCGGGCACCGGACGGTGCCCGCCCCGCCAGGTGGAACGGGTCCGATCAGCTGCTGAGTGCGGTGATCGTCAGGGTGGCGCGGTAGTCACCCTTCTGGACGCTGTCCGGGATCTTCAGATCCAGGTCGGCGCCCACCTTGGCCGAACCGCGGGCGTGGCCCTGCTCGGCCGAGGCGAGGCCGCGCGAGATCGCGAGGCCCTGGCCCTGGTCGTCGTAGCCCGAGGCCACCGACGCGTTGGCCGTGGCACCCGCGCCGGCGACCAGGACGCGCGGCGTCCAGCCGAGGAAGGAGCTGGCGAACGTCTTGTCGGCGTCCTTGAACGCGCTCACGCTGGCCGAGATCGACCACGGGGCGAGCGAGCGGCGGCTGTCCGAGACGACGATCGGGTTGAGCCGGCCGTCCGCCTCGAAGTGGTCGCCGTTCTTCTCCTCGGCGGTGCCGAGGTCCACCAGGCCGTTGTAGCCGTCGATCGTCCAGCCGAACTCGCCCGGAGCCGGGTTCGGGACGTTGACCTGGAGGTCCTGGCTGTCACCGTGGTACGGGTGCACCGTGACGTCGTCCACGTGCGAACCGACCGGCTGGTCGGCGCCGTTGGCGGCGCTGCGGATGTTCTCGACCACGAGCTTGTCGTTGCGCACCTGGACCTTGACGTAGGTCCGGACGTGCTCCTGGTTCTGAACCGAGTTGTACCAGTAGTTGTTCGGGTTGAGCGGGTCCGCGCCGTTGCCGGCGCCGCTCGTGCCACTGCTGTCGGGCTTGGTGATGTCGTAGTACTTCGAGCCCGAGGCGGAGTTGGCCGTCACGTAGAGGACGCCGCCGGGACCCGGGTACACGTCGGCGGCACCCGGCTTCTCGGCCGGGTTCTCCTTCTCGCCGTTCTTGATCAGGTAGCTGCGCGAGTAGCTGTGGTCGTGGCCCTGGAGGACCAGGTCGACGCCGAGCTTGGAGAACGTCGTCGGGAAGTCCACACGACGCGCCTTGTTGTCGCTGTCCTTGGCGTGGTCAGCGGGCGAGTAGATGGAGTGGTGGTAGACGAGGACCTTCCACTTGGCCTCGTTGCCGTGCTTGTTGATGACGTCGGTGACGTAGCTGACGTGCGCCGCGTCGCCGCCGCCGTTGGCGGAGTTGTAGCTGTTGCTGTTCAGGTCGATGAACAGCACGTCCTTGTAGATGTACCAGTAGTCACCGCCCGACTTGGTGCCCGCCGGGTTCCCGTTGTCGTAGTACGGGGCCGAGCGGTCGGTGTTCGGGGTGGTGAAGTGCTGCTCGTAGGCCTTGCCGCCGACGTCGTGGTTGCCGATGGTGGCGGCCCACGGGTACTGGCGCAGCTGGTCCGGCGCGAGGAAGGAGTTCCAATGGGACTCGTTGTTGGCCGACTCGACCTGGTCACCGCCCGACACCAGGAGCTCGGCGTTGGGGTTGGCCCTCAGCGAGACGTCGACCGTGTCCTGCCAGCCGGCCTGGTCGCTCGCCAGGTTGCCGGACGAACCGATCTGCGGGTCGCCGTAGAACAGGAAGTCGTAGTCGCCCTCGAAGTCCTGCGTCTTGAAGGAGTACGCCGTGGACCAGCTGCCCTCGGTGCCGACACGGTAGGAGTACGCCGTGTTCTCCTTCAGGCCGGTGATCGTCGCGTGGCGGTTGAAGCCGCCGCTGGTCGCGATGTTCGCCGCGCCGATGGCGTCGAAGGTGGCCGCGTCGGCCGGGAACTCGCCGTTCACGAGCTGCGCGGTCGGGACGACCTGGACCTTCTGGGCCGTGTCCGCGGAGGAGTACCACGTGACGGTGCGCTGCGACTCGTTCGAGCCCACGCCGAGGACGATGCCGGTGATCGTGGAGGTGTCGGCGGCGTTGGCGGGGGTCGCCAGGCCACTGCCGAGGGCCACGGACAGGCCGAGAAATGCCGCGGTGGCGCCAGTGGCCACACGACGCCGCACAGGCCCGGAGGCCTGCGAGGAGTTGCTCGATCTCATGAGTTTTCGTTCCTCTTGTGCACGATGTGTGTGCATGGAATGGAGATCAACAAACTCTCTGCCGCAGGTAAAGGGAAGATAAATGCGATCTTTGAGTTGTCTGAACAACATGCGAGACTTGTGCTGGTCTCAGAGTCCGAACGCCCGCTGCACGAACCACACCATTCCCATCGCGGCCACACCCGCGGAGATCGCGCCCGTCGCCCACAGTCCGGCCGCCGGAGAGCGGCGGCGGAGCACGATGAGCAAGGGGAAGACGAGGGCGATGATGGCCAGTTGTACAGCCTCGATACCCACGTTGAACACCAGCAGCGACCACAGCAGGGTCCACGACCATGCCGCGTCGATCCCCAAAGCGCCCGCGAAGCCCAGACCGTGGACCAGGCCGAAGCAGAACACCACGCCCAGGCGCGTCCACCCGGCGCGGTCGAGGCTGAAGTGGCTGTCCCCCGACGTTTCGATGTCGGTCGCGTGACCGCGGCGCCGCCAGATCCGCCACAGGTACCAGCCCGCCACCACGGCGATCGACAGCGCGATGACGGGCTCCACGACCCGTGACGGCACGTCGACCACGCCGAGCGCGGCGAGCATGAACGTCACCGAGTGGGCGAGGGTGAAGCTCGTGGCCGCGAGCACGATCTCGCGCGGCCGCCGGGACCCGGCGATCAGTGCGAGCAGGAACAGGATGTGGTCGATGCCGGTCAGCAGGTGTTCGGCGCCCAGGCGGAAGAACTCCCAGAACCGCTCGTACCAGGTCTGGCTGATCGAGAAGGACGGGTGCTCCGCGTCGAGCGCTGCGCTGCCCGAGCGGCCGTCGACGTCGTAGGTGACGATGGTCTTGGTGCCCTTGACGTATCCCTCCGCGTCGGGGAAGAGCCCGCCGCGCACCGTGTGGTCGTCGTCCCCCTCGGCGCACGTCCAGTCGAGCGTCAGACCGGCGTACGGCACACCCTCCCGCTGCGTCATCGCGAAGGCGCCGACCTGCGCCGGGCTGCAGGCCTTGCCTCCGGAGGCGACGGAGAAGCGCTTGGTGACATAGCTCACGGCCGACGCCTTGTGGGCGTCGAGCGCCGCCTCCTGCGCGTCCTTGTCGCCGGCGTCGAACGCGGCGGTTCCCGCCTTGAAGAGGGAGTCGTCCTTCTCGTAGTCGGCGGTGGAGACGACGAAGAGGTCGTACTCGAGTTGCAGCGTCGTGCGTATCCGACCCTCGTCGCCCGAGGCGACGTTGACGTACACGGTCGACGAGAACCCGTGGGCCAGCGCCGGTTGCGCGAGGCCCAGGACAGCGATCACCGCCGCGGTGATCCCGACGATGGCGCGGCGGACACGTTGTGACATGTGGCTCCTTCAGGTTGCCAGTGCACGGTGCATGCCGCAGGTGAACGGGATGCGCCCTGTCGGCGAACCGTCGAACAACAACATCGAGAACGACGTCCGCGAAGGACCACGGCCGGGAACGGGATAGCAGGATGGGGGGCGCACCACCCTTCACCACTCGGAGGACGATCACCTTGCGCGCCCCGTTTCGCGCCCTCGCCACGCTCGCCGTGGCCGTCGCGCTGGTCACCGGATGCGGCTCCGGCGACGACTGGTCTCGGCCGCACCCCGAGCCGACCGCCGTCGGCACGCCCGGTCCCGGGTTCGTCGACCCCGCACACCCGCCGGCTCCGGAGGCCACCGCGACCCCGCGGCCCGGCTCGTGGAACGGGGTCCACCCGTCGCGGGGCTACCGCGTCGTCCTGCTCACCGCCGGCGACGACGCTCCGACCAAGTCGCTGGTGAAGGCGGTCCAGGAGTGGGCCGAGGCGGAGCACGTGGACCTGAGGACGGTGACCGCCGACGGCCCGTCGGACTATGTCCCGGCGGCCGTCAGGGCCCTGAAGGCGGGCGCCGACCTCATCGTCAGCGCGGGCAACGATCTGATCGACCCCCTGGCGATGGTCACCCCGAACCACTTGTCGCAGCAGTTCCTCGTCGTGGGTGCGGAACTGGCCGAGCCCACGCACAACGTGACCGCGGTCGACTGGTCCGGTGCCTCGTTCCGCGGTGAGGGGCTCGGCATGTCCTCCACCTACGACCCCGCATCGTTCACCACCGCGCGCTGTGAGGCCGCCATCAGGGCGGGTGCCGCGGCGGTGCTGCGTGGCACGACCGGCATCGTGCTCTGGCTGGACAAGGTCTGACCGACCCGCTTCCCGAGCGGCCGCGAACCGTCGTGCGGGCGCAGGGCCGCGTCAGGGGCGCGACGCTCCGGCGACGTCATGGGCTCGGAGGCGGTACACCACGCTGCGGCGCAGGGGGCCGTCCGGCACCTCGGGGTCGTCGAAGTCGTCGGCCGGGTCACGGGTCATGCCGATGCGGCGCATCACGGCCTGCGAAGGGAGATTGGTCGCGGTCGTGACCGCGAGGATCTCGTCGAGGCCGACGTGCTCGAAGCCGAAGGCCACCACGGCCAGAGCCGCTTCGGTGGCGTAACCATGTCCCCACGCCGGGCGGGCCAGGCGCCAGCCGGCCTCCACCCCGGTGAACGGCATTCCCTCGTCCACCGGATCGAGCCCCGTGAATCCGATGAAGTCGCCGGTGGCCCTGACCTCGACCGCCCACCATCCCCAGCCGCGCCGTTCGAGGTCGGCCTGGAAGCGGGCCGCGGACGCGTCGCTCTGCTCCCGCGTGAGCACCCCGGGAAAGTACTCGCGCACCCGCGGATCGGCATTCAACGCGGCCCAGGGGGCGCGGTCGGAGTCCCGCCATTCGCGGAGCAGGAGACGATCGGTGTGCAACTCGGCCATCGCGCCAACCTAGCCGTGCCGGGCGCGGGGGTCGATCGAATATGTGCCCCCCGGAGCGGGACCGCTGCCTACACCCACCGGCAGGTGAGCCACTTCTCGTGGTCGTAGTGGTCCTGCGACGGGTACTTCGCTATGAGGGGGATCACCTCGGTCGTCTCCTCGGGCCGCACGCGCTCGGGGAGCGCCCCGAACCTGGCACGGCGGGCTGCCGCGTCGGCATCGGCAGCCGTGACAGCCGTGGTGACGACGGTGACCGGCGGGATCGCGGCGACCGCGGGGGTGGCGGCGGCAGTGTCAATGGCAGTGGCAGTCGTGGCTTCGCGCGCCTTGGTGAGTTTCCGGGCGGTCTTCGACATGAGCCGCATCCCTTTCTTCCGGGCCGATTCGGCGATCTGCGACCTGCGGCAACGCAGCCACAAGCGAGGGCGACCCTGCCCCGACCACCAGGGGCGCGGTGGACCGGTCGTGCTCGGTGTCGACGCTCGCACAGACTGCATCACCAGTCAAGACAGTGACGATAGCTGTGGGCCTGCCCACGTTCCCGCGCCGAAGGGCTGTCACGCCGGGTGGTCGTTGAATGGGTATGCGTGATGAATCGCTGCACTGTCGCCGTTCGCTCCAGGATGATGCTGAACATCCTGAGCGTCAAGGGCACCGTGCGCGGCTGCCGGCGGCCCTCCGGCGATCCGCCCCGGCGGGCGGCCGCACCTGATAACGTCACCGCGTTCGCCACGGACCAAGGAGGTGAGACCCATCAACGCTGTTGCAGGCTGGGTGCTCTCCTCCCGCGTGGCTGTGCGGTTCGCCTGATGTAGGCGGCCCTGGGAGTGCCCGTAGGCATCCCGAAAGGCCATCCCTTCATGCGTTTCACCGCAGGCACCACCTCCCACGGCGTCACGGAACGGCTCTTCGGCCGCAACGGCGGCCGGCAGCGGAAAGCGCCCGGCACGGTGCACCGGTCCCGCCGCCTCGTGACCGCCCGCGGTTCCTCCGTGGCCGTGCTCGACGCGCCCGGACGTGGGGCCCGCCCCCGGAGCGGAAGGCACGAACTGCGCGTGCCGGAGAACTCGCAGCGGTTCTTCCCGCGGCGACCCGCCCCCGGTTCCGGCGCCCCGCATGCGCGCGGCTGATGTGCCCGGCTGATCCGCATCTGCCCAAGCCGCCCCGCGGGGGCGGCACTTGTTCTGAGCATCCACCGAAAGGATCTCTGCCATGGCTGTGCCCTCAGTGCCCTCAGTGCCCTCAGTGCCCTCAGTGCCCTCGGAGTTCTCCGAGTTCTCCTTCTCCGCGTACGACGGGACCCGGCTCGCCTACCACGTCGCCGGCGACGGCGATCCCGTGATCTGCCTGCCCGGAGGGCCGACGGACTCCGCGTACCTCGGCGACCTCGGCGGTCTGTCCGCTCACCGCCGCCTGATCAGGCTCGACCTGCGGGGCACCGGCCGGTCGCAGGTTCCGGAGGACCTCGCCTCCTGCCGGTGCGACCGGCTCGTCGAGGACGTGGAAGCCCTGCGCGAGCACCTCGGGCTCGAACGCCCGGACCTGCTCGCCCACTGCGCCGGGGCGAACCTGGCCGTCCAGTACGCCGTCCGCCGGCCCGAACGCGTCCGCAGGCTGGTGCTGGTCACCCCCAGCGTCAGGGCCGTCGGCATCCCGATCGCCGGGGACCTGCGGCTCGCCACCGCGCGGCTCCGGCGTGACGAGCCCTGGTTCCCCGCCGCGTTCGCGGCGTTGGAGGCCATCGCGGCGGGCCGCGGCGGCGAGGACCAGTGGCGGGCCGTCGCACCGTTCTCCTACGGCCGCTGGGACGAACCCGCTCGCGCCCATCACGCCGCCGCGGAGGAGCGGGTGGACCAGGAGGTCATGGCCGCCTTCGGCGCCGGCGGCGCCTTCGACCCGGACGCCACGCGTGCCGCGCTCGGCCGCTTCGCGCCACCGGTGCTCCTGCTGGCCGGCGAGGTCGACCCGGGGGCTCCGCCCCGAACCGTGGCCGAGTTCGCCGGGCTGTTCCCCGCGGCCGGGCTCGTGGTCCAGCCCCGGGCCGGGCACCACCCGTGGCTCGACGACGGCGAGCGGTTCGTGACGGCCGTCGCCGGGTTCCTGGCGTAGTACGGCGAGGTCGTTCCTGCGGGTCCCGCCCCGTCCGACACCGTGGGAACGCTCCAAGATCGTCCGGCGATTGTTGTACGCAGTGAGAGCCGGATCCGGGGCCTCGGAACCGGAGACTGACAGCACGTGCCGCCGGCCCGCCCTCGCCGTTCCCGGCAGCCACCCTTCGAAAGGGACCTCACGTGACCCAGCGCACCATCACCCCTCGCAGCCGCGGCTTCCTCTTCCTCGACGCGCACCCCGCCGGATGCGAACGAGCCGTCGAGGACATGTGGTCGTCCGTCGCCGGTGCCCCGGAGGCCGCATCGGCCGGGGACCGGCCGGTGGCGCTCGTGATCGGCTCGTCCGCCGGATACGGGCTCGCCGCCACCGTCGCCGGGCTCAAGCGGGCCGGTATCCGGGGCATCGGAGTCTGCTTCGAGAAGGGCCCGACCGAGCGGCGCACCGCGACAGCCGGCTGGTACCGCACCGCCGCCACCGCACGCCTCGCCCGCGAAGCCGGCAGCGACATGGTGTTCCTCAACGGCGACGCCTTCGGTGACGCGATGAAGGACCAGGTCGCCCACCTGCTCACGGAGCGGTTCGGCGGGCGTCTCGACCACCTGATCTACTCGGTGGCCGCGCCTCGGCGCACCGACCCCGACAGCGGAACCACCTTCGCGTCGGTGCTCAAGCCGATCGGCGCGCCCCACCGCACCAAGACCCTGGTCTTCGGCGCCGACGGCACACCCGAGATCCGCGAGGTCGAGACCGGGCCCGCCGAGGGCGACGACATCGAGCAGACCGTCGCCGTCATGGGCGGTGCGGACTGGGAACGATGGATCGAACGGCTCGCGGGCCGCGGCCTCCTGGCCGGCGGCTTCACCACCGTCGCGCTGTCGTACATCGGGTCCCCGCTCACCGCCGCGATCTACCGGCAGGGCACCATCGGCGCGGCCAAGGCCCACTTGGAGGCCACCGCCCGACGCCTCGACGAGCGCCTGGGCGCGTCCGTCGGCGGCCGCGCCCTCACGTCCGTCAACGGCGCCGCCGTCACGCAGTCCTCGACCGCCATCCCCGGTATCGCCTTGTACGTGGGTCTGCTGCGGGGCGTCCTCGGCGACCGCGTGGTCCCTCCGGCCGCGCAGCTCACCGAGTTGTGGGACGGTCTCACCGGGGCCGCCGGACTGCGCCTCGACGACGAGGGCCGCGTACGCCTGGACACCTGGGAACTCGGTGACGACGTCCAGGCCGCCGTCGCCGACCGCTGGGACAGGGCCACCACCGCCGGCATCGCCGCTCTCGCCGACCTCGACTGGTTCGGCGCCGAAGTGCGCCGCCTGTACGGCTTCGATGTGGACGGTGTCGACTACGACCGTCCCGTCGAGACCGCCGTCGACTGGCCGGACCCCGCCGGCCCCGGGGGCGGTGTCCACGCCCCGGCCGCGACGGTCACCACGTAGGCGGGGCTCCGCTGCCGACGGCTCCGCCCGGTCGGCGCGCGAGGACGACCGGGCGGACTCCCCTCCCCGGCCTGCCGTGATCCGCCGAGGCGGGCAGGCCGGGCGAGGGCGGAGCGGGGCCGGACGGACCCGGCGTCAGGGTGAGGGCTCGTCAGGCCGCTTGTTCGAGGGCGTCCTTGGGTTCCGGTGTGCCGCGACGGGTCACGACCCGCGGGAGCACGACGAGGGCGGTGCCCAGGGCCAGGCCCACCGCCGGCAGGACGGGGAGGCGGCCGTCGGGCGCGAAGCCCTCCACCGCGAAGCGGGCGAGCGCGGGGACGGCGGCGGCCGGCCCGAGCCACAGCAGCCACCCATGGCGCGGGGCGGCGTCGGGACGGGTCCGCTCGAACAGCGCCGCCAGCCCGCGGTCCACCGGCCGCAGCAGCCGGACCACGCCGGTCAGCACGAGGCCGAGCACCAGCAGCCACGGCACGCGCAGCGCCCACCACGGCGCCGAGCCGAAGGCGGGCTCCGGGGCCAGCCCCGTGAGGTAGAACGCGGCGGCGACGACCAGCACGGGCACCATGTGCCAGAGGTAGAGGGTCATGCTGGCACCGCCGAGGGGACGCACCAGCCGCCAGACCCTGTCGCGCTCCAGCCACCGCCGCACCACGGGGGCGACGAGCACGCACAGACCCACCTGGGCCACGGCCCAGGCCAGCATGGCCACCGACGGGGGGTCGGTGTTGCTGGGGGTCTGCCCGGTCACCAGGATCAGGCTGACCGGGAACGGCCCGGGCCCGACCAGTGCGGCGAAGGCCACCGTGCCGCCCGCGGCCAGCGCGAAGGGAGTCGCGCGGTGCCGGGTCAGCAGCCCGTCCCGCCAGCAGAAGCCGAGTTGATAGGCGACGCCCCACACCAGGACGTAGTCGAGCAGGCCCAGATACGGCGCGTGGGCGGCCACCACCAGGACGTCGGCCACGGTGGCGGCCGCCGCCATGGCCAGCGGGGCGCGCAGTCCCCAGCGCCGATGGGCCGCGTACAGCGCGGGTGTCAGGGCGCCGAGGACCAGGTACACGGGGAGGAACCAGAACTGCATGCCCATCGCCCAGCCCACCAGGGCGAGCGTGCCGGAGTCCACGCCGGCCGCCGCGCAGATCCCCACGGCGACGAGCACCAGACCGCTGTAGACGGCCGTCGGGAGCAGCAGCCGCAGGGCGCGCCGTCCCGTCCACCCGGCGGCCGTACCTCCCGCGGCGCGGGCGCGCGACCACGAGTCGCCCGCCGACCGGCCCCCGGCGAGGAAGAACAGGGGCATGATCTGGAAGCCGAGCGTCAGCCACTGGGTCCAGGGAACGACCGCCAGCAGTTCCGGTGCGGTGATGGCTCCGTCGGGTTCCCGGACCAGTCCGGTGATCAGCCAGTGGCCGAGCACCACGAGGACGATCGCCCACGCACGCAGGAAGTCGACGTAACGGTCTCTGCTCATGCTCCGTCATGCTGCCCCCGCCGCTGGTGGATCGAGTACGGGGAACCCATGCCGCAACCAATCCGTGCCCGGCGCGACATCACCGCCGCCGGTACCGCGACCGGACTTTGTCCCGGGATCGGAAAAAGAGAGAGCGGATTCCTGCGCAACTTCTTCCCCCTTCGGGCAGCCGCTGCTACGTTCCCCTCGAAAGCCACACGGACAGGGCCGGCCGGTCGCCGGCCGCACATCCCCGCGCCACGGGGCAGGGGAGGGGAGGGGCGCGTGAGACGTATGACGGCTCGACCCGCCAATGCGCACCAGGTGCGGCTTCTGCGGTTGCTCCGTGACGGCGGGCCCAGCTCCCGCGCCCAGATGGGGGACCTGATCGGGTTGTCGCGCTCCAAGCTGGCGGTCGAGGTCGACCGGCTGCTGGAGACGGGCCTGGTGGTCTCCGACGGTCTCGCCGCCTCGCGCGGCGGCCGGCGCTCGCACAACGTACGGCTCGCCCCGAGCCTGCGCTTCCTTGGCGTCGACATCGGCGCCACCTCCGTCGACGTCGCGGTGACCAACGCCGAACTGGAGGTACTCGGCCACCTCAACCATCCCATGGACGTCCGCGAGGGCCCGGTCGCCGTCTTCGAGCGGATCCTCGCGATGGCCGCCAAACTCCAGGCCGCCGGTCTCGCCGAGGGATTCGACGGCGCGGGCATCGGAGTGCCGGGCCCGGTCCGCTATCCCGAGGGCGTCCCGGTCGCGCCGCCCATCATGCCCGGATGGGACGGCTTCCCGGTCCGCGAGGCGCTCAGCCAGGAACTGGGCTGCCCCGTCATGGTCGACAACGACGTGAACCTGATGGCCATGGGGGAGCAGCACGCGGGAGTCGCCCGTTCCGCCGCGGACTTCCTCTGCGTCAAGATCGGTACGGGCATCGGCTGCGGCATCGTCGTGGGCGGCGAGGTCTACCGCGGGGCGACGGGCAGCGCCGGCGACATCGGCCACATCCAGGTCGTGGACGGCGGGCGACCCTGCGCCTGCGGGAACACCGGCTGCCTGGAGGCCCACTTCAGCGGGGCCGCACTCGTCCTGGACGCCAAGGAGGCCGCCACCTCGGGGCGTTCACCGGCGCTCGCGGCCCGGTTGGAGGCAGCCGGTCGGCTGTCCGCGGCCGACGTCGCCGTCGCGGCCTCGACCGGTGACGCGACCGCGCTGGAACTCATCCGCGAGGGCGGCAACCGCGTCGGGCAGGTCATCGCGGGACTCGTCAGCTTCTTCAACCCCGGACTCGTCGTGATCGGCGGCGGCGTCACCGGGCTCGGCCACACCCTGCTGGCCAGCATCCGCAGCCAGGTCTACCGCCAGTCGCTGCCCCTGGCGACCGGCAACCTGCCCATCGTCCTGGGCGAACTGGGCCCCACCGCCGGTGTGATCGGCGCGGCCCGGCTCATCAGCGACCACGTCTTCTCGCCGGCCTGACCGACCCACCGGCCGCCCGGCACGACGACCCGCACCACAGGTTCCACCGGCACCACTGAACATCGGCACCACGGCACCACTGGCTCCACTCGCACGCTCCGCACGCGCACGTGTACCCGCACCCGCCGAGGGGATCCGTCATGGCACCAGTACCACCGGCCCCGCCACCGCCGTCCGCGGCCTCGTTGCTCACGATGTCCGGCATCACCAAGTCCTTCCCCGGCGTCCGCGCCCTCGACGGCGTCGACCTGGACGTCCAGGCCGGCGAGGTGCACTGCCTCCTGGGCCAGAACGGCGCCGGGAAGTCCACGCTCATCAAGGTGCTCGCCGGCGCCCACCAGCCCGACGACGGGGAGATCATCTGGCGTGGCGAACCCGTCTCGCTGAGGTCGCCCATCGCCGCCATGCGCCTCGGCATCGCCACCATCTACCAGGAACTCGACCTGGTGGAGGGCCTGTCCGTCGCCGAGAACGTCTTCCTCGGCCACGAACCCACCACCGCCGGGTTCGTGGTGCGCGGCCGTCAGGCCCGTCGCGAGGCCGAGGTCCTGCTCCGCCGCCTGGGCCACCCCGAGATCGACCCCGCCCGGCAGGTCGGCGACCTGTCGGCCGCCCAGCAGCAGATCGTCTCGATGGCCCGGGCGCTCTCCCACGACGTGCGGCTCATCGTGATGGACGAGCCGTCCGCCGCACTGGACCCGGAGGAGACCGACAACCTGCTCCGCATCGTCGCCCAACTCACCGCCGAGGGCGTCGCCGTCGTCTACATCTCCCACCGGCTGGAGGAGATCCGCCGCATCGGCGACCGCGTCACCGTCCTCAAGGACGGCCGGGCGGTCGCCGGCGGACTGCCCGCCAAGTCGATGCCGACCAGGGACATCGTGGCCCTCATGACGGGCCGCGACGTGGAGTACGTCTTCCCCGAACGCCCGGCGGGCCCGCGCGAGGGCGCACCGGTGCTGCGCGTCGAAGGGCTCGCCCGCGACGGGGAGTTCGCCCCCGTCGACCTCGACATCCGGCCCGGCGAGATCGTCGGTCTCGCCGGCCTCGTCGGCTCCGGGCGCTCGGAGATCCTGGAGACCGTCTACGGCGCGCGCAGGCCCACCGCGGGCCGCGTCACCGTCGACGGCCGCCCGCTCAAGCCCGGCAGCGTCCGCTCGGCGGTCCGGGCGGGACTGGGCATGGCCCCCGAGGAGCGCAAGGCCCAGGCCCTGCTCATGCTGGAGTCGGTCACCCGCAATGTGTCGGTGTCCTCGCTCTCCCGCTTCTCGCGCGGCGGCTGGCTGGACCGTCGCGAGGAGCGCCTGGCCGCGCAGAAGGCCACCCGGTCGCTGTCGCTGCGCCCCGACAACCCGGACGCCCGGATCCGCACCCTGTCCGGCGGCAACCAGCAGAAGGCCGTGCTCGCGCGCTGGCTGCTGCGCGGCTGCCGCGTCCTGCTGCTCGACGAGCCGACCCGCGGCGTGGACGTGGGCGCCCGCGCGGAGCTCTACGCGGTCATCCGCCGGCTCGCCGACGAAGGGCTCGCCGTTCTCCTCGTCTCCAGCGAGGTGCCCGAGGTGCTGGGCCTCGCCGACCGCGTACTGGTGCTCCGCGAGGGGCGCGTCGTGCACACGGCGCCCGCGCAGGAGCTGGACGAACACCGTGTACTCGACCTCGTCATGGAAGGGAGCCCGAGCTGATGACGCAGCCCGCTTCCCAGGCCCCGCAGGCACCGCTGCCGTCCGCGGAGGCGCCCTCCGCCGTCAAGGGCGGCCGGCGTCCGGCGCTCGGACTCCGTGCCGACGTGCGCAACCTCTCCCTGCTCGGCGTCCTCGCCGTGCTCGTCGCCGTCGGCGGCATCACGCAGCCCGACGCGTTCCTCGACGTCTCCAACCTCCAACTGGTGCTGACCCAGGCGTCCGTCATCGGTGTGGTCACCGTCGGCATGACCTTCGTCATCACCAGCGGCGGCATCGACCTGTCCGTCGGCGCCATCGTCGCCCTGGCCTCGGTGTGGGCGACGACGGTCGCCACCCAGGAGTACGGCTTCGCGGGCATCCTCTTCACCGCGGTGCTCGTGGGCCTCGGCTGCGGGCTGGTCAACGGCGTCCTCATCGCGTACGGCGGGATGGTCCCGTTCATCGCGACCCTGGCGATGCTGGCGTCGGCCCGCGGACTGGCCCTCCAGCTCACGGACGGCAAGACGCAGATCGTCACCGAGAAGTCGGTGCTCGACCTGGGCGTTCCCGACTCCTACATCCTCGGTATCCCGCCGCTGGTGCTGGTCTTCGCGGCGGTCACCGTCATCGGCTGGCTGGTGCTGAACCGCACCACCTTCGGGCGCCGCACCGTCGCCGTCGGCGGCAACGCCGAGGCCGCCCGGCTCGCCGGCATCGACGTCCGCCGGCAGCGGCTGTACCTCTACCTGCTGTCCGGGCTGTGCTGCGGGATCGCCGCCTTCCTGCTGATCATCCTGGCCGGGTCGGGTCAGAACACCAACGGCAACCTCTACGAACTCGACGCCATCGCCGCCGCGATCATCGGCGGCACGCTGCTCAGCGGCGGCCGCGGCACCATCGTCGGATCCGTCCTGGGCGTCCTGGTCTTCACCACCATCACCAACATCTTCGCCCTGAACAACCTGGAGAGCGCCGTCCAGGAGATCGCCAAGGGAGCGATCATCGTGGCCGCCGTCCTGGTCCAGCGCGGCACCGCGCGCGGCGGCGACAGCTGACGCGGGCGAACCCGCCACCTCCCCACGTACCCGCCACCCCCACCGGTACCGATCGTCGCGCCGGCTCCCGCAGCCGTCCCGTCTCCCGTCCCGGCCCACTGCACCTCACCCCACTCACCTCACGTCACCTCACCTCACCGCAACGCACCCGCCCCGTGCGCACCAACCCAGGAGGGTTTCACCGCCATGCCAGAAAACCCGCTCACCAGCCGCAGAGGCCTGCTCTTCGGTGCCGCCGCCGTCTCCGTCGGCGCCGCCCTCACCGCCTGCACCAGCAACGAGCCGAAGAAGCAGGAGACGGCCGCGACCAACGTGCCCTCCTCCGGCGACCAGCCCGGCACGCCCGTCACCATCGGCTTCGCCGGCCCCCAGGCCGACCACGGCTGGCTCAACGCCATCAACCAGAACGCCAAGGACCGCGCGGCGACGTACTCGGACGTGACGCTGGAGATCACCGAGGGCTCCAACGACACCGCCGCCCAGATCGGCCAGGTGCAGACGCTGATCAACAAGAAGGTCGACGTGCTGGTGATCCTGCCGGCCGACGGCAAGGCCCTGACCCAGGTGGGGCTGCAGGCCATGAAGGCCGGTATCCCGGTGATCAACCTGGACCGGATCTTCGCCTCCCCGCAGGCGTACCGCTGCTGGATCGGCGGCGACAACTACGGCATGGGCCTCAACGCCGGCAACTACATCGGCGAGCAGCTCAAGGACAAGTCCGACGCCAAGGTGATCGAGCTCGCCGGACTGGACAACCTGGAACTGACCCGCCAGCGCACCCAGGGCTTCGACGACGCCCTGAAGAACTACCCCAACATCAGGAAGGTCGCCCGGCAGGCGGCCGAGTTCACGGTGGAGTCCGGCCAGGCCAAGATGGCCCAGCTGCTCCAGGCGCAGAAGCAGTTCGACGCGGTGTGGAACCACGACGACGACCAGGGCGTCGGCGCCCTGCGCGCCATCGCGCAGGCCGGTCGCGACGACTTCCTCATGGTCGGCGGTGCGGGCGCCAAGTCGGCCATGGACGCCATCAAGGCCGACAACGGCGTGCTGAAGGCCACCGTGCTCTACCCGCCGACGATGGCCGCCTCCGCCATCGACCTGGCCCGCACCCTCGGCCAGAAGAAGGGCATCGGCGGGCTCGCCGAACTGGAGATCCCCGCCTCGATCACCCTCTACTCGGCCGTGGTCACCAAGGCGAACGTCGACCAGTACCTGCCGACGGGCTTCAACTGACAGGCAGCGCCCGCCCGTCCGAACCGAGCAACCGACGAGGAGCAAGGCATGGCTGGTACGGCCGATAACGAGACCCGTGGAGCGGAGGGCGCTGCGCCGGCCCTCGGCATCGGGATGGTCGGCTACGCGTTCATGGGCGCTGCCCATTCCCAGGCGTGGCGCACCGTGGGCCGCGTCTTCGACCTGCCGGTGCGGCCGGTCCTGGCCGCCATCGGCGGCCGGGACGCGGCGGCGGTACGGGCCGCGGCGGCCCGGCACGGCTGGGCCGCCGCGGAGACGGACTGGCGTGACCTGATCACCCGGGACGACGTCCAGCTCGTGGACGTGTGCACCCCGGGGGACAGCCACGCCGAGATCGCCATCGCGGCGCTGGAGGCGGGCAAGCACGTGCTGTGCGAGAAGCCGCTCGCCAATTCGGTGGCGGAGGCCGAGGCGATGGTCGCGGCGGCCGACCGGGCGGCCGGGCGCGGCCAGGTGGCCATGGTCGGCTTCAACTACCGGCGCCTGCCGGCGGCGGCGTACGCCCGCCGGCTGGTCGCCGAGGGCCGGCTCGGCACGATCCGCCATGTGCGGGTCACCTACCTGCAGGACTGGCTCGTCGACCCGGACTTCCCGCTGACGTGGCGGCTCAAGCGGGAGTACGCCGGCTCCGGCGCCCTCGGCGACCTCGGCGCGCACGCCGTGGACCTCGCGCAGTACCTCGTGGGCGAGCCGCTGGTCGGTGTCTCGGCGCTCACCGAGACCTTCGTGCGGGATCGGCCGCTGCTCGCCGGGACGTCGTCGGGCCTGTCGGGCTCCGGCGGCGGCTCCGAGCGGGGGCCGGTCACCGTCGACGACGCCGCACTGTTCACCGGGCGCCTCGCCTCCGGGGCGCTCGCCAACTTCGAGGCCACGCGGATGGCCTCGGGCCGCAAGAACGCCCTGCGGCTGGAGATCAACGGCGAACGGGGTTCGCTCGCCTTCGACCTGGAGCGCCTGAACGAGCTGTTCTTCCACGACCACACCGAGCCCGCCTCCACGTCCGGCTTCCGCCGGATCCTGGTGACCGAGCCGGACCATCCGTACCTGGAGGCGTGGTGGCCGCCGGGCCACGCCCTGGGCTACGAGCACACCTTCACGCACCAGGCGCGCGACCTGGTGCTGGCCGTGGCGGAGGGCACGACGCCCCAGCCGACGTTCGCCGACGGGCTGCAGGTGCAGCGGGTGCTGGCGGCCGTGGAGGAGAGCGCCGAGAAGAACTCCGTGTACACCCCTGTCCCCGCCTGACCGCACCACCGTTTCGAGGAGGTCCTCGCCGTGCCACGTCCCTTCACCCTCTTCACCGGCCAATGGGCCGACCTGCCCCTGGAGGAGGTCTGCCGGCTCGCTCGCGACTTCGGTTACGACGGGCTCGAACTCGCCTGCTGGGGCGACCATTTCGAAGTCGACAAGGCCCTCGCCGACCCCGGGTACCTGGACGGGCGGCGGGCGCTGCTCGACAAGTACGGACTCAAGTGCTGGGCGGTCTCCAACCATCTGGTCGGCCAGGCCGTCTGCGACAACCCGATCGACGAGCGCCACCAGGCGATCCTGCCCGCCAGGATCTGGGGCGACGGTGAGCCCGAGGGCGTCCGGCAGCGGGCGGCCCGCGAGCTGGCCGACACCGCGCGCGCCGCGGCGGCCTTCGGCGTGCGGACCGTCATCGGTTTCACCGGCTCGTCGATCTGGCACCTGGTCGCCATGTTCCCGCCGGTTCCCGAGCGGATGATCGAGCGCGGCTACGAGGACTTCGCCGAGCGGTGGAATCCGATCCTGGACGTCTTCGACGCCGAAGGGGTCCGCTTCGCCCACGAGGTCCACCCCGCCGAGATCGCCTACGACTACTGGACCACGCACCGCGCGATGGAGGCGGTCGGCCACCGGCCGGCGTTCGGGCTGAACTTCGACCCGAGCCACTTCGTGTGGCAGGACCTCGACCCGGTCGGGTTCCTGTGGGACTTCAAGGACCGCATCTACCACGTCGACTGCAAGGAGGCCCGCAAGCGGCTCGACGGCCGCAACGGACGGCTCGGCTCCCATCTGCCGTGGGGCGACCCGCGGCGCGGCTGGGACTTCGTGTCGGCCGGGCACGGCGACGTGCCGTGGGAGGACGTGTTCCGGATGCTCCGCTCGATCGGATACGACGGCCCGGTCTCGGTGGAGTGGGAGGACGCCGGGATGGACCGCCTCGCCGGCGCCCCGGAGGCGCTCTCCCTGCTGAAGCGGTACGACTTCGACCCGCCGTCGGCGTCCTTCGACGCGGCCTTCGGAGGCAGCGACTAGACGCTTTCCCCAGGTCAGGAAGTCAGCAGCCCGCAGCCCGGCGGCAGTGCCGCCGGGCCTGTCGGGCTGCCCGGGCACGGCTTTGTCCTGACGCGGGAGAAAGTTCAACTTATCTGCCACTCAAGGGCTTTCGGTCCCGGACGAACCCGGCTACCGTCCCTGAGGTGTACAGGACATGGGCCTGAAACATGAGGCCGGTCCTGCTCGAGTGACCCGACCAGCGTGACGGCGCACGCCGGTCCCCGGGAAATACCGCACGGCAGCACCATCCGCCCGTACGACCGTTCCTCCGGAGGACACACGTGCACAGACAACGGCCCGGAGCACACCGTTCCCGTATCCGACAGGGATTAGCGCTCCTCACCGGCAGCCTCCTCGCGGCGACCTCCCTCGTCGTCGCGGCCCCGATGGGGGCATCGGCCAGCCCGCTCGACACGGAGCCCGCCGCCGCGGCGGCGGCCGAGCAGTTCCAGCAGGTCACCCTCGCCAAGGGGGAGACCGAGACCGGCGAGCCCATGTCGCTCGCGGTCCTGCCCGACCGCAGCGTGCTGCACACCTCGCGCGACGGCGAGCTGCGCAGGACCGACGCCGCCGGCACCACCACGGTGATCGGCACCGTCCCCGTCTACACCCACGACGAGGAGGGCCTTCAGGGCGTCGGCATCGACCCGGCCTTCAGCCAGAACCGGGCGATCTACCTCTACTACGCGCCCCCGCTCGACACCCCCGCCGGCGACGCGCCCGACCAGGGCACGGCGGCCGACTTCGCGAAGTTCGACGGCGTCAACCGGCTCTCGCGCTTCACCCTCAAGGCGGACTGGACCCTCGACAACGCCAGCGAGAAGAAGGTCCTCGACGTCGCGACGACCCGCGGCATCTGCTGCCACGTCGGCGGCGACATCGACTTCGACGCCCAGGGCAACCTGTACCTGTCGACCGGCGACGACTCCAACCCGTTCGCCTCCGACGGATTCGCACCCATCGACGACCGGCCGGGCCGCAACCCCGCCTACGACGCCCGGCGGACCTCGGGCAACACCAACGACCTGCGCGGCAAGCTGCTGCGCATCAAGGTCGCGGCCGACGGGTCGTACACGATCCCCGAGGGCAACCTCTTCGCCCCGGGAACCGACAAGACCCGGCCCGAGATCTACGCCATGGGCTTCCGCAACCCGTTCCGCTTCAGCGTGGACAAGAAGACCGGCATCGCCTACGTCGGCGACTACGGGCCGGACGCCGGCGCGGCCGACCCCAGTCGCGGTCCCGGCGGCCAGGTCGAATTCGCCCGGGTGACGAAGGCCGGCAACTTCGGCTGGCCCTTCTGCACCGGGAAGAACGACCCCTACGTCGACTACGACTTCGCGACCGGGCAGTCCGGAGCGACCTTCGACTGCGCCGCGCCGAAGAACGACTCGCCGTACAACACCGGCCTGACCGACCTGCCGCCCGCGCAGGCGGCGTGGATCCCCTACGACGGCGGTTCCGTGCCGGAGTTCGGCAGCGGCTCGGAGTCCCCGATGGGCGGCCCGGTCTACCGGTACGACCCCGAACTGGACTCCCCGGTGAAGTTCCCCGAGGCGTACGACGGCGACTTCTTCGCCGGTGAGTTCGGGCGCCGCTGGATCAAGCGCATCGACCAGGACGACAACGGCACCGTCCAGTCCATCAACGACGTTCCCTGGACCGGGACGCAGATCATGGACATGGCCTTCGGCCCGGACGGCGCGCTCTACGTCCTCGACTACGGCACCGCCTGGTTCGGCGGCGACGAGCACTCCGCCCTGTACCGGATCGAGAACGCCACCGACGGCCGCTCCCCGAGTGCCGAGGCCTCCGCGAACAAGACCTCCGGCACCGCCCCGCTGAAGGTGACCTTCTCCTCGGCCGGCACCACCGACCCCGACGGCGACGCCCTCACCTACGCCTGGGACTTCGGTGACGGCGGCACCTCCACCGCGGCCGACCCCGCGCACACCTACCGCACGAACGGCACGTACACCGCCAACCTCACCGTCAAGGACCCGACCGGCCGCACCGCGTCCGCGAGCGTCCAGGTGGTGGTCGGCAACACCGCGCCCAAGGTGACCCTGAACCTGCCCGCCGAAGGCGCCCTGTTCAGCTTCGGCGACGAGATCCCCTTCGATGTGACCGTCACCGACCCCGAGGACGGGACCGTCGACTGCTCCAAGGTCAAGGTCACCTACATCCTCGGCCACGACAGCCACGGCCACCCGGTGACCTCCGTCAACGGCTGCTCCGGCACCATCAAGACCTCCGCCGACGGCGGCCACGACCCCAACGCCAACATCTTCGGCGTCATCGACGCCGAGTACACCGACGGCGGGGGCGGCGGCCAGGAGGCGCTCGCCGGCCACGACCAGGCGCAGCTCCAGCCGCGCCACCGGCAGGCCGAGCACTTCACCTCCTCGTCCGGCGTCGACCTCTTCGACAAGGCCGAGGCCCACGGCGGCCGCACCGTCGGCAACATCGACGACAGCGACTGGATCTCCTTCAAGCCGTACAACCTCGCCGGCTCCGTCCGGCTGACCGCCCGGGTCTCCTCCGGCGGCTCCGGCGGCTTCCTCGAGGTGCGCACCGGCTCGGCCACCGGCCCGATCCTGGGCTCCGCGCCCGTCCCGGTCACCGGCAGTTGGGAGACCTTCCAGGAGATCGACGTGCCGCTGCGGGCCGTGCCGAAGAAGACCACCGAGCTCTTCCTGGTCTTCAAGGGCGGCTCCGGGGCGCTGTACGACCTGGACGACTTCGAGCTCTCCGACGTTCCGGCCGACCGCGCCGCCAAGCGCGTCCTGGTCTTCTCCAGGACCGCCGGCTTCCGCCACGACGCCATCCCGACCGGCATCGCCGCGCTGAAGGAGCTCGGAGCCTCCGCCAACATCACCGTCGACTCGACCGAGGAGCCGAAGCAGTTCACCACGAACAACCTGGCCCGCTACGACGCCGTGGTGTTCCTGTCGACCACCGGTGACGTGCTCAACGCCGAGCAGCAGCAGGCGTTCGAGAACTACGTCAAGGGCGGGGGCGGCTACATGGGCGTCCACGCCGCCGCCGACACCGAGTACGACTGGCCCTTCTACGGCGGCCTCGTCGGTGCCTACTTCCAAGGGCACCCGCAGATCCAGAAGGCCACCGTCCGCACCGAGGACCACGTCCACCCGGCCACCGCGCACCTCGACGAGGCCGGCTGGGAGCACACCGACGAGCTGTACAACTACCGCACCAACCCGCGCGGCCAGGTTCACGTCCTCGCCACCCTGGACGAGACCACCTACCAGGGCGGCACGATGAAGGGCGACCACCCGATCGCGTGGTGCCAGACCTATGAGTCCGGCCGCTCCTTCTACACCGGTCTCGGGCACACCAAGGAGTCCTACGCCGAGCCGGCCTTCCGCCAGCACCTCCTGGGCGGTCTGCGCTACGCCGTCGGGCAGGCCAAGGCCGACTGCAAGCCGCAGACGGGCTACCGGGACCTGTTCAACGGGCACACCCTGGAGGGCTGGAAGCAGGCGGGCCCCGGTACGTTCAACGTCGTCGACGGTGAACTGCGCACCGAGGGCGGTATGGGCCTGCTGTGGTACCAGGCCAAGCAGTTCGGCTCGTACTCGCTGAAGCTCGACTGGAAGATGGACGGCGACGACAACTCCGGTGTCTTCGTGGGCTTCCCGGCCTCCGACGATCCCTGGTCCGCGGTGGACAAGGGCTACGAGGTCCAGATCGACGCCACCGACGCCCCGGACCGCACCACCGGCGCCGTCTACACCTTCAAGTCGGCCAACCTCAAGGCCCGCGACCAGGTGCTGCGGCCTCCGGGCCAGTGGAACAGCTACGAGATCAAGGTCCAAGGCGAGCGGCTCCAGGTCTTCCTCAACGGAGTCAAGATCAACGACTTCACCAACACCGACCCCGCCCGCAGCCTGAAGGACGGCTACATCGGCCTGCAGAACCACGGGGCCGACGACCAGGTGTCCTTCCGCAACGTCCAGATCAAGGAGCTGCCCTCCTCGTAGGGCAGTCCCTGCCGGCACCCACGAGCCGGCGGCGGGCGGGGAGACGCCGTGCCCCCGCCCGCCGCCCCCACCCCCATGGAGCAGGGAGAGGCAGCCGTGACGCATCCGCACGCCCAGGAACCAGACCGCCCGTCGCCCGACCGCACCGGAGTGTGGCTCATCGGAGCCCGCGGCTCTGTCGCCACCACGGCCGTCGCCGGATGCGCGGCGGTCACCGCCGGGCTCCGCCCGGCGACAGGCATGGTGACCGAGACCCCGCCCTTCGCCGAGGCCGGTCTTCCGGCGCTGTCGTCCCTGGTCTTCGGCGGACACGACACGGCTGCCTGCCCCCTGGGCAAGCGGGCCGAACTCCTCGCGGAGGGCGGCGTCCTGCCGCACGGCCTGCCGTCCGCGCTGCACACCGAACTCGCCGCCGCCGACCAGGAGATCCGCACCGGCGGCCCCCTTCCGGGCGACACCCGCGGCGACGAGGAACTGATCGCGGCGTTCGCCGCGGACATCACCTCCTTCACCCGGCGCCACGCCCTGCGCCGGACGGTGGTCGTCAACGTCGCCTCCACCGAAGCCGTGCCGGAACCCGGCAGCACCCGCCTGCCGGCGAGCTCCCTCTACGCCGCCGCGGCGGTCGATGCGGGCTGCTCCTACGTGAACTTCACCCCGTCCACCGGGATACGGACCGCAGCCCTCGCCGACGCGGCCGCCGCACGAGGGCTGCCGTACGCCGGCCGGGACGGGAAGACCGGGCAGACCCTGCTCCGCTCCGTCCTCGCCCCGATGTTCGTGCAGCGCGCGCTGGCGGTGCGGGCGTGGTCCGGCAGCAACCTGCTCGGCGGCGGCGACGGGGCGGCGCTCGCGGACCCCGCGGCGGCCGCGGCCAAGAACGCCGGGAAGGAGCGCGTCCTCGCCGACATCCTCGGCGGCGCACCCGAGGGCGAGGTGCACATCGACGACGTCCCGGCTCTCGGCGACTGGAAGACCGCCTGGGACCACATCGCCTTCGACGGCTTCCTCGGCACCCGCATGGTCCTGCAGACCACATGGCAGGGGTGCGACTCCGCCCTGGCGGCGCCCCTCGTCCTCGACCTCGCCCGGCTGGTCGCACGCGCCCACGAGGCCGGACTGACCGGCCCGCTGCCCGAGCTCGCCTTCTACTTCAAGGACCCCGACCCGGGTGCCCCCGCCTCGCTGGCCGACCAGTACGCCGCGTTGCTCACCCTCGCCGCCAGGCTGGGGGAGTCACGGTGACGCCCCCACCGGTCCCGCAGACCTCCGCCGTCGCCGCGGAGGGCCGGGTCCCGACGGCGGGGGAGCCGTGCCCGTGTGCCCCGGGTCGGCACGGGAGAGCCTGCGACGGCGCCGCCCGGCAGGCGGACGGCGCTCCGGCGCCCGACGCGCCGGTACCGGCCGCGCGGTTCTGGGCGTGGGCCGAACTGCTGCGCATCTCCGCCCTGTTCACTGTGCCCGGTGACGCCCTCGCGGGCGCGGCGGCCGCCGGGAGGCGCCCGCACCGCGGCACGTTCCTCGCCGTCGGGACGTCACTGTGCCTCTACCACGCGGGCATGGCCCTCAATGACTACGCCGACCGTGACGAGGACGCCGTCGACCGCCCGCACCGCCCCATCCCGTCGGGCCGGATCACCCCCGCGGCGGCCCTGACGGCAGCCGGGGCGCTCACCGTGGCGGGGCTGGCGCTCGCCCGCCGCGCGGGGCGCGCCCCGCTGGTCGCCGCCACGGCCCTGGCGGCGACGGTCTGGTCCTACGACCTGGCGCTGAAACACACCTCGGCCGGGCCGGCGGCCATGGCCTCGGCCCGCGCGCTCGACCTCCTCCTCGGCGCGACGGCCACCCGCCCAGGCGCATTCGCCGCAGCCCTGCCCCATGCGGGAGTGCTCGGCGCGCACACCTACGCCGTGACATCGGTGTCCCGGCACGAGACGCAGGGCCGTTCCACGGCGGCTCCGCTGGCGGCGGTGGCCGTGACCGCGGGCATCGCCACCCTCACCGCCGGCGGTGCCGACGCACTCCGCTCGCTCCGCGCCTCCCGGCGGTCCCCGGGTGACGCGGCTCTCCCGGCGTCCGCCGGCCGCCGCGCCGGGGTCCGCGCACGCGCGGCCCGGCGACCGGTGAACCCGCCCCGGGTCGTCGCCGCCCTGGCGGCGGCCTCCTACGCCCGTACCGCCCTCACCCCTTTCCTGCACGCCGCTCTCAATCCCTCACCGCCGCTGACCCAACGGGGAGTCGGCGCCGGAATCCGCGCCATGATCCCGCTGCAGGCGGCCCTGGCGGCCCGCTCCGGCGCCGGCACCACCGCGCTGGCGGTCCTCGCGCTCGGCCCCCTGGCCCGGCGGCTGGCCCGGAAGGTGAGCCCCACATGACCCTGCGCCTCGGCTACGGAACCAACGGCCTCACCGACCTCCGTCTCGACGACGCGCTCGCCCTCCTCGCCGACCTCGGCTACGACGGCGTCGGACTCACCCTCGACCACATGCATCTGGACCCCCTCGCGCCCGATCTCGCCGGCCGCACCCGGCGCCTCGCGGGGCGCCTGGACCGGCTCGGCCTCCAGGTCACCGTCGAGACCGGTGCCCGCTACGTCCTCGACCCGCGGCGCAAGCACGGCCCCTCCCTCCTCGACCCGGACCCCGACGCCCGCGCCGGCCGCGCCGGGCTGCTGGTGCGGGCCGTGCAGGTCGCCGCGGACCTCGGCGCACACGCCGTGCACTGCTTCAGCGGCATCACCCCCGACGGCACCTCGCCCGCCGTCGCCTGGGACCGCCTTCAGTCCGCCCTCACCCCCGTCCTGGACGCCGCCGCCACCGCCGGCGTCCCGCTCGCCGTCGAACCCGAACCGGGCCATCTCCTCGCGCGCCTGGAGGACTTCCACCACCTGCGCGCACTCCTCGGCGACCCCGGCCCGCTCGGCCTCACGCTCGACATCGGCCACTGCCAATGCCTGGAACCCGACGCCCCGGCCGAGTGCGTCACGCGGGCCGCACCCTGGCTCCGGCACGTCCAGATCGAGGACATGCGCCGCGGCGTCCACGAACACCTCCCCTTCGGTGACGGCGAGATCGACTTCCCGCCCGTGCTCCAGGCCCTCGCTGACACCGGCTACCAGGGCCTGACCGTCGTCGAACTGCCCCGCCACTCCCACGCGGGACCCGAACTCGCGCGCACCTCCCTCGACTTCCTGCGCTCCCACGCCCCCACGATCGGAGCAACGGCATGACCCCACCCACCCGTGAGGACCTCCGCAACCGGCTCGGCGACGACGCCCGCACCTGGCTCGACACAGCCCTCGCCGACGCCGCCCGCAGCGCCACCGCGGCCCGGGACGACGCCCCGGGCCGCAGACGCACCGTAGCCCCCTGGGAGCTGAGCTTCGCCTCCGCCGGCCGCCACTGCGGGCAGGACCAGGCCGACGCCGTGCGCGTCCTTCTGCTCCGCGAGGCACGCCCCGACGCCCGCACCCTGACGCGGCTGTACCGGCAGGGCACCGCCGCGGAACGCCGCGCGGTCCTCCTCGTCCTTCCGCACCTGACACCCGAGCCCGCGGACGGTCTGCCCCTCGTCGAGGACGCGCTGCGCACCAACGACACCCGGCTGGTGGCCGCCGCCGTCGGCCCCTACGCCGCCGAGCACCTCGACCCGCACGCCTGGCGGCAGGCCCTTCTGAAGTGCCTGTTCACGGGCGTCCCCGTGGACGCGGCAGACCGGCTCGAGGACCGCGCCCGAGGCGACGCCGAACTGGCCCGCATGCTCGGCGACTACGCCGCCGAGCGCACCGCCGCGGGCCGGCCCGTCCCCGTCGACCTCCACCGCCTCCTCGCCCTGACCTCCCCCACGGAGCAGCCCTGATGCGCATCTTCGACCCCCACATCCACATGACCTCCCGCACCACCGACGACTACCAGGCCATGCACGACGCCGGTGTGCGCGCCCTGGTCGAACCCTCCTTCTGGCTCGGACAGCCCCGTACCTCGCCCGAGTCGTTCTTCGACTACTTCGACTCCCTCCTCGGCTGGGAACCCTTCCGCGCGGCGCAGTACGGCATCGCCCACCACTGCACCATCGCCCTGAACCCCAAGGAGGCCAACGACCCGCGCTGCACTCCCGTCCTGGACGCCCTGCCCCGCTACCTGGTCAAGGACAACGTCGTCGCCGTCGGGGAGATCGGCTACGACTCCATGACGCCGGCCGAGGACACCGCGTTGGCCGCCCAGCTCCAGCTCGCCGCGGACCACGGACTGCCCGCCCTCGTGCACACCCCGCACCGGGACAAGCTCGCCGGGATGCGCCGCACCATCGACGTCGTCCGCGAGTCGTCGCTCGACCCCGAACACGTCCTCCTGGACCACCTCAACGAGACCACCGTCAAGGAGGCCGCCGACAGCGGCTGCTGGCTCGGGTTCTCCGTCTACCCCGACACGAAGATGGACGAGGACCGCATGGTCGCCGTACTGAAGGCCCACGGCACGGAGAAGATCCTCGTCAACTCCGCCGCCGACTGGGGCAAGAGCGACCCCCTCAAGACCCGGCGCACCGCCGACGCGATGCTGGCCGCCGGCTTCGGCGACGACGACGTCGACCAGGTCCTGTGGCGCAATCCCGTGGCCTTCTACGGCCGCAGCGGCAGGCTCCATCTGGAGGCCCCCGCCACCGGGGCCCTGCACGAGGGCAACTCCGTGCTCCGCGGCGGGGAATGAGGGGACGGCAACCATGCGCTTCCGCCATCCCGACGGTTCCGTCGTCCACCTGTCGTACTGCACCAACGTGCACCCCGCGGAGACGCTCGACGGGGTCCTGGCCCAGCTCCGCGACCACTGCGAACCCGTCCGCAGGCGCCTGGGCCGCGACCGCCTCGGCATCGGCCTGTGGCTCGCCAAGGACGCCGCGCGCGCCCTGCACACCGATCCGGCGTCCCTGCGCGGACTGCGCTCCGCCCTCGACCGGCGCGGTCTGGAGGTCGTCACCCTCAACGGCTTCCCGTACGAGGGGTTCGGCGCGAACGAGGTCAAGTACCGCGTCTACCGGCCCGACTGGACCGAACCCGAACGCCTCGCCTACACCAGCGTCCTCGCCGACCTGCTCGCCGCCCTGCTCCCGGACGACGTCACGGAGGGGTCCGTCTCCACCCTCCCGCTCGCCTGGCGCACCCGGTTCGACGAGCGCGCCGCCGCGACCGCCCGCACCGCCCTCACCACCCTGGCCGAACATCTCGACGCCCTCGCCGAGCTCACCGGGAAGTCCATCAGGATCGCCCTGGAACCCGAGCCGGGCTGCACCATCGAGACCACCGCCGACGCGATCGGACCCCTGACGGCCGTCGCGCACCCCCGCATCGGCATCTGCGTCGACACCTGCCATCTCGCCACCTCCTTCGAAGAACCCGTCGCGGCGCTGAACGCGCTCACCGCCGCCGGCATCGCCATCCCCAAGGTCCAGCTCTCCGCCGCCCTGCACGCCGAACACCCCGATCTCCCCGGCGTACGCGACGCACTGGCCGCCTTCGCCGAACCCCGCTTCCTGCACCAGACCCGCACCCGCACCGACGACGGCCTCCACAGCACCGACGACCTCCACGAGGCACTCACCCCGGACGCCCTTCCCACGGACGCCCCCTGGCGCTCGCACTTCCACGTGCCCCTGCACGCGCCACCGGCACCACCCCTCACCTCCACCCTCGGCGTCCTGAAGGACGC
This sequence comes from Streptomyces sp. MI02-7b, assembly GCF_033793585.1. Lineage (NCBI taxonomy): Bacteria > Bacillati > Actinomycetota > Actinomycetes > Kitasatosporales > Streptomycetaceae > Streptomyces > Streptomyces sp. MI02-7b. The sequence goes on along the minus strand of NZ_JARAWX010000001.1, from coordinate 155,316 downwards.
CCTCGGCCGCCTCGTCGGCGGTCCCGTACCGCTCACCCACCACCTGGAGGTCGAGACCTACACCTGGCAGGCGCTCCCCGCCGAGCTGCGCCCGCGCACCCGCGCCCAGCTCGCCGACGGGATCGCGGCCGAACTCGGCCTCGCCCGCGACCTCCTTCACGACCTCGGCCTCAAGGAACTGCCATGAACGCCACCCCCGGGCCGACCCCGCTCCTGGTCCTGGACGTCGTCGGCCTCACGCCGCGGCTGCTCGAGCACATGCCGCACCTGAGGCGATTCGCCGACGGGGGCTCCCGGGCCCCGCTCGGCACCGTCCTCCCGGCCGTCACCTGCGCCGCGCAGTCCACCTTCCTCACCGGCTCCCTTCCCTCCGAACACGGCATCGTCGGCAACGGCTGGTACTTCCGCGAGCTCGGCGACGTCCTGCTGTGGCGCCAGCACAACTGGCTGGTCGCCGGCGACAAGCTCTGGGACGCCGCCCGACGCGCCCACCCCGGCTACACCGTCGCCAACATCTGCTGGTGGTACGCGATGGGCGCCGACACCGACATCACGGTCACCCCGCGCCCCGTCTACTACGCCGACGGCCGCAAGGAACCCGACTGCTACACCCGCCCGCCGGAGCTCCACGACGAACTCACCGAGGCGTACGGCACCTTCCCCCTCTTCCACTTCTGGGGTCCGGGCGCCGACATCGTCTCCAGCCGCTGGATCGTCGACGCCACCCGGCACATCCTGCGCACCCGCACCCCCGACCTCGCCCTCTGCTACCTCCCGCACCTCGACTACGACCTGCAGCGCCACGGACCGGACGACCCCCGCTCCCGCCGGGCCGCCGCGGACCTGGACACGGCGATGGCCCCGCTCCTCGACGACGCGCGGCGCGAAGGGCGCACCGTGATCGTCCTGTCCGAGTACGCCATCACCCCGGTGAGCCGTCCCATCGACATCAACCGGGCGCTGCGCCGCGCCGGCCTGCTCGAGGTCCACACGCAGGACGGCATGGAGTACCTCGACCCGATGGCCTCCCGTGCCTTCGCGGTCGCCGACCACCAGATCGCCCATGTGTACGTGCGCCGCCCCGAGGACCTCGAGGCCACCCGTGCGACCCTCGCCGTGTTGCCGGGGATCGCCGAACTCCTCGACGACGAGGGCAAGAAGCGGCACGGTCTCGACCACCACCGCTCCGGCGAACTCGTGGCCGTCGCCGACCCCGACGCGTGGTTCACGTACTACTACTGGCTCGACGACGACCGCGCGCCGGACTTCGCGCAGCTCGTCGAGATCCACCGCAAACCCGGCTACGACCCCGTCGAGCTGTTCATGGACCCCGCCGACCCCTACGTCCGTGTCAAGGCGGCGACGGCCCTCGCCCGCAAGAAGCTCGGCATGCGCTACCGCATGGCGGTCGTACCGCTCGATCCCTCGCCTATTCGCGGCAGCCATGGCCGCCTGCCGGCGAGCGACGACGAAGGTCCCCTCATTCTCTGCTCCGTCCCCCGTGCCCTCAGCGGCCGCGTCGCGGCCACCGATGTGAAGTCCCTGCTCCTGCGGTTGGCAGGACTGCACTGACCTCACTGATCCAACTGAACCAGACCCCACCGACAACTCGGAGTTATCCACAATGAGCGGCAACAGTCGTACAAACAGCACCCCTGACCCGGAGCTCAGCCGCAAGCTCAGCAGACGCGGCATGCTCGGTGTCGCCGCCGGCGCCTCCGCGGCCGCCCTCCTCGGCGCCACCGCCCCCTCCGCCGCCGCCCACGGCAGGGGCCATGACCAGGACCACCACAAGAACCACGGCGAGGGCGGCCACGGACGTCCCGTGCTGCCTCCCGGCCGCCTCGGCATCCAGCTCTACTCGCTGCGCGACAAGGTCGCCGCCCTCGGCTTCGCCCCCGTCTTCGCAGAGCTCGAGAAGTACGGCTACGACGAGGTGGAGTACGCCGGCTACACCCAGGGTTCGGCCGGCGCGATCACCCTCGCCCAGCTGCGCGGGCTCGCCCGCGACCACGGACTGAAGGCCATCGGCAGCCACGTCGGCTACTACGACGACGGCGACCCCGGCGCGTACACCTTCGCCCAGAACCTCACCAAGGTCCTCGACGACGCCGAGGCCCTGGGCCTGAAGCACATCGGCACCGCATCCGGCCCCTGGCGCTACGGCAGCACCGTCGACGGCTGGAAGCGCTGCGCCGAGGAGTTCAACGTGTTCGGCGCCGCCGCCAGGGCCCGCGGCATGAAGTTCTACCAGCACAACCACGCCGACGAGTTCTCCTTCGCCACCGACCGCCCGAACGTCCGGCTGTACGACGTGCTCCTCGCCGAGACCGATCCGCGCCTGGTGTACCTGGAGATGGACATCTACTGGGCGTTCGTCGGGCAGCACCGCTTCTCCCAGCGCGCCGACGGCACCCCCGCCCCCTTCGACCCGCTGCGCTACGTCCTCAAGCAGCCCGACCGCTACCCGCTCTTCCATGTCAAGGACGGCGAGCGCGACGACACCTCCGGCGACGGCTACCGCATGGTCGACGTCGGCGACGGGGACATCGACTACCAGCGGTTCATCTCGGCCGTGACGCGCACCCACGGCGACCGCCCGTCCCACCACTGGCAGACCGAGCACGACGCCCCGGCCGACTCCCTGTCCTTCGCCCGCCGGTCGAGCGCGTACCTGCACTCGCTGCGCGAGAAGGACTGCTGACGGTCCTTCCGCGGGCACTCGCCGAAACGCCGGTGCCGCCGCACCCCGTCGACCGGGGCGCGGCGGCACGGGCGTTTCTGCCAGGCGCCGGCGGAAGAGCCGCGGACCCGGGGGAGTGCGCCTGCGCATGCCCACGGGCCTGCCGCCCTCACGACCGGTTCGCCGACCGGCCTGCGCGCACGATCAGCCGGCGTCGCCCGCGGCAGCCCCGGCGCTCCCGCCGTTCTCGGTGCTCTCGGCCGCCTCGGGGTCCTCGGGGGCGAGGAGCACGGCTATGCCCACGCGGTGCGCGATCGCGTCGCTGATACGGGGGTTGAACAGCGCCGCGAGGGAACCGCGGTGGTGGGGGCTGAGGACGAGCAGGTCGGCCCCGAACTTCTCGGCCTCCTCGGTGATGGTCTCGGGGACCTGCTGGACCAGGCCGGTCGCGAGCGCGCCGTCGGCCTCGACCCCGTCCTTGCGGACCTCGGCGAGCGCCTCGGCCAGGATCGCCTTGGCCTCGGCGTCGTCCTCCAGAGGCATGACCGCGTTGTACGCCACAGCGGAGGTGGCGACGTGCAGGACGTGGACCCGGGCGCCGGAGAGCCGGGCGAGGCCGTGGGCCGTGCGCAGGGCGGTGTGGCGGGCGGCGGTGGGGTCGATGGCGACCATGATGCGCTGGAACATTGCGTCTTCATCTCCGTACAGAGCTTCTGGAAAAAGCAGCCGTTCATGCGAATACCGGCCCAGTACATCTATCACCACCGCTCGTCGCGGGAATCCCCGGTTGACGGGATGGGGGGTCCGTGCCGCGTCTTGGCGTTCCACCACCCGCCACCGGTCGCCTTGCCGCGGCGCGGATGACGCCCCGGGTACGACGGCGTGAACGTGGAGCGGCCGGCACCGGGCAGGGGTACGGGGACAGCCTGCCACCCCCGCGTGCCTGCTCACCCCGGGTTCACGCGACCTAGAATCACCGAGGGCCCTGTCACGATGGCGTGCCCGTGCCGTGCCGCCAACCCAGTGGAGGATGTCCGTGACCGAGCCGAACAGCGGGGCGGGGACCGACGTGTCCGAGCTTTCCCCGGTACCCGCACCCGCGGCCGGACCGGCGTCCACCGACCCGGTGCGGAGCTCCCGGTTCGCGTCCCTGCTCCTGGACAGCCACCGCCGCCTGGTGGGTGTCGGGCTCTGCCCGCCGGTCTGGTCCTCTGAAGCCGAGGCCGCCGCATGGCTCTACGAGGACGCGCCGTTCGGGCTGCTCGTGCACGACACCTCGGCCGACCCGCGGTTCGTCTACGCCAATCGCACGGCGCAGCGCTGCTTCGGCTACTCCTGGGAGGAATTCGTCGGCCTGCCGTCGCGCCTGTCGGCCGGCCCCGGCGACCAGGAGGACCGGGACGCCTTCCTGGCGGCGGTCGACGACCGCGGCTACGCCGACGGTTACCGGGGACTGCGCCTCCACAAGGACGGCCGGAACTTCTGGATCGAGGACGTCTGCATGTGGAACCTGGTGGACGCCGACGGCGAGCGGCACGGTCAGGCCGCGGTCTTCGGCTCGTGGTCGCCGGCGTCGCCGGCCTCCCCGGCCGCGACCGACCCGGACATCGGGGACGCGGCGGACGCCGCTTCCGGGGCGCGGACGTGAGGCAGACGGCCGCCGCGGCATTCCCGGTGCCGCGATGAGCGGTGTGCCGGAGCCGGACGGCCCCGACGAGCCGTGCCGCGAGGTGGACGCCACCCTGGCGCGCGTCTTCGGGCTGTTCGGCAAGCGGTGGACCGGTCTCGTCCTGGCCGTACTCACCGAGTCGCCGACGTACTACGCCCAGCTGCGCCGAGCCGTCCCCGGGATCAGCGAACGCATGCTCTCGGAGCGTCTCGCCGAGCTGGTGGACGCCGGACTCGTGGTCCGGGACGTCGACCCCGGGCCCCCGCTGCGCGTCCGCTACGAGGTGACCGAAGCGGGCGCCGCCCTGCGTCCCGCCCTGACCGCGCTGGCCCGCTGGGCCGACGAGCACTACCCCGGGACGTAGCGCATCCGGCCGGGCGGCGGGCCTTATCCGGAACGAAGGGTCAATTTCTCCTCGCCCGCGTGAACCCGTATCGCGCGGGAAATCTGTATCGATCGTTCCTGTCGGGTGTATGCTCCGCGGCATGGCACGTGTGAGGGAGTTCGACACCGAGACGGCTGTGGATGCCGCGATGAACGCCTTCCGCCGCAAGGGCTACGAAGGCACCTCGGTGCAGGACCTGGTCGACGCCACGGGCGTGGGCCGGGGCTCGTTGTACGCGGCCTTCGGCAGCAAGGAGGGCCTCTACCTGGCCGCCATGGACCGCTACCGCGAGCGGTACGCCCTGCCGCTGGTCGAGCTGCTGCACGGTGGCGCACCTGCGCGGGAGCTGTTGCGCGAGGTCATGGTGGCGACCGTGGACGGGATCGTGCGCGACGGCGGCCGGCAGGCCTGTCTGATCGTCGGCGCCACCACCGAGCGGGTATCCCACGACGCCGACGTGGCCGCGCACGTGCGCTCGACGACCACCTCGCTGGAGGACGCGCTGCGCGACGTCACGCCGAGGCGCAGGAGGACGGGCTGCTGTCCTCGGCCCGTGATCCCCGCGACCTGGCCAGGTTCCTCCTGGTGACGATGCAGGGCCTGAAAGTGATGGGTGGCGTCAACCCGGACCGGGCCTCGCTGATGGCGGCCGCGGAGGCCGCCCTGTCCGTACTCGGCTGAGGCGGCGAGGGCCCCGGGTCAGCTGTACCTCAGGTCGCTGATGTCGATCGCGACCATCAACGCGTCGGGCAGGGCACTGCCGTCGTCCCCGCAGCGGTAGGCGCGGCGCCTGGACGGCATGCGCAGACCCTGGGCCTCGATGTAGTCGTGGAGGTACTGGGCCGCCGGGAACCCGCCCGCCACGTCGACGCGGTAGTCGTGCCGGCGCAGCAGGAGGTCGTCCCCGAAGTAGAACTCCTGCTCCCGGCTGTGGCCGGCGATGCCGTCGGGGAAGGTGGCCCGCAGGCCACGCCACCGTTCGCCGTTCTCGTGCACGTCGGCGACGGCGGTGACCGTGACTCCCGGCATGGCGAGCAGGAAGGGAGTGGTCAGATAGGTCCACAGCGCGTACCCGTTGAAGTAGGCCCTGTGCAGGGCGTCCCAGGGCGTGGTGAACTCGTGTCCCTCGAAGGACGCCCGCGGGTCCAGGCGTTCCGTGACCACGGTCCCGTCGCTCCGCTCGATCGCCACCCGGCCGGGGGAGAACGCGGTCCGCTGGTCGGGTGCGCCGTAGGGCCGGACCGACGCCCATTCCTCGTGGAGCCGCACGGTCATCTCCCGCGGGTCCGGATCCTGCGGCACGCCCTTGATCGCCCACAGACCGCCCCCGGTGACGATCGTCGCGCGGAGCTCGGAGAACTGCGCGTAGCGATCGCTGCCGCCGTGCGCCTGGAGGATCTGTGCCAGTAATTGGTCCACAGCACGGTGTCCGTTCGCCGGTCCCTGCCGACCCCGGCGGGGTCGTTCCGGGTGGGGGTGGTGCCGATCCGGACGTCCGCCCGGTACGGGCCTTGCCGTCGATTTTCCCAGGCCCGCGTGAGGCCCACAAAGCGAAAACGTCGCGCATCCGCGGCCGTCGCCACTTACTGGGGATTAGTAGCTCACCTTCCACTTTGTCCGGGCGGGCACGGTCCGCAACGTGGAGTCATGAATGACTACGGACACCCCCTCTCGTTCGGGCTGAGCCTGGACCCCGATGCCGCGACGCCGACCCGGACGAGGGCACTCGCCCAGCAGGCCGAGGCGCGGGGCCTTGACTACCTCGCCGTCCAGGACCACCCCTACCAGCCCGGCCACCTCGATGCGTGGACCCTGATCGGCCACCTGTCCGGGATGACACAACGGATCTCCTTCCTCACCGATGTCGCCGATCTCCAACTGCGACCGCCGACCATGCTGGCCAAGGCCGCCGCCTCGCTGAGCGTGCTCACCGGCGGGCGCGTGCAGCTCGGGGTCGGCGGCGGAGCCTTCCCGGAGGCGATCGCCTCGATGGGCGGTGTGCCCCGCAGCGGCGCGGCGATGGTCGACTTCACCGAGGGGGCCGTGAGCCTGCTGCGCGGCGCACTCGCCGGCGGGCCGGTGCGGCTCCGCAGCGCGCATCACACCGTCGAGGGCTACCGGGCGGGACCGGTACCCCCCGCGCCGGCCGGCGTGTGGCTCGGCGCGCAGAAGCCCAGGATGCTCGCGCTGACCGGCCGGGCCGCCGACGGCTGGATCTCCCCGCTGAACATCTACGTGCCCCCCGAGCGGGTGCCCGGCACCCAGCGTCTCATCGACGAGGCGGCCGAGGCCGCGGGGCGCGCACCGGCGTCGATCCGCCGCGTCTACAACGTCATCGGGGTGATCGGCCGGCAGCCTGGCCCGGGGCTCGTCGGGGACGCCCGGCGCTGGGTGGACACCCTCAGCGAGTGGGCGGTCGGACTGGGCTTCGACACCTTCGTCTTCTGGCCCGCCGCCGAGCCGGAGAGCCAGCTCGCGGTGTTCGCCGAAGAGGTGGTCCCGGCGGTGCGCGAGCGCGTCGCACGTCTGCGGAGCGCCCGATGACCGCCGTCCCGCGCCCGGTTCCCCCGGGGCTCGCGGGCAAGCTCGTCACACCCGGGGACCGCCGCTACGGCGCGCTCCGCTCCACCTACACCCGCGCGGGCAGCCCCGCCCTGGTCGCGTTGCCGGAATCCCCGAGCGACGTGGCGAGCGCCCTGGCCCTCGCCGCGGACCAGCGGTTGCGCGTCTCGGTCCGCAGCGGTGGTCACGGCCTGTCGGGCGCCGCCACCAACGACGGGGGGCTGGTCATCGACCTGAGCGCGATGCGCGGTGTGCGGGTCCTGGACCGCGGGGCGCGCCTCGTGCGGGTGGAGGCCGGTGCCCGCTGGGCGGAGGTCGCGCGGGCGCTTGCTCCGCACGGGCTCGCCATCAGCTCCGGCGACCACGGCAATGTCGGCGTGGGCGGGCTGGCCACCGGCGGAGGCATCGGCTGGCTGGTGCGCTCCTACGGGCTGACCATCGACCACGTGCGCGCCGTCGAGGTGGTGCTGGCCGACGGCTCGCTGGTCCGCGCCGACGCCGAGCACGAGCCCGACCTGCTGTGGGCCATGCGCGGAGCCGGATCGGGCACCGCGATCGCGACCGCCTTCGAGATCGAGGCGGTCGAACTCGGCATGATCGGGTACGCCGAGGCCACCGTCGTGGTGGACTCCGCGGGCACGGCCCTGCGCCGCTGGGCCGCCCTGATGGCCGCGGCGCCCAGGGAGCTGTCGACCGCCGTGAACCTCTCCGGCCAGGGATCCTTCGCGGTCGCCTCCGTCACCGCGATCGTCGCCTCCGACAGCGAGTCCGTCATCCGGGGCGCCCTGGAACCGCTCGCGGGCCTGGGGGACACCGTCCTCCACCAGGCGTACGTCCTGCCGTACCCGCAGTTGCTCTCCACGGCGCAACTGCACGGGCACAACGGACAGATGCCGGTCGTGACCACCAACGGGCTGCTCACACGGATGACCCCGGAGGCGGCCAGGTCACTCGTCGCGGCGGTCACCGCCCCCGAGCCCGTCCTGGTCCAGATGCGGTCGCTGGGCGGCGCGGTCAACGACATGGACCCTGCCGCGACTGCCTACCCGCACCGCCACCAGCGGACCCTCGTCACCGCCACGGCCTTTCCTCCCGGGGACGGCGAGACGCTGTCGGCCGCGTGGAAGCCGCTGCTTCCGCGCACCGACGGCGCCTACGTGAATTTCGAGAGCCGTCCCGACGAGGAGACCTTCGCCCGCGCCTACCCGGGAGGGACCGGCGCGCGCGTCACCGAACTGCGGCGGCGCTACGACCCCGACGGCGTCCTGCGCCCACGGGCCCTCTGACCGGGACGGCCGACGACGACGGCGCTTGTGTCCGGAACCGGTTCCGGACACAAGCGCCGTCGTCGTCGCTTGCGGTCGCGTCCTCTCCCTACGGCCGTCGCGGGTCCGCCTCCGGGGCGGTCGCGCTCCTCCGCGGCCGGGCCGGCCGGGCGTCGCGGAGGCGGTGCGCACGCACGAGGAACACGAGGAAGACGCCGGCCAGGACGTCGTCCGACATCCCGGCCAGGACCTTGTCCGGTGCGGTGTCCGTGGAACGTGCGATGGCCTCCACGAGGCGTGCCAGGTCCTCGGTGGCGGCGTCCTGGGCGCTCACGGGGCCGGCGCTGTCGCGGATCGTGCGGTGGACGGTCATGGTGCTCCTTCGTTCGGGCCCCGTGTGTGCAGCAGGCCGCGCCCGGCACCGTGGGGTGCCGGGCGCGGCCGCGTCGGGTCAGCGTGCGGCGACGCGCCGTGCGGTGTCCTTGCCCTTGGCCGCGGCGTCCTCCAGGGCCCTGGTCCAGGAGGCCTCGGCCAGGGGCACGAGTTCGCTCATGGCCGGGTTGGACGCCGCCGCGGTCAGTTCGGGGACGATGAAGTCGACGTCCAGGCCCATGTACTCGCCGAGGATGGCCCGCAGGTAGTTCTGCACGTACTCGGACGAGGCCCGGGGGGTGCCCGGTGCGTAGGAGCCGCCGCGGCTGGCGACGACGGTGACCGGCAGGTCCTTCACGCTGGAGGCGTCCCCCGTCGTGCGGCCGACCACGAGCACATGGTCGATCCAGCTCTTGAGCGTCGAGGGGATCGTGAAGTTGTACATCGGGGCGCCGATGAGGACGGCGTCGGCTTGCTCCAGTTCCTCGATCAGGTCCAGGCGCCTGGCGAAAGCCGCCGCCTGGTCGGGGGTGCGGGATGTGGCGTCCACCAGGGCCGCGGTGAACGCGTGGACGTCGAGGTGGGGGAGCGGGGCCGCGGCGAGGTCGCGGTGGACCACGGTGCCGTCGGGATGCTGCTCCCGCCAGGCGTCGCGGAAGGTGCGGGCCACGGTGCGGGAAGCGGAGTCCGCGCCGGGGTGGAGGGAGGAGTCGAGGTGGAGCAGGGTTGCCATGGTGTCTTCCGGGGGGTGGAGGGGCGGTTCTTGCACGACCGGTCGTGGGTCCACGGTCCGCCAGGGGTTCACCCCGGAACAAAGGAAGGATTAGGTGCTAATCTTGGGTAAGTGGAAGCGAGTACCCCGTCACCCCGGCCGCGCGACGTCCGCGGCATCAACGACAGCAGCTGCCCGAACCTCCAGGGCGCCCTGGAACTCGTAGGGCGCCGCTGGACGGGCGGGATCCTGGAGGCGGCGTCGCACGGGGCCCGGCGCTTCGGCGAGTACCGGGCCATGGTCAGCGGCATCTCCGACCGCCTGCTCGCGCAGCGTCTGAAGGAGCTGGAGGCCGAGGGGCTGATCGAGCGCACGGTGGTGCCGACCACGCCCGTGCAGATCCGCTACACCCTCGCCCCGGAGGGCCGGACGCTCGTGGAGGCCCTGCAACCCCTGGCCATGTGGAGCGCCCGGCGCCTCGGCCGCGTGGACGAGGCGCCGGTCCGGCGCCGCGGCGTGCCGCCGGGCGGCGCCGGGTGACGGCCGGCCGATGGACGCGGCCCCGACGCGGACCCTGGCGGGGGCTCCTGCGACCAGGTTCCCCGATGCCACGGCGGCGCGCGCCCGCGCCGCGTGCGAACCCTGGTACGGCGCTGTCCGGCGGTCTCGCACGCCGCGCTCACCGGACCGGGTGAGGGTCAGCGCGGGTGGTCGTGCCCGTCGCGGTGGTCGTGGCCCGGCGGGCGCCGGTCCAGGGCTTGGGCCCGGGCGGTGACCTCGTCGGCGGACACGGTGCCTTCCCCGGCGAGCACGTCCTCCAAGGCGCCCAGCCAGTGCTGGTAGTAGTTCCACGGTTCGTCGTCGTGGTCGTGCCCGGCGTCCCAGACCGCGATCCGGGTGATCAGCGCCGCCTGGAAACGCGGCCAGGTGAAGGCGCCCGCCTCGTAGAGGGCGACGGCCATGCCGAAGGCGCGGCTCTCCCATGGCTCGGCGAACGTCAGCTCCCCGTTGGAGCGCGGCGGGGCCGCCGGGCCCTCGGCGTCGAGCGGGGCGGTCACGGCGTCCTCGCCTTGGCCACGCCGACCATGGCGTCCCGGGTCACCAGTGGCACGAGCTGCTCCTCCGTCAGGTGCTCCGTGCCGGCCGGGCGTTCCGGCAGCACCAGCCAGCGGACCTCGCTGGTGGAGTCGCGCACGGTGATCCGCACGTCGTCATCGAGGTCGAGGCCCATCTCGGACAGCACCACGCGCGGCTCCTTGACCACGCGCGCACGATAGGCCGGGTCCTTGTACCAGCTCGGCGGGAGGCCCAGCACCGGCCACGGGTAGCACGAACACAGCGTGCACACGATGACGTTGTGGGTGGTCGGGGTGTTCTCGACCACGACGATGTGCTCACCCTGCCGGCCCGAGAAGCCCAGCTCCCTGATGGCGGCGGTGCCGTCGTCGAGCAGCCGGCGCCGGTACTCCGGGTCGGTCCACGCCCTGGCGACGACCTTGGCGCCGTTCAGCGGGCCGATGTTGGTCTCGTAGTCGGTGATGAGGCCGTCCATCACCTTGGGGTCGATCAGGCCCCGCTCGGTGAGGAGTTGCTCGAGGGCCTCGGCGCGCAGCGCCGCGGGTGGGCGCCCGCCCTGTCCGCCGTCGGTCATGAAGGTGTCTCCAGGTAGCTCTCGTACAACTCCGCGGTGACCGCGAAGGGCTCGGACCCGGCACCCCACAACTCCCGGGAGTCGAAACGGACCGAGTAGACGTGCTGCGGATGCTCACCCTTGAAGTGGGCATTGGTGTCGGGCAGCAGCGCGGCGGGCTGGACGACCTCGACGATGCCGGTGTGTCCGCGCACATAGCCCGGCAGCCTCGTGTGCCCGGGCGGCGACATGTCCTTGGCGCGGACCTGCTCGCCGACGGCGAAGGCCGGTGCGGCCTCCACGGTGCGCAGCGAACCCTCGGCGGTCGGCGCGTAGTCGGGCCTGGCGGGTTCCGGGATCGGCGGCTCCGCCACGTGCTCGCCGCGCAGATTGCGGGCACGGGCGTCGATCGCGCCCGGCGCGAGGAAGGCGCTGTCGGTGAGCATCAGCTCCGCGCCGTTGAGCCAGCGCCCGTAGTAGCCCTCGTCCAGGTAGGCCGCCCGGTCCAGGCGCTCGAGCGCGTGCCGGAAGGCGTCCGTGTTGGTGTCGCCCCATGCGACCCGACCGGAGAGGATCGTCAGCGCGAACGCACGCGCCTGCCAGGGCTCCGCGAAGACCGGTTCGTCGCCGCGTGGTGGACGCACACGGCCCCAGCCGTCAGTGCCGCCCATGTCGGCGATCCCTTCCATGGCACCACCTCTCGCGCCTCTGCAGCAACAGACATATGCGTACAAAATCTATTCTGTGGCGTCCCGGGCGCTCAGGCGAGGGGCGGCACGGCGTCCATGTCGAACTCCTCCAGGGGCGACCGGGGTGACGACGCGGGGCTGCCGGAGCCCGGCATCTGCTGTGCCGTCCAGATGCACTTGCCGTTCGCGGTGTAACGGGTGCCCCATCGCTGCGAGAGCGACGCGACGAGCTGCAGCCCCCGGCCGCCCTCGTCCGTCTCGGACGGATGCCGGATCCGGGGCATGGTCAGGCTGCCGTCGGCGACCTCGCAGATCAGCTCGGTGTCCCGCAGCAGCCGCAGCCGCATCGGCCCCTTCGCGTGCCGGACGACGTTGCCGACCAGCTCGCTGGCGAGCAGTTCCGTCGTGGCCGTCAGTTCGTCGAGGTCCCACTCCGACAGCTGCTCCCGCACCAGGCCGCGGGCCAGCGCGGCCGCCTGCGGGTCCTGGGGGAGCGGCCAGGAGGCCATCCGGTCCGGCGGGAGGGCGTGCATGCGCGCGATCAGGAGGGCGATGTCGTCGGTGGTGGTCCGCCCGGCGGGGAGCAGGTTCGTGATGACCGTGTCGCACAGCCGGTCCAGGTCCTCGCCGTCCGAGCTGCGCAGCAGGTGGGCGAGGTCGGACAGGCCCTGGTCGATCTCCCGCTCGGACGACTCGACCAGACCGTCGGTGAACAGCACCAGGAGACTCTCCCGCGGGATCTCCAGCTCGACGGTCTCGAACGGCGGCTCCGCCGCTCCCAGCGGAGGGTTCGGGGCCGCCTTGGGGAAGTAGACCGTGCCGTCGGGATGGACGACGGCCGGTGGTGGATGTCCGGCGCGGGTGACGCTGCAGGTCCCGGTGGTGGAGTCGTAGAGGACGTACAGGCAGGTGGCGTACGAGTCCTCGCCGAGCCCGCTGACGATGTCGTTGAGATGGTTCATGATCTCGTCGGGAGGCAGTTCGAGTCCGGCGAGCGTGTGGACGGCCGTGCGCAGCCGGCCCATGGTCACGGCCTCGGACAGACCGTGGCCCATCACGTCGCCGATCACGAGCGCGACCCGGCCGGCGGAGAGCGGGATGACGTCGTACCAGTCGCCCCCGACGTCCACGCCCTGTTCAGTCGGCAGGTAGCGGGCGGCGAGCGAGCACGACGGCAGAGCGGGCAGCTGCTGGGGGAGCAGGGCGCTCTGCAGCTCCCGGGACCGGGTGTGCTCGGCATCGTAGAGCCGCGCGCGTTCCAGGGCGTGGGCCACGAGGGCGCTGATGGTGCTCAGCAGGGTGCGCTCCTCGTCCGTGAGGCGGCGCGGTCCGTCGAAGGCGACCACGCAGATCCCGAAGGTCTGCCCGGAGGCGATCAGCGGCAGGAAGGCCCACGACTGCTTCCCGATCACGCGCGGCCGGTCGGCCATGTCGGGGTACCGCTCCGCGTACTCCTCGACCGAGGAGACGAACAGCGGCTCGTTGGTGGAGAGCGACTGCCACCCCGGGTCCTGCGCGGCCCGCGGGCGGGCCTCGATGCTGTCGAGGAAGGCCTGCGGATAGCCGACGGAGCCCACGGTGTAGACGCGGTCGCCCTCGATCGCCTGGACCAGCAGACCGGTGGCGCCGAACGGCGGCAGCACCCGCTGGGCCACCGCTTCCACCACGTCGCGCGACGTGGTCGCCGCGGCGAGCGCCGCGGTCAGTTCCCCGATCCGGGCCGAGCGCTCGGCGGAGGCCTGTTCGGAGGCGACCCGCTCAGCTTCGCGCCGCCTGTTGTCGGTGACGTCGGTGAAGTACAGGGTGACGCCGTCGGGCACCGGCACGAGCCGCAGGTGGAGGCACGACCCCGTGGCCGGTATGCCCATGTCGAAGCTCGTGGGCACCGCCTTGGCGGCCGCCTCCCGGCAGCAGGCCTCCAGGCCGGGTATCTGGCGCAACGACGGCAGTGTCCACAGCACGCGGTCGAAGAGCTCCTCCTCCGGGGAGCCCAGCATCTCCTCCGCCTTGAGGTTGACGAACGTGATGCGCCAGTCGCCGTCCACCGAGAGGAAACCGTCGCTCATGTGCCGCAGGGCGCGGCTGAGGGCGGCTCGGGCCGAGCGGGAGTCGCTGCTCTCCCACGCCGTGCCGATCATCCGGTAGGGCTCGCCGGCGTCGTCGAGGATCACCTTGGCGCGGGTCTCGGTCCACGCGTAGCCCCCGTCGGGACGTCGTACGCGATACTCCGCCTCGAACACCGCCCGGTTGCGGATGGCCGTCTCGGCGGCGGCGAGCGTCCACGGCAGGTCGTCGGGGTGGACGACCTTCATCCAGCTCTCGACCCGGGGCACGAAGTCGGCGGGGTCGGTGCCGTAGACGGCCATGGCCGCGTCGTCCCAGCCCAGTTCGCCGGTGCGGATGTTCCAGTCCCAGGTGCCTACCTCGACCGCCTTGAGCGCCTGGCGCAGCCCGGTGCCGTTGGGGTCCTCGAGGGTGGGGCGGGCAGGGGGCGGGGCCTGGCCCATGCGCTCCTGCGCCCACGCTGCCACCGCCGCCAGGAAATCCCACTGCGCCCGGGTGGGCTCCCCCTCGGCACCGGTGACGACGGTGAGCGATCCGACCGGGATCTCCCCGTCCGACAGGGGCACGGCCGCCAGCCCCGTGCCGGGCCACGGCTTCGTTCCCGGCGGCTGCGCGCTCCCGGCGGTCCCGTGCGGGACCCACAGACCGCCCTCCCGGTCCAGGACGCGGGCCGGCACGGCCGCGCTGTCCTGATCGATGATCTCCCAGTTCCGCACGAGGGCCGGGGACAGCCCGACGGTGGAGACCAGGCGCAGCGCGGACATGGGTCCGCACAGGTGGACCGTTCCGCCCAGCCCGTCCAGCCCGGCCACCGCCTGCTGGATCGCGAGCCGGAGCACCTCGCCTTCCGTAATGCCCTTTTCCACGGCGGAGAGCAGTGCCAATCGGTCTTCCACCATGTAAATGTACATTTGTGGCGGAAGCCTGGCAGGTGAGGGCGGGGTCACCGCCTGCCGGACCAGGTGCGCGGGGCCTTGTGCCGTATCCGGGCCGTGAGCGCCCGCGGGACCTGCGCCGGCCCCCGTGGCCGACCGCGGCTGGTCCCGGGACGACACGGAGGAATGGCTCGCGGCGCAGTTGCCGTACGCCGTGCCCGCCGACCGGGCCGGCCGATCCGGCGGCGGCACGCCGCACTCCGCTTGCGGGGCCGCACCACGGCGCCGGGAATCCTGTGTCACAGGCGTTCCCCTGTCCCCGTCGCGCCCCCTAAGATCACCCCGCCAGTCACGGGACCGCGGCCGCCGGGGAGGCGACGTGAGCGACAGCGCACCGCGTGGGGAAAGACTCGAGACGTACGGCTACACCCAGCAGTTGGCGAGATCGCTGGGCTTTCGGGACCTGGTGGTCTACGGCCTGGTCTTCATGGTTCCGATCGCGCCGTTCGGCATCTTCGGCGGGGTCTTCCAGGGCGCGGGCGGCATGGTCGCCCTCGCCTATGCCGTCGGTATGCTGGCGATGATGTTCACCGCGCACTCCTACGCGCAGATGTCGCGTGCCTTCCCGATGGCCGGGTCGGTGTACTCCTACGCGGGGCGGGGTATCGGCGCGCCGTTCGGCTTCCTGTCCGGCTGGATGATCCTGCTCGACTACATCCTGGTGCCGGCGCTGCTCTACCTGGTCGCCGCCGTGGCGATGAACTCGCTGGTCGCCTCGGTGCCGGTGTGGCTCTGGCTGATCGGCTTCGTGGTCCTGAACACCGTCGTGAACTGGCTCGGCATCGAGATGACGGCCAGGATCAACAAGATCATGCTCGCGGCCGAACTGGTCGTCCTCGCGATCTTCCTGGTCGTGGGCGCCGTCGCGGTCGCCCAGGGCAAGGGCAACGGCTTCAGCTTCCACGCCTTCTACGACGCCCACACCTTCTCGTGGTCCCTGGTTTTCGGGGCGGTGTCGATCGCCGTACTCAGCTTCCTGGGCTTCGACGGGATCTCCACCCTGGCCGAGGAGAACCGCGACTCCGCCAGGGCGATCGGCCGCTCGATGGTCGCCGCGCTGCTGCTCGCCGGCGTGCTGTTCATCGTGCAGACGTGGCTCGCGGCGATGCTCGTGCCGCATCCGCAGACGCTGATCAGCGACGGCGACCCGGACGGCACCGCCTTCTACGACGCCGCGCGCGTCGCCGGAGGCGCGTGGCTGGGGACGCTGAGCGCGCTGGCCACCGCCATCGCCTGGGGCTTCGCCAACTCCCTGGTGGCCCAGGCGGCCACCTCACGGCTGCTGTTCGCGATGGCCCGCGACCGGCAACTGCCCCATTTCCTGGCCAGGATCGACTCCCGCAGCAAGGTCCCGGCCAACGCCACCTTCCTCGTCGCGGTGGTATCGCTGGGGCTGGGCCTGTACATGAACTCCCGCACGGACGGCATCACTCTGCTCGGCTCTCTGGTCAACTTCGGGGCGATGACGGCCTTCCTCGTCCTCCACGTCTCCGTTGTCGTCCACTACGTCGTCCGCGGCGGCAGCCGCGACTGGTGGCGCCATCTGATCGCACCGCTGATCGGCTTCGCGATCCTCACCTACGTCGTGATCAACGCCAAGGTCGCCGCGCAGCGGCTCGGCTTCCTCTGGCTGGCGATCGGCGTGGTCCTGCTCATCGGCCTGCTGGTCGCGGGCCGACGCCCCGAACTGCCCAACGAGAACTCCACGGCCGAGGAGGCCGGACACGCATGAGTGACATCGACGTCGTGACACTCCACCCGTCCCCCGAGCAGTACGCCTACACCTTCGGAGGCCGCGAGCCGCTGCTGCGGGTCCGTCCGGGGACCATCGTGGAGCTGTTCACCGAGGACTGCTTCGGCGGCCGGGTCCGCGGGACGGAGGACCTCCCGAGCGAGGTGTGCGAATTCCCGTACCTCAACCCCGTCACGGGGCCCATCCACGTCGAGGGCGCCGAGCCCGGCGACACGCTGGCCGTGCACTTCGTCGACATCGCGCCCGCCCGTGACTGGGCGGTGTCCACCACCTTCCCGCACTTCGGCGCGCTGACCACGACCCACTCCACGGCCATGCTGCACGACCCGCTCGACGAGGTGGTCTGGCGATACGGCATCGACCCCGATCGCAACAGCTGCCGGTTCCAGGCCCGTTTCTCCGAGCACACCGTCGACCTGCCGCTGGACCCGATGCACGGCACCGTCGGGGTCGCACCGGCGGCCGGCGAGGTCATCATGAGCATCACCCCGGGCGCGCACGGCGGGAACATGGACACCCCGGAGATGCGCGCCGGCACCACGCTCTACCTGGGCGTCAACGTGCCCGGGGCGCAGCTGGCGATCGGCGACGGCCACGCCCGGCAGGGCGAGGGCGAGGTCTGCGGCACCGCCGTGGAGGCCGCCATGCACACCGTGGTCGTGATCGACCTGATCAAGGGCGGGGCGCCCGCCTGGCCGCGGCTGGAGGACGATCGTTTCCTGATGTCGACCGGCTCGGTGCGCCCGCTGGAGGACGCCTACCGGATCAGCCAGCACGACCTGATCGGCTGGACGGCCTCGCTCACCGGCCTGCACCGGCTCGACGCGTACCAGTTGGTCAGCCAGGCCGGACTGGCGCCGATCGGCAACGTGGTGGACACCAACTACACCGTGGTGGCCAAGCTCCCCAAGACCGTCCTGGGCGGCGCGCCCGCCTATGACGGCCTGCACCGCGCCCTGCGCGAGAAGGGCCTGGAATACCTCCGCCGGCGCTGAGCCCCCGGAAGGGCCCTCGGTCTCCCCCGAGGAGTGCGCGGTTCACCCCGGGGGCGGCCCGGGGTGGCTGACCGGGCGGCCGCCGGGGAATCTGGGGTGACAGCGGCGGGACGGACCCTGGGAGGACGCGTGGGGCGGCCGGACCTGTGGGGCCCCGACAGCCGCGCGGACGTGCCCCGGTACATCCGCGCGCTCCCCGTGCTGCTCCTGGTCCTCGGCGGCGTCACGGACTACCTCACCCCCGCCCAGTACACCGGTACGGCGTTCTACTCCGTCGCCCCGATGCTCGCCGCACTGGTGCTGTCGCTGAACGGGACGATGCTGGTGGGACTGGGCGCGATCGCCGCGGACCTGGCGATCGTCGCCCGCTACCGCTACCTGGCCACGCTCGCCGCGATGAGCGAGTTGCTGTCCGTCGCGGTGGTCACCGTGGTCGCGGTGTGGATCAACCGCGTGCTGTACGCGCGGGAGGCACGGCTGAGCTCCGCCCGTTCCATCGCCGCGACCGTGCAGCGGGCGGTCCTGCCGGCACCGCCCGCCCGCGCGGGCGCCCTGCGGATCGCCGCGCGCTACGAGGCCGCGGAGCAGGAGGCCGGGATCGGGGGAGACCTCTACGCGGTGCAGGACGGCCCGCGCGGACTGCGCTGCGTCGTCGGTGACGTCCGCGGCAAGGGCCTGGACGCGGTCGAGGCCGCGACGATGGTGCTGGGAATGTTCCGGATGGCCGCCGGCGAGGAGGCGACGCTGGAGGCGGTGGCCGCGCGGATGCACCGCGCGCTGTGCCGGGAGGTCGGCCGGCGGGGGCAGGCGGACGTGCTGGAGTGGTTCGCCACCGCCGTGCTGGCCGAGTTCCCCCGGGACGCGGGGGAGGTGCTGCTGGTCAACCTGGGCCATCCCGCTCCCCTCGTCCTGAGGGCCGGCGCGGTGCGGACCACCGATCCCTCGCGGTACGCGATGCCTTTGGGCGTGGGACTGGAGAGGGGTCCCGTGGTGGTCGACCGGGTGCCGTTCCCGGCCGGCTCGACCCTCCTGCTGTGCACGGACGGCGTCACGGAGGCCCGCGACACCCACGGCGGCCTGTACGACCCGGTGACCCGCCTGGCCGGGGTCGGCTTCAGCGGGCCGGCCGAACTGCTGGGCGTGCTGGTCTCCGATGTGCACCGGCACGCCGGCGGACCGCGGGACGACGACATGGCCATGCTCGCCGTCACCTCCGACGGGTGACGACCGCCGGCCGGCGCCGGATCGGCCGGGCCGGGCAGGGCGGCAGCCGTCCGGGTGGGCGAACGACGATGGTCCTGTCGGGTGGCGGCGCGCACGGTGTCCTCGTGGGCGGGTAGTCAGCAGTTCGGTGGTGACCGCCACCCGTGCTGCCCCGATCGGACGGAGCCGTCGTGAAATTCGGAGTGTCCACCTTCATCACCGATCGGGGTGTCCGGCCGGCCCCACTGGGAACCGCCCTGGAGGACCGCGCGTTCGACTCGCTGTTCATCGCCGAGCACAGCCACATCCCGGCGAAGCGCGAGTCCCCCTACCCGGACGGCGGCGAACTGCCGGAGATGTACTACCGCACGCTCGACCCCTTCGTCGCCCTCGCCGTGATCGCGACCGTCACCGAGCGGCTGCTGCTGGGTACCGGCATCGCGCTGATCCCGCAGCGCGACCCCATCCACACGGCGAAGGAGGTCGCCTCGCTGGACCTGGTCTCCGACGGCAGGGTGGTCTTCGGCGTCGGCGTCGGATGGAACCGCGAGGAGATGCGGGACCACGGCACCGATCCCGCGACGCGAGGCCGGCTCACCGACGAACGACTGCGCGCCATGCGTGAGTTGTGGACGCAGGAGAAGGCCGAGTTCCACGGCGAGTTCGTGGACTTCGACCCTTCCTACGCCTGGCCCAAGCCCGTCCAGCGCCCTTTTCCGCCGATCTACGTGGGCGGTGGCCCGGGCGGCTTCCACCGTGTCGCCGAACTCGGTGACGCGTGGCTCGCCGACGGCATGCCACCGGACGAACTCGGTCCGCTCATCGAGCGCATGCGCTCCGTCGCGGGGCGGGAGGTACCGGTGACGGTGTACGCCGCTGCCGACGACCCCGCGCAGGTCGAGGGCTACCTCGGCCTGGGTGTGGAACGGGTGCTGTTCTACCTGCCCACCATGCCCGAACAGGAGACGCTCGCGTACTTGGACCGGCTCGCGGAGCTGGCGGGCCGCTACCGCTGAGCGCCGGGGGAACCGGCGGAAGGGGGACGGGGTGCCCGACCTGACGGGTACGCAGGCGCAAGAGCGGTTCACCGCGGCGCGCGTGGCCCGCCTGGCGACGGCCGACGCGACGGGCCGTCCGCACCTGGTGCCGGTGGTGTTCGCCGTCGACGGTGACTCGGTGACCTTGGCGGTGGACCACAAGCCCAAGCGGACGACGCGGCTGAAGCGCCTTGCCAACATCGCGGTCAACCCGGCGGTCTGCCTGCTCGTCGACCACTACGACGAGGACTGGGACCTGCTGTGGTGGGTGCGCGCCGACGGCGAGGCCCGGGTCCTCCCACCGCCCGACGCCTCGCCGGAGGCGGCCCACCGGGTCGCCCTGCTGACGGCCAGGTACGGCCAGTACGCAGGCCGCACACCCGGCGGGCCGGTCGTCGTGGTCTCGGTGCGGCGCTGGACGGGCTGGCGCGCCGTGTGACATGCGGTCACGCGCACGGCCGTCCGATGCGCCGAGCGGTCCGGCCGACCGTGTGGGGGCGGGCCCGCGCCTGCGTCGTATGCTGGCGTGATTCGACTTCCGAGCGTTGGCGGCTGCGCATGCACGACGGTTCCGTACCAGCGGTGACCCATCGGTCGGCGTCCGTTCGTACCCGCTGCGCCCGGCCGTCGGATCTGCCGCGCATCTTCCTGTGGGAACGGCTCTACATGCGTTCCGTCGAGCCCGCGAACGAGGCGCAGTGGACGGAGGCCATCGACCGCCACTTGGAACTGTGGCTGTCCTGCCTGGAACGGACCCTGATCCTGGAAGTGGACGGCGAGGCCTGCGGCTCCATGATGTGGATGCCCTCGGGTACGGACGCACTCCTGGTGGGCATACACGTCGCGCCCGGGCACCGGCGTCGCGGGTTCGGCGGCCTTCTGCTCGACGCCTTCGCCGAGCAGGCGCGGGCGGCGGATCACGACGTACTGACCCTCGGGGTCTTCGACGGCAATCCCGCCGTCCACCTGTACGAGAGCCGCGGCTACCGGCCCACGGGCCGGGACGGCGAGTACCTCCTGCTCGGGCGTCCTGCGTAGCGCGATTCGCCCCACCCCGCCCGCCCGCCGGCCGGTCCGCGGCTCGGACCTGCCTGGCCGCGCTCAGAAGTCCGCCCGGCGCTGCCGCTCCAGTTCGGTGTACCGCGCGCGCATCAGCTCGCCGGCAGCCGGGCCGGCGGCGAACACGAAGGCCTCGCTGTCGTCGAGCCTGCGGCCGGTCCTGGCGTCCACCACCACCGGCTCGGCCTCCTCGCCCGTCTCCGCGTCGACCAGGATCATGCTGCGCTCCTCCGGCGCGAGGTGCTGGTTGCCCCAGGCGGCCAGCGCCACGACCACGGGCCGCAGGGTCCGGCCGCGCTCGGTCAGCACGTACTCGTGGCGCACGGGATTGGTCTGGTACGGGCGCCGCTCCAGCAGACCGTCGGTCACCAGCGTCTTCAGGCGGGTGGTGAGCATGCTGGTGGAGATGTTCAGGCTCTTCTGGAACTGGTCGAAGCGCGTGTAGCCGTCGAAGGCGTCGTGGAGGATCAGCAGCGTCCACCACTCCCCGACGTGCTGCACCGTCGTCGACAGCGGACACTCGCGGTCCTCCAGCCGGATCCGGCTTGCCATGGCGACACACCCTCCCAAGTCACTGCTAAAGTGAAAGTTACGTGCTTCCATTTTAGCAGTGACTTGGGGCGCGGTGGGCTGCGCCCTGCGCGGGACGAGCCCCGCCGCCCCGCGTGAGAGGAACAACCGTGAAGACCTGGTTCATCACCGGCGGTACCCCCGGCGGCTTCGGCATGACCTACGCGGACGTCGCACTGGAGGACGGCGGCAACGTCGTGCTCACCGCCCGCCGCCCGGAGCTGCTGGAGGAGTGGGCCCGCAAGCACGGCGACAAGGTGCTCGTCCTGCCGCTCGACGTCACCGACGCCGGGCAGATCCGCTCCGCCGTCGCGGCCGCCGAGGAACGCTTCGGGGGAATCGACGTCCTGGTCAACAACGCGGGCCGGGGCTGGTACGGATCGGTGGAGGGCATGGCGGACGCGGAGGTCAGGAAGACCTTCGAGCTCAACTTCTTCGCCGTCGCCGAGGTCCTGCGTGCCGTGCTGCCCGGCATGCGCGCCCGCCGCAGCGGGGCGGTCGTCAACATGTCCTCGGTGGCGGGCCTGCGGGGCGTGACAGGATTCGGTTACTACAGCGCCGTCAAGTTCGCCGTCGAGGGACTCACCGAGGTACTGCGCGAGGAGGTGGCCCCGTTCGGCATCAAGGTGCTCGCCGTCGAACCCGGTGCCTTCCGCACCCGCGCCTACGCGGGGTTCGCCGACGAGTCCGTCGAGGAGACGGTGGACGCCTACCTCCCCGTGATCGAGTCGGTGCGCACGTTCATGGTCGGCCAGGACGGCCGGCAGGCCGGTGACCCCTACCGGGGGGTGCGCGCCGTCGTCGCCGCGCTCGAGGCCGACACCCCCCCGCACCGCCTGGTCCTGGGAGCCGACGGCTACGAGGCCGTGGTCTCCCGGCTGGAGGGCATGCTCGACGAGTTGCGCGCCCATGAAGCCGTCTCCCGCGGCGCGGACTTCCCGCCCGGGCAGTGAGCCGGCCGGTGCGTGCGGCCACGACCGGTCGCCGCCGGCGTCAGCGGCGGTGGCCGAGGGTGGACTCGCGGACGACGAGGTCGAAGCCGGCCCGCACACGGCGCGGTGGGGTGTCCGGAGCCCCGGTGAGGCGCTGGACGAGGCATTCCACGGCCTGGCGCGCGATGGCCTTCTTGTCGGGGGAGATCGTGGTCAGGGTGACGCCGCTGTAGCGGCCCTCCTCGATGTCGTCGAAGCCGACGAGGGCGATGTCCTCCGGCACCCGCAACCCCCGCGTGGTCAGCACCCGCAGGGCGCCGATGGCCTGCAGGTCGTTGTACGCGAAGACCGCGTCAGGGCGCGAACCGCGGTCCAGCAGGTCGGCCATGGCCTGCGCGCCGTCGGCCCGGCCGTAGCCGGAGGCGGTGGCCACCAGGTCGTCGCCGTGCGGGAGCCCGGAGTCGGCCAGTTCCTCGCGCCAGCCGCGCAGCCGCAGGTGGGCGGGTTGCCTGGCGCTCTCGCGGCGGGCGCCGAGGAAGGCGATCCGCTGCCGGCCCATGCCGGTCAGGTGGCGCACCGCGCTGCGGGCCGCGGCCACGTTGTCGATGACGATGTGGTCGTGCGGGGCGTCGTACTCCCGTTCCCCGAGGAGCACCAGGGGGGCGCTGTCGGTGCGGGCGAGCAGGTCCGCGGCCTCCAGCTCGATCGGCGAGAGGATCAGGCCGTCGATGACATGGGCCCGGAACCCCTGGCTGACCAGGATCTCCTTCCTGCGCTCGCCGGAGGTGTGGTCCAGCAGCACGGTGTAGTCGTGGCGCGCTGCGGCGTCGATGACGGCGCCGGCCAGCTCGGCGAAGTACGGGTTGCCGAGTTCCGGAAGGGCCAGGGCGATGATGCCCGTACGTCCCTTGCGGAGATGTCGCGCGGTGAGGTTGGGCCGGTATCCCAGTTCGTCGATCGCCTGCTGCACCCGCGCCCGCATCGCGGGGGTGACGTGGGCATAGCCGTTCACGACGTTGGACACGGTCTTGATGGACACTCCCGCACGCAGCGCGACGTCCTTGAGGCTGACGCCCACGGCGTTCCCTCCGGTTGGGGCCGGTGCCGCCGGGCCGCGTCCGGCCCCGCGGCACCGGCGCGATCATGTGGTGCGCGGTCCCCGCGCGAGGTACCGCTGGGCCACGACGACCACGATCAGGAACCCGCCGCTGACCACCGATTGGTAGGACGAGTTGAGGGAGCCGATCTGGTTGATGAGGTTCTGGATCACGGCCAGCATGAGCACACCCCACAGGGTGCCACTGACCGACCCCGAGCCGCCGATCAGCAGCGTGCCGCCGATGACCACCGCCGCGATGGCGTCCAGCTCCATGCCGACGCCGATGATGGTCACCCCCGACGACAGGCGGGCGGCGTTCAGCGCTCCGGCGAAGCCCGCCAGCAGCCCGCTGACGGCGTAGACCAGCACCCGGGTCCTGGCCACCGGCAGGCCCATCAGCGTGGCCGCGTCGGGGCTGCCGCCCACGGCGAACAGCGACTGGCCGAACGAGGTGCGCTGGAGGACCAGTCCGCCGACGGCGAAGAGCACCAGCGCGATCAGCACCGGGTAGCCGAAGCCCCCGACGGTGCCCTGTCCCAGCGTGGCGAAGACCGAGTCGCGCGGCACCAGATAGGTGGTGGCGCCCTCGTCGGTCAGGGCGAGCAGCAGCCCGCGCGCGGCCAGCAGTCCGGCCAGCGTGACGATGAACGGCGCCATGCCGGCCCGGGCGATCAGCAGGCCGTGCACCGTGCCGAGCAGGCCGCACACCGCGAGCGGCACCAGCAGTGCCGGCAGCAGCCCGTACTGCGAAGCCCAGGCGGCCAGGACGCCGCCGAGCGCGAACACCGAGCCCACCGACAGGTCGATGCCGCCGGTGATGATGACCAGTGTCATGCCGAGCGCCACCACCGCGAGGAACGACGCCTGCACGGTGATGTTCTGCGCGTTGGCTCGCGTGCCGAACGACGGGAAGACGAAGGAGGAGACGATGACGACGGCCAGCAGCACGGCGAGGACACCCTGCCGCTGCACGAGCACGGCGAGCCGCCGCCGGTCGAAGGAACGGGCCGCCGCGGGCGCGGGCGGTTCGGGGAACGCCTGCGCGGAGCGGGGCGTGGTGAGTGACTTCATCGGGATCGACGCTCCCGGGCGATGTAGACGGCGACGAGGATGATGACCGCCTGGGCCATCTGCGCGGTGGAGTCGGGCAGATCGTGCTTGACGAGTGTCGCGCGCAGCAGCTGCATCAGCAGGGCGCCGAAGACAGTGCCCAGGACGCGTACCGAGCCGCCGGTCAGCGGCGTGCCGCCGACCACCACCGCGGTGATCGCGGACAGCTCCATCAAGGTGCCCAGCGTGGACGGGTCACTGGCCGTCAGCCGTGCGGTGGCGAGCACCCCGGCCAGCGCCGCCAGCGTCCCGCACAGGACGTAGACACCGATCAGTACCCGCTTGACCGGCAGCCCGGCCAGCCCGGCGGCGGCCCGGTTGCCGCCGACGGCGACCAGCTGGCGGCCGAAGGTGGTGCGGTGCACCAGGCCGGCGACGACCACGGCCAGCACACCGGCGATCAGCACCCCCACGGGGACGCCGAGCACGTCGTCGGTGCCGAGGCCCAGCAGGGCCGGGTTGGCGATCTGCTTCAGCCGGCCGTCGGCGAGGACCAGGGCGAGCCCGCGGCCGCCCACGAAGAGCGCCAGAGTGGCGACGATGGGCTGCAGCCCCACCACCGCCACCAGCGTGCCGTTGACCGCGCCCACCGCGGCTCCGGCGGCCAGCGCCACCAGCAGCGCCGGCAGCAGTCCGTACCCCAGGTACAACGGCAGCAGGGCTGTGGCCAGGGCCATCACCGAGCCCACCGACAGGTCCACGCCCTCGGTCCCGATCACGAGCGCCATGCCCAGCGCCACGATCACCACCGGGGCCACCTGAACCAGTTGGGTCCGCAGATTGCCGGCGGTCAGGAAGTGGTCGGTGAAGACGGCGTTGAACAGCACGAGCACCGCCACCGCCGCGTACACGCCGTACGTCTGGAACCAGGCCGGGGTGGGGAGCCGGAGCGCGCCCCGCCGCACGGCCGGGGAGAGCTCAGTCATCGCGCTCCTCCTCGTCACCGGTGCCGGAGGCGTCCTTCGCGGCCGGGCCGTGCGCCGCCAGCACCTCCAGCAGTTCTCCCTCGCCCACCTGCTCGCCCGTCAGTTCCCCGGCCACCGCGCCGCTGCGCAGCACCACCAGACGGTCGGCGCCCTCCACCAGCTCCTCGATGTCGGAGGAGATCAGCAGTACCGCGAGCCCTTCCTGCGCCAGTTCGTCGACCAGCGCCTGCACCTCGGCCTTGGCGCCGACGTCGATGCCCCGGGTGGGCTCGTCCAGCAGCAGCACCTTCGGCTCCAGGCACAGCCACCGGGCCAGCAGCACCTTCTGCTGATTGCCGCCGGAGAGCTCGCCCACCTTCTGCTCGGGGCTCGACGCCTTGATCCGCAGCCGTTTCATGAAGACGTCGACCACGCGGTCCTGCCGGGCCCGGGACACCACCCCCGCCCGGGACAGCCGCGGCATGGCGGCGAGCACGATGTTCTCCCGCACCGACAGGCCGGGGATCACTCCCTCCGCCTTGCGGTCCTCCGGCAGCAGGCTGACGCCCGCGCGGATCGCGGCGGCGGGCGAGGGACGCCCCAGCCGCCGGCCGGCCACGGTGACGGAGCCGGAGTCCAGCGGCAGTGCCCCGGCCAGTGCCTTGGCGGTCTCGCTGCGCCCGGAGCCGAGCAGTCCGCCCAGGCCCAGCACCTCGCCGGGGTGCAACTCCAGGGACACGTCGTCCAGCACGTGACGACTGGTCAGTCCCTCGGCGGTGAGCACCGGTTCGCGGTCCGGGCGGTGGGCCTCGCCGAAGCCGGTCCGGCCGTGCCGGCGCACCTCGGCGACCTCACGGCCGAGCATCATGGCGACCAACTGCATCCGGTCCAGGCCCGCCAGATCGCCGGTGTGCACCAGACGTCCGTCGCGCAGGACGGTGACCCGGTCGCAGATCCGGTACAGCTCCTCGATCCGGTGGCTGACGTAGAGGATGGCGATGTCGCGGCTGTGCAGGTCCTCGACGACCCGGAAGAGCGTCTCCACCTCGCGGGGTTCGAGCGCGGAGGTGGGTTCGTCCATCACCACGACCTTGGCCCGCACCGACACCGCGCGGGCCAGAGCCACCATCTGCTGGGTGCCGACGCCGAGGCTGTCGAGCGGCCGGCGGACATCGGCGGTGACACCGAAGCCCGCCATGAGCGCGGCGGCCTCCCGGTGCATGCGCGGGAAGTCGATCAGGCCGAAGGGGTTCTTCGGCTCACGGCCCAGGAAGATGTTGCGCGCCACGCTCATCAGCGGGACGAGGTTGACCTCCTGGTAGATCGTGGTGACGCCGGCCCGCTGGGCGTCGACGGGCCGGGCGAACGCGACGGGCTGCCCGTCCAGGCGCAGTTCGCCGCTGTCCGGGCGGTGCACTCCGGTGAGGACCTTGATCAGGGTGGACTTGCCGGCGCCGTTCTCGCCGACCAGCGCGTGGATCTCGCCGCGGCGCAGGGTGAGGGACACGTCGTCGAGCGCCACGACGCCGGGGAAGCGCTTGCCGACACCGAGCGCCTCCAGCACCGCGGGGGCGGTGGGACTGCCCGGCTCCGGGGGCGGTGCGGCGGCTGCCGCTTCGGGGGGTGCCATAGGGGGCCTTCCAGGATTCGCGATGCGGTGGGTCGGGGAAGAGCGGCCGCCCTGCCGTGTCCGGCCGGGCGGCCCCGGTCGCGGGCTCAGTACGCCCCGGCCAGCGAGTCCTTCGCGTTGGAGGCGTCGTAGGACCGGTCGGAGATGATCACGTCCTCCGGAATGGCCTCCCCGCCGAAGAACTTCTGCGCGGTGGCGAAGGCCAGCGGCCCGAAGCGCGGGTTGGACTCGATGACGCCGTTGTACTGCCCGTTGGCCAGGGCCTGCACCGCGTTGCGGGTGCCGTCGATGGAAACGATCTTGACGTCCTTGCCGGGCTTCTTCCCGGCCGCCTTGAGCGCGGTGACGGCGCCGAGGCCCATCTCGTCGTTCTCCGCGTACACCGCGGTGATGCCGGGGTTGGACTGGATCAGCTGCTCCATCACCTGCTGGCCCTTGTCACGGGCGAACTCGCCGGTCTGCTGCGCCACGATCTTCAGTCCGGGAGCCTTGGCCGCCAGCTGGTCGACGAAGCCCTTGGTGCGGTCCGTGGTGACGTTGTTGCCGGAGGCGCCGAGCAGGATGGCGACCTTGCCCTTGCCGCCGGTGACGTCGATCATCTGGTCCGCGGCGCGCTTGCCCTGCTCCACGAAGTCCGAGCCGAGGAAGGCCACGTAGTCCTTGCACGCGGTCGCGTTGATCTTGCGGTCGATGGTGATCACGGGGACGTGCTTGGCGGCCGCCGCCTGCAGCGCGGGCTCCAGGCCGTCGGAGTTCAGCGGGGCGACGATCAGCAACTGCGCGCCCTGGGCGAGCATGTCCTGGATGTCGCTGATCTGCTTGGGCAGCTGCGACTGGGCGTTGGTGGTGAGGAGCTTCTTCACCCCGAGCTTGGCCGCCTCGTCCTTGATGGACTGCGTCTCGGCGATGCGGAACGGGTTCGCCTCCTTCTCGGACTGCGAGAAGCCGACGACCGTGTTCTTCAGGTCGAGCTTGGTGGCGCCGTAGGACTGCAGCGTGCAGCCGTCGCCGGCGGCGGCACTCGCGGTCGGCGACTGCACCACCTGGGCGCCTTCGGAGGAGCTGGGGGAGGCGGCGCCGGAGTCCTCCTGCTTGGCACACGAGGTGGCGGTCAGGGCGGCGGCGGCGGTGAGGCACGCGACGGCGAGCATGCGGGTGGTACGGGAGGTGCTCATGTACGTTCAACTCCTCGTAGAGCGGTGTGCGACCTGATCAGGGGAGTGCGGGGCTCCGCAGGAGCCCGGGAGGCGGCCCGCCCCGCCCCCGTTGAAACGGGGCGGGCCGCCGGTGGTCAGCGGTTCGTCGGCGCCGCGGGTTCGCCGGCCGCCAGCGACGCGACCTCGGCCGCGCTCAGCGCGCGGTCGTAGGCGTGCACGTCGGCGATCGCGCCGCCCCAGTAGTCGACGAGGTTGCCGCCGAACTTGCCGCGGCCGATCACCAGGTGGCCCGAGGGTCCCTCGGCGTTGCAGGCCCGGGCCGAACCGGCCTGACTGCCGTCGACGTAGACCCGCAACTGGCCGTCACCGTGGCTGTAGCTGCCGACCAGGTGGTACCAGCGGCCGGCCACCGGCTCCCCGATGGTGTTCGCCAGCGCCCGGCTGCCCGCGAAGCTGAACGCGAACCGCCGGTCGGCCTGCGAGTACTGCAGGTAGAAGGCACTGTTGGAGGTCCCGTCGAGGGAGACCGCGGTGCTGAAGTGCCCCTTGTCGTCCAGCCGGACCCAGGCGGCGACCGAGTAGTCGGCCCCGTCGGTGTCCAGCACCGGCGCGCCGGTGTCCACGAAGCCGGTACGGCCGTCCAGTTGCAGGGCGCCCCCGTTGGGGCCGGTGGTCCAGCTCGTCCCGCCGTTCAGCGTCCCGTCGTGGGATCCGGCGGCGTCCTTCGCCACTGTGCCGGACCCCTCGTGCAGCGGCCACCAGGAGACGCCCTGCTGCCCGGGTGTGCCCGGCGGGACGTCGACCCCGCCGGCGGCGGCCCCGGCCGCGATGACCTGGCGGTTGATGTCCCGCACCTGTTTCGGGTCCACCTTCACCACCGCCCGGTCGTAGGTGATCAGGCCGTTGAGCTCGCCCTCCACGTCGGTGATCTCGGTGTAGACCGATCCGGACAGGCCGCAGGCGGCCGGTCGGAGCAGTTTGCGGGTGTTCTCCACGTAGGTCGCGGTCAGCTCCTCCTTGCTGTGCGCGGCGTCGCCGTAGTCCTGGCCGCCCGCGACGCCCAGGATGTGCCCGGGCACCAGGTACGAGTAGCCGCCGTGCTCGCCGTCGACCGCGGCGCGGCCGGCGTCCGGGGCCGGGGTGGCCGGGCCGTGGTAGTCGTGGAAGTCGATCAGATCACCGCGACCCGAATCGCCCCTGGAGGCACAGCAGTTGACCCCGGAATGGGCGTCGACCAGGCGTGAGGGGTCCTGCCGCTTCACCGAGTCGGCGAGGTCGCCGGTGGCCTCCTTGCTCCACTCGCCCCAGCCCTCGTTCATCAGCGTCCACATCACGACGGACGGAGTGCTGATGTGCTGGTCGACGATCTGGTGCACCTGGTCGACGAAGGCCGCGGTCTCCGGGGTGCCGGCCGCGGCCGTGCCCCGGCTGGGCATGTCCTGCCAGACCATCAGGCCCAGCTGGTCCGCCCAGTAGTACCAGCGGGCGGGCTCGACCTTGATGTGCTTGCGGACCGCGTTGAAGCCGAGCTTCTTGTGCTCCTTGAGGTCGTACTTGAGCGCCTCGTCGGTCGGGGCGGTGTAGAGGCCGTCCGGCCAGAACCCCTGGTCGAGGGTGGCGAGCACGAAGACCGGCTTGCCGTTGAGCTTGATCCGGTTGGTGCCGCCCGCCGGGGCCACCTCGATCGACCGCATCCCGAAGTAGGAGCCGACGCGGTCCTTGCTCCGGCCGTCGGTGAGCGTGACGTCGAGGTCGTACAGGTACGGGTCGTCCGGGCTCCACAGCCGGGCGTGCTCGACCGGCAGCCGCAGCGCGGTGCCCGCCGGGCCGGTGACCGTACCGGCCTTGCGCCCGCTCCTGGTGTAGGCGGTGGCGGTGACCTTGGCGTCCGGTGAGGTGCCGGCACCCGGCCGTACGGTGACCGAGAGCGAGGAGTCCGCGAGGTCCGGGGTCAGCACCAGCGAGTCCACGGCCGCCTCGGGGACGGGCTCCATCCAGACCGTCTGCCAGATGCCCGAACTCGGCGTGTACCAGATGCCGCTGGGGTCGCGGGACTGCTTGCCGAGGGCGTAGCGGTCGTCGGTGGTGTCGCGGACCTTGACCGTGAGCTCCTGCGTCCCGCGCCCGGCCAGGGCGTCGGTGACGTCGGCGGTGAACGCCTGGTAGCCGCCGGTGTGGTGGGCCACCTCGTGGCCGTTGACGTACACCCAGGCCTCGTAGTCCACCGCGCCGAAATTGAGGTTCAGCCGGTTGCCCGAGCCGACCCGCCAGTCGTCCGGCACGGTGAAGGTGCGCTGGTACAGCGACCAGTCGTGGTGCCGGGCGACGCCGGACAGGCCCGACTCCATGGGGTAGGGGACCACGATGCTGTCGCTCAGCGGGCCCTGGGGGAGTGCCGCGTCCTGCTCGGTCGGCTGGAACTGCCAGGTCCCGTTGAGGTTCTTCCACTCCTTGCGGGTCAACTGCGGCCGCGGGTAGTCCGGCAGGGGGTGGGACCGGGAGACGTCCTTGGCCCACTTCGTGGCGAAGTACCAGGTGGAGTCGTTGCTCGCGGCGACCGAGAAGGGGCCGGGGGCGCCGGCCGCGGTGGTGATACCGCCCCTGCCGTCGTAGCTGACCCGTACGTCGGCCTTCAGGGCGACCGGGGAGTCGGACGTGCCCGGACGCAGCAGCAGCCGCGAGGCGTGCTTGGGGTCCCTCGACACCGTGGCCGACCACCGGGTGCCGCCGGACAGCAGCGCCAGGTGCGAGGCGGCGTCGGCGGGGAGACCGGTCACACGGGAGCCCAGGTCGAT
This sequence comes from Streptomyces sp. MI02-7b, assembly GCF_033793585.1. Classification (NCBI taxonomy): domain Bacteria; kingdom Bacillati; phylum Actinomycetota; class Actinomycetes; order Kitasatosporales; family Streptomycetaceae; genus Streptomyces; species Streptomyces sp. MI02-7b. Next base: position 124,105 of record NZ_JARAWX010000001.1, on the reverse strand, counting down.
GGAGGCGATGCGGCCGGTCTTGTCGACGGACGCCTCCGCGTCGGCCGGAGCGAAGTCCGCGGGCAGGTGCAGGGCGGTGTCGGGCACGGGCCGGCGGTCGAAGCCCGGCCCGGACCACTCGGTGTGCAGGTAGGCGCCGCCGTTGCCCTGGTTGTAGTCCACCGCGACCTCGTGCAGGCCGGCGGTGAGGGTGATCGGCTCCGAGGTGGTCTGCACGTCCCAGTCGGTCGTCCAGTGGTCGATCACGCTCGCGCCGTCGAGGGAGAGGCGGAAGCCGTTGTCGCCCTTGATGTAGAAGGTGTAGCTGCCGTCGGCCGGCACTTCCAGCCGGCCCGTCCAGCGCACCGCGACGTTGGTGGTGGTCCCCGCGTAGGCCCGCAGGGCGGGCAGCAGGTCGTCGACGTGGAGCGAGCTGTCGATCCGCGTGCCCGTGTACTGGGCGAAGTCCAGCGCCGTGCCGTTGGACATGCGGTAGTAGTCGCCGCGCAGGCCGTTGTCGGCGGAGGCGGCGGGCGCGGCGACCGAATCGGCCGGCCGGGCCGTCGCGGGGGACGGCGCCATCAGCGCCGCCCCGAGGAGGAGCGAAAGCAGGGCGGCAAAGCGCCCGAGCCGAGTGGTACGTCGTCTGCCAGGAATCACGCGTGCACCTTCCGTGGGGGGCGTCGTCCACGCCTGGAGGGAAGTGCTGGTCAAAGGGGGTGTGGCGCCTGGTGCGAAGAAGGGATGCGGGTCGGTTGCGCGCTTGTACAACGTTGGAAATTCTGGACGCGGTGAGAATGAAAGCAGCGCCGTGCCGCCGTGTCCAGACCTCGCGTCGAGGTGGTGTCAGAGAATCTCCTGGGGCGCGTGGTGCGGCCAACACCCGCCCCATGGGGGTGAATTCGTAGATCGGAGTGCGTGGGTCGGCGCCGGCACCGGGGCGGGCCCGGTTGTGCGCGGAGCGTTTTCCAACGTGGGAAATCCGCGCACGCGCGGGGCCGGGCATGGAGGAACCCGGGGCCGGCCCGCGGGCCGGCCCCGGATTCCTCGCACGGGTGATGCTCCGTCAGCTCACGGTGAGGTTCTGCGCGAGGGTGTTCGCCGCGAAGGAGTTCACCCCGAACAGGCCGCTCGCGTAGGCGTCGTCGGTGGCGTCGATGACGGGATCGGCGCCGTTCCCGAACCAGACGCGGATGCGGTTGCCGTCGGTCCGCACCTTCAGGTGGTAGGTACGGCCCTCGGTGATCGCCGTGGCGTAGGTCGCGATGTCCCGGCCCGGGCGCCACAGTTTGACCACACCGGCACTGGTGTCGATGTTCGCCGTGTAGCCGGCGCCGTCACTTCCGGCCCGGAAGGTCAGGCCGGTCGCCTGCCCGTTGGTGACGGACAGGTCGCCCTCGTAGGTGAAGTCGCCGCCCGTGCGGTCGCTGAGGTAGAAGCCGTTCTGTGGCGCGCTGCCGCGCAGCCCGGCCGGGGTGACCGTCCATGTGCCGCCGCGCGGTGTCCACCGCCCGGTGGGGAAGGCGGAGAAACCGCCCTGTCCGGTGGTGAGGTTCTGCACCGTCGCGGTTCCGTCGAAGGTGTTCACCCCGAACAGGCCGGAGGCGTAGGTGGTGTCGGTGGCGTCGATGACGGGGTCCGCGGCGTTGTCCACCCAGACGCGGATGCGGGCGCCGTCCGTCTGCACCTTCAGGTGGTAGGTGCGGCCCCCGCTGACCGGCAGCGCGCGGACGGCGATGTCCTTGCCAGGGCGCCACAGCTTCACCACACCGCTGGTGTCGAGCGTCGCCGTGTACCCGGCGCCCGAGGCGTTCGCGCGGAAGGTCAGGCCGCCGGCGCGTGCGGTGTCCAGGGTGATGTCGCCCTGGTAGACCGCGTCGGCGCCGCCGCTCGCGCTCATGTAGAAGCCGTCACCGCTGGTGGAGACCCGCTTGCCGCTGCTGACGTCGGTCCAGGCGCCGCCCGCGGCGTGCCAGGGGCCCTTCAGATTGCTCAGGAGGGTGGACTGGGCCGTCCCCCAGCTGGTGTTCAGGCGGGTGAAGGTCGCGTTGTCCAGTTTCGCCTTGCCGCCGACGGCGAAGAGCCGGATGCCCTGGCTGTCGGCCGCGGAGTCGAAGTCGACGTTGTCGGACAGCGAGTACAGGCCGCCGTCGGCGAAGATCTCCAGCTGGCCCCGGTCCACCAGGAGCCGCATGGTGACCTTGCCGTCCCTCGGCTTCAGCGGCTTGCCCTGCAGGGTCTGCTTCTCGGTGTCGTAGACCACGCTGCGGTCGGCGGTCCCGTCACTGCGGCTGTGCAGGTCGAAGCCGAACCGGGTCGCGGTGGAGTTCTTCACGTCGAACTGGGCGGTGATCTCGTAGGTGTCGGCCTTGATGTCCTCGAAGGGGTTGTCGGCGGCCTTGGGCTCCTTGCCCGGCTTGGGCTCCTTGGGTGCCTTGACCGTGTCGTTCTTCCAGGTCTCGGTCTGCGAGGCGAGCGAGGACAGCTCGGTGACCGGTGTACGGGTGATCCGGGGCCCGTCCGGGGTGCTGACCAGGCCCAGGGTCACCGGGAAGGTCGCGTTGCCGGTCCACGTGCTGCCGCGGTTGCCGCCCTGCCAGGCCATCTGCACCGTGCGCCCGTCGGGGGTGTTGGTGAACGTCTCGGCGGCGTAGAAGGAGCCGCCCGCGTACGTGGTGCCCAGGTCCATCTGCGCCGGCTGGCTCCAGTCGGTGCGGAAGGTCGTGCCGTCGAAGCTGCCGACGACGTACTGGCTGGACGCGGAGGTCATCACCCACCGCTGCTGGTCGCTCTTGCCGTCCAGCGGCAGCGGGTAGAAGTCGGGGCACTCGAAGAGCCAGGGCGCCTGGTAGCGGCTGGCCAGGGTCCACTTCAGGAGGTTCGGCGAGGTGTAGATGTTCACGCCGTTGCCGCCCTGGTTGGACCAGACGACCATGGTCCAGCGGTGGCGCGCCGCGTCCCAGATCACCTTCGGGTCGCGGCTCTCGTCGGGGATCTCGATCTGCTTGCGGCCCTTGTCGTAGGCCTGGAAGGTCTGGCCGTTGTCGTTGCTGTAGAAGATGCTCACGCCGTCGGTGTTGGAGAACACCACGATCGGGTCGAGCGCGCCGGTCTTCAGCCCCGAGGTGTTGTCCTTGTCGACGACGCCGCCCCCGGAGAAGAGCGTTCCGGGGTGCACACCGGGCTCCAGGGCGATCGGCTTCTGCGTCCAGTGGACCAGGTCGGGGCTGGTGGCGTGGCCCCAGTGCATGGTGTCCCAGGCCAGACCGTGCGGATTGTGCTGGTAGAAGAAGTGGTAGAGGCCATTCGCGTACACCAGGCCGTTAGGGTCGTTCATCCAGCCCGACTGCGAGCTGAAGTGGAACTGGCCGCGGAAGGGCTCGCTGTACGTGGTCGGCGGATAGGGGAACTCGGGGTAGTCCGAGACGGTCCCGGCGACCGCGGGTGTGTTCGGCAGGAGTGCGACCAGGCCCGCGATCAGGGCGACCAGCGGGGCGACCAGCAGGGCCCCGACTCTTCGACGCATGTGAACCAGCTCTCTCGACGTCGCTTGTGAGTGTCATCGTTGACACATGTCATCGCTGACATCCGATCGATGACAGATGATGGGCCCCGGGTGGGGGCTCGTCAACGCCCCGGACGAGAAAGGTTGCGGTCCCCGGCACGTGCGGCGGCCGTGTCCTTCTCGCCCTGGAGCAGCGTGATCTGATGGGCCCACGGCGGGTTGGGACCCGCTACGGCGCAGGTCAGCGCCGCTACGCGGACCGCGAACGCACAGGCCGCCGCGACATCGGCCAGCCGCAGGCCCTCCAGCCGGCCGCCCAGGAGGTCCTGCTCGCCGAGGTGGTGGAGCAGTCCCGCGGTGAACGAGTCTCCCGCCCCGACGGTGTCGACGACCTGCGTGGGCACGCCGGGCACGGAGACGGTCCGGCCGTCGAGCGACGCGAAGGCGCCGTGCGCACCACGCGTGATCACCACCAGCCGCACCCCCGCCGCGTGGAGACCGTCGCACGCCGCCTCCACCCCGGTGCCCGGGACCAGGACGCGCAGGTCGTCCTCGCTCAGCCGCAGGATGTCCGCCACCGCGCACCAGCTCGGCAACCGGCGCCGGTAGACCGCCGGATCGACCAGCGCGGGACGGACGTTGGGATCGATGCTCACCGTGGCCCGCGGCCGAGCCCTGCTGAGGAACTCCTCCAGCAGCGAGCCCCCGGGTTCGCGGACCAGTGCGAGCGAGCCGGTGTGCACGCAGGCCGGGTCGCCCTGGCCGGCCCGGTCCAGTTCGTTCCGCGTCCACTGCCAGTCCGCGGTGCCCTCGGCGTGGAAGGTGTACGCGGCCTGACCGCCGGCGTCGATGTCGGCGACCGCGAGCGTGCTGGGCTCCGCGGCGGCCGGGGCGTCCGTCAGATCGACGCCGGAGTCCAGGAGATGGGAACGGAACAAGCGCCCGAAGACGTCGCCGGACAGCCGCGCCAGCAGCCGGGTGGGCGTGCCGAGCCTGGCCAGCCCCACCGCGGTGTTGGCCGGCCCGCCGCCGGGCAGGGCGTGCAGGTGCAGGCCCTGGGTGGGGACGTCCGCGGGATCGCGCCCATCGGTGGGCGGCGGCCCGGGCCGGGCGTCCGCGAAGACATCGGCGACGCACTCTCCCAGCACGGTGACCTGACGCGGCTGCATACGGAATTCCTCCAGGTGGGGTGCGGAACCGGCGACCGGAGCCACCCCTGAGTGCCGGGCGGTCTCCGGTCGCTGCGGTCCGACTGTTGCCAACTCGTGTCCTGCAGAGGGCATTGACGTTGCCGGACCGGGAGTCCATCATCCTCCGCAGGCAGTGTCAACGATGACATATGTCAACGATGGCACTGCCCCGGCGTCGCTTTTCGCCGACGTCCGGCACACATGGACGTCCCCCGCTCACGCTTCCCGTAGGAGTCACACATGTCCCGTAGAGCCCGTCCGGTTCTCGTCATCGGCGCCGCCGGCCTCGCCCTGTCCCTCGCGGCGTGCGGGTCCGGTTCCGGCGGCAGCGCCCCGTCCGGGGGCAAGGTGAAGGTCGGACTGATCACGAAGACCGACACGAATCCGTACTTCGTGAAGATGAAGCAGGGCGCCGAGCAGGCCGCCAAGAGCGAGAACGTCGAACTGACCACCGCGGCCGGCAAGTTCGACGGCGACAACGCGAGCCAGGTCACCGCGCTGGAGAACATGGTCGCCGCCGGGGTCAAGGGCGTGCTCATCACCCCCAACGACTCCAAGGCCATCGTCCCCGCCATCGCCAAGGCGCGCGCCAAGGGCGTCCTGGTCATCGCGCTGGACACCCCGCCGGAGCCGCAGGACGCCGCCGACGCGCTGTTCGCCACCGACAACGTGAAGGCCGGCGAACTGATCGGCGCGTACGCCAAGGCCGCGATGTCCGGCAAGCCGGTGAAGATCGCCACTTTGGACCTCGCCCCCGGCGTGTCGGTCGGCGTGCAGCGCCACGAGGGGTTCGTGAAGGGCTTCGGCATCGACGCCTCCGACCCCTCGATCGTCTGCTCCCAGGACACCGGCGGTGACCAGGCCAAGGGCCAGACCGCCATGGAGAACTGCCTGCAGAAGGCGCCGGACATCAACCTCGTCTACGCGATCAACGAGCCCGCCGCGCTCGGCGCGTACACGGCCATCAAGGCCAAGGGCCGTGAGAAGGACGTCATGATCGTCGCGATCGACGGCGGCTGCACCGGCGTCCAGGCGGTCAAGGACGGCAAGATCGCCGCCACCTCGCAGCAGTACCCGCTGAAGATGGCCGCCGACGGCGTCAAGGCGATCTCGGCCTTCGCCAAGGACGGGAAGAAGACCAGCGGTTACACCGACACCGGTGTCACCCTGATCACCGACAAGCCGCAGGCCGGCGCGGACGCCAAGGACACCGCCTTCGGCCTCGAGAACTGCTGGGGCTGAGCACGTTGACCACCTCCACCACACTGCCCGTGGGCGCCGGCGAGTCGACCGCACTGCGGCGGCTGCTCACGGCGCCCGCGGCGGGCCCGTTCGCGGCCCTCGTCATCGCGTCGGTGTTCTTCTCGATCTCGACCGACCAGTTCCTGTCCGGCGGCAACTTCTCGCTGATCCTCCAGCAGGTCATGGTGGTGGGCACGCTCGCCATCGGGCAGACGCTCATCATCCTCACCGCCGGCATCGACCTGTCCTGCGGCGCCGTGATGGCCTTCGGGGGCATCCTGATCGCCAAGCTGGCCGTCCAGGGACCGCTGCCGCCGGTGCTCGCCATCGGGATCGGCATCCTGGCCTGCGGCGTCTTCGGACTCGTCAACGGACTCCTGGTCCGGGCCGTGCCGCTGCCGCCGTTCATCGTGACGCTCGGCATGCTGAACGTCGCCTTCGCCCTGACCCACATCTACTCCGCCGAGCAGACGGTCACGGGCCTGCCCGGCCCGCTGACCGTGCTCGGCAAGACCTTCCCGCTCGGCCGGACCGACGTCACCTACGGGTCGCTGGTCACCGTCGCCCTGTTCCTCGGCTTCGCCTACGCGCTGAGCAGCACGGCCTGGGGCCGCCACGTCTACGCCCTCGGCAACAGCGCGGAGAGCGCCCGCCTGAGCGGCATCCGGGTCTCCCGGCTCACCGTCGGCGTCTACGCGGTGGCCGGCCTGGTCTACGGCATCGCGGCCCTGCTGCTGGTGTCGCGGACCGGTGTCGGCGACCCCCAGGCCGGCCAGACCGACAACCTCGACAGCATCACCGCGGTCGTGCTCGGCGGGACCAGCCTGTTCGGCGGCCGCGGCACGGTGCTCGGCACCTTCGTGGGCGTCCTGATCGTCGGTGTCTTCCGCAACGGCCTCCAGCTGATGGGCGTCTCGTCCGTCTACCAGACGCTGGTGACCGGCGTCCTCGTCATCCTCGCGGTGACCGTCGACCAGCTCTCGCGAAAGGGCACCCGATGACCGGCCCGGCCCCCTCCCACGAACCGGCGCAGGCGGCACCGGCCTCCGCCGGGTCCCCGCCGGCCGACCCCGCGCCCGGCGGCGGTCCGGAGCCGGTCCTCAGCGCACGCGGACTGGTCAAGCGCTACGGGCACGTCACGGCGATCGACGGCGCAGACTTCGACCTCATGCCCGGCGAGGTCCTGGCCGTCATCGGCGACAACGGCGCAGGAAAGACCAGCCTGATCAAGGCACTCACCGGTGCCCTGGTGCCGGACGCCGGCGAGATCCGGCTGCACGGCGAGCCGATCAGGTTCGGCGGCCCCCAGGACGCGCGGACCCACGGCATCGAGACCGTGTACCAGGACCTCGCCGTCGCCGCGTCCATGGACATCGCCTCCAACATGTTCCTGGGCCGCGAGATCCGCCGCGCCGGCGTGCTCGGCTCGGTGTTCCGCATGCTCGACAAGAAGGCCATGCGCCGCGAGGCCGCGGCGCACATGGCCGCCCTCAAGGTGGGCGTCGGCTCGCTCTCGCAGCCAGTGGAGACCCTCTCCGGGGGTCAGCGGCAAGCCGTGGCGGTGGCGCGCGCGGCGGCCTGGGCCCGCAGCGTGGTGGTGATGGACGAGCCGACCGCCGCCCTGGGCGTGAAGGAGTCGGGGCAGGTCCTCGACCTCATCCGCAGGGTCCGGGACAAGGGCATCCCGGTGATCCTCATCAGCCACAACATCCCGCACGTCTTCGAGATCGCCGATCGCGTCCACGTCCACCGGCTCGGCAGGCGAGAGGCGGTGATCAAGCCGGCCGACTACTCCATGGCCGAAGTGGTGGCCATCATGACCGGGGCGCTGAGCGTGCGGGCCGACGGGGGTACGGTCGTGACGGACAGCGACGCGGCCTCGGCAGCCGGGGTGCGGGGGAGCTGACCGCGGTTCCGGTATCCACCGGAGCGACGTCCACAAAGAAGGTGGTTTATGGCAGCGACCCGCAGACCGACCCTCGCCGATGTGGCCCGCGAGGTGGGCGTGAGCGCCAAGACGGTCTCCCGGGTCCTCAACGAGGACGGCCCCAGTTCCGCGGAGACCAGGAAGCGGGTACTGGAGGCCGTCGCCAAACTCGGTTTCCAGCCCAACCTGATGGCCAGGAGCATCCGGGTCGGCGGTCCGGACACCACGGTGGGCCTGGTGGTGCCGGACGTCGGCAACCCGTTCTTCGGAGCGGTGGCGGGCGGCATCGAGGACGCCGTGCACAGCCGTGGGCTGACCCTGCTCATGGGCTCCTCCGACGACGACCCGGAACGTGAACTCGCCCTGGTCCAGACGTTCCTGGCCCGCCGGGTGAGCGTACTGATGGTGGCTCCCGCCGTCGGTGCCGACCACGCCTACCTCAAGGCGCAGCGGTCCGGCGGCATGCCCATCGTCTTCCTCGACCGGCCCGGAAACGGCCTCACCGCCGACACGGTCGTCAGCTCCAACCGCTCGGGCACACAGGGAGGAGTGGCCCATCTGATCGCCCGTGGCCACCGCAGGATCGGCTTCATCGGCGACCTGCCTGCCCGGCTCTACACCCGCCGCGAACGGCTCGCCGGTTACCGCGCGGCGCTCATGGAAGCGGGTCTGCCGTACGACCGTGCCCTGGTCGTCGACGCCCACGACCCGTCGGGCGCGGCCGAGGCGACGGCCCGGCTGCTCGCGCTGCCCGATCCGCCCACGGCGCTGCTGTCCGGCAACAACGTCATGACCATCGGGGTCATGGTCGAGCTCTCGCGCAGCCGCCGCAAGGACGTCGCCGTCGTCGCCTTCGACGACGTCCCCATGGCCGCGATCCTCGAACCCGCGCTCACCGTCGTCGCGCAGAACCCCGTGGCGATGGGGGAGGTGGCGGGTGCCACCGCCGTCGAGCGGCTGGAGGGCGACCGCTCCCGCGCCCGTACGATCATGGTCGAGACCCGCCTCGTGCCCCGCGGCTCCGGCGAGCTTCCCGCGCCGCGCCGCCCGGAGTGAACACGGGCGCGCGCATGGAGGGTTCGTTGTCCGTCCGTCTCCGGGCCACAGTCGGGGGTATGGCCCGGAGACGGACGTTCCGCCCCGCGGGGCGGAGCCGGGTGATCAGCCGAACATGCCGGGCTTGTAGTCCCCGGCGGGCTGCTGGTTGATGACGTTGATGCGGTTGTAGGCGTTGATGACCGCGATCAGGCCGATCAGGGCGACGAGCTGGTCCTCGTCGTAGAACTTGGTGGCGTTGGCCCACGCCTCGTCGCTGACGCCGCCGGCCGCGTCGGCGATGCGGGTGGCCTGCTCGGTCACCTCCAGCGCGGCGCGCTCGGCGTCGGTGAAGACGGTGGCCTCGCGCCAGGCGGCGACCAGGTTGAGACGCACGGAGGTCTCGCCCGCGGCCGCGGCCTCCTTGGTGTGCATGTCGGTGCAGAAGCCGCAGCCGTTGATCTGGCTGGCGCGGATCTTCACCAGCTCCTGCGTCGCGTGCGGCAGCGCGGAGTCCGCCGCCACCATGCCGGCGGAGTTGATGTGCTTGAGGAACTTGCCCGCGGTCGGGTTGCCGAAGAAATTGAGGCGCGCTTGCATGCTGCTCTCCTGTGCCGTGGGAACCGATACGCAGCTCTGACCGCACAGCGGAGCGGAATGTGACAGCGGGCCGAAGGTGACGTGGGTCTCATGGGTCGTCCGCGGCGCGTGTCACCACTGGCGGCGGCGTTGGGCCGACGGGCTGACATTCCCGGGTGCGGCGCCACGGACCGTGCTCCACCGGGCATGAACCCCCGCGTGGTTCCACCGCCGGCACCCCGGGGAAGGCCGAGGATGATCGACAGGCGCAGCTTCGGAAGAATCGTCGGTTCGGGAACGGCAGGCCTCGTCCTGGCCGGTCTGTCGACCGCGTGCTCGACGTCCCCGTCCGCCGCGAGCAAGGCCGCACCGGCCGCCCCGGCGGGCGGCAAGGAATCCCCGGGCGGCGGGGCCTCGTTCGGCCCGCTGAAGCAGATCGACGCCGGCGTCCTGAACGTCGGCTACGCCGAGGCCGGCCCGGCCGACGGTCCCGCCGTCGTCCTCCTGCACGGCTGGCCGTACGACATCCACAGCTACGTGGGCGTCGCCCCCCTGCTGGCGGCGAAGGGCTACCGGGTCGTCGTGCCGTACCTGCGTGGGCACGGGACGACACGGTTCCTCGACCCTTCCACCCCGCGTGCCCCGCAGCAGTCGGCGTTCGCCCTGGACATCGTCGCGCTGATGGACGCCCTGGGGATCAAGAGGGCGATCCTCGGCGGCTACGACTGGGGGTCGAGGACCGCCGACATCATCGCGGCGCTGTGGCCGGAACGGGTCAAGGGGCTGGTCTCCGTGACCGGGTATCTGATCACCAACCGGAAGGCCAACCAGCAGCCGCTGCCGCCGAAGAGCGAGTGGGCGTGGTGGTACCAGTACTACTTCTCCACGGAGCGCGGCCGGCTCGGACTGGAACGCAACCGGCGTGACCTCGCCCGGCTGGTGTGGACGTTCAACTCCCCGACCTGGGCCTTCGACAACGCCACCTTCGAGCGCACCGCGGCGGCCTTCGACAATCCGGACTACGTCGCCATGGTGATCGGCAACTACCGCTGGCGGCTCGGCCTGGTCGACGGCGATCCGCGGTACGACGCACTCGAGGCGCGCCTGGCACGCGCACCCGTGATCACGGTCCCCACGGTCACCCTCGACGGCGCCGTGGATCCCTTCACACCGCCGGGCGACGGCTCCTCCTACCGTGCCAAGTTCACCGGCCCGTACGCACACCGGACTCTGGACGGCATCGGTCACAACGTCCCGCAGGAAGCCCCCGCGGCCTTCGCGCAGGCGGTGCGGGACGTCGACCGCATGTGACGCCCGCCCGCCGGGACAGGCGGCTCGCGCCGCCTACGGCGCCGGGTCGGGCGCGGGTGCCAGGACGCGGCCCAGCCAGTCCGTGCGGGTGCGGCGTGCGAGGGCGGAGAGCCGCGCGTCGGGGAACAGTGCGTCGAATCCGTGGCAGCCCCCGGCCCAGATGTGCAGTTCGGCCTGGCCCCCGGCCGCCCAGATGCGGGAGGCGTGGCCGACGGCCTCGTCCCGGAAGACCTCGGCCGAGCCGGCGTCGATGTAGCCGGACGGCAGGGCGGACAGGTCGTCGGCCAGGGCGGGTGAGACGTAGGCGGGAACGTCGCCCCCTGCGAGGTCGCCGAGCACGGACTGCCAGGCGAAGGCATTGGTCTCGCGGGTCCACACACCCGGTTCGCCGGCGTACTGGTGGCTCGAGACGGTGGTGTTGCGGTGGTCGAGCATGGGGCAGATCAGGATCTGCGCGGCGACGGCGGGGGTACCGCGGTCGCGTGCCAGGAGGGCGAGCGCGGCGGTGAGCCCGCCGCCGGCGCTGGCGCCCGCGATGACGATGCGGTCGGGGTCGATGCCCAGTTCGCCGGCGTGTTCGGCCACCCACAGCAGCCCGTGGTAGCAGTCGTCGACCGCGGTGGTGCCGGTGGCCTCCGGTGCCAGCCGGTAGTCGACGGAGACCACGACGGCACCGAACCGGTCCAGCCACTCCAGCGGGATGTCGATCTGCGCGAACCGGTCGCCCATGATCATTCCTCCGCCGTGCATCCAGTACACGCACGGTGCCGGTGTGGTGCGGTCGGCCGCCGCGGGGGTGAGCACGGACAGCGGGATCCGTGCGCCGTCAGGGCCGGGGGCGGCGACGTCGCGCCGGGTGAGCGCATGGCCCGCGAGCAGGGATTCGACCGGCGGCGACGGCATCTCGCGCAGTTGCGCGAGGAGTTCCGCAGTCAGCTCCGTGACGAGCGGCATCGGGGCGAGAAGGCTGCGCAGCTCGGGGTCGAGGCCGGGGCGTGCGGGAGACACGGGCGGGTCCTTTCGGTCAGCGGGGAGGAGGGACGGTCTGCGGGACTCGCGAGCTCAGAAGGCGGCCTTGCCGCCGACCGGGACGTAGTCGGTGTAGGGCGATCCCTCCGCGACCAGTTCCCGGACCTGCGCCACGATGGCCTGTGCGGCCGCGCCGGCGAAGACCCGGTGGTGGTCGTCCTCGGTGGTCCAGCCCTCGGTGACGTGGACGACGTCGCGGTCGGCGGCCGAACGGCAGACGAGGTAGACCAGGCAGTGTTCGCTCGCGGCGGGGTTGCCCTCCTCCAGCGCGGTCAGCAGGAGGTCGACCAGCCGGTCGCCCATCGCGGGCCGGGCGGTCAGCGTGGCGTTGAATCCGTAGCCGACGGTCATGGCGGTACTCCTCTTTCGACGGGGTGCACGGATGTCTGTTCCTCTCCTGACGGGAGATTCCGCTCTCTGCCGTCGGGGAGTCACTGATCTCATTTCACCGCGATGACATGCGACAACGGTAGAACGAAGCTCGTCCGCACTTGCATGATCCTCCTGTCCACGGGAATGCGGGACGGATGGCTGTGCTGCAATGGGGCCATGGGATTCGACGAGCTCCGTGCCCTGCTGGCCCGGCACGTGCGCGATGACGCCACCACCGACATCGCCGGTCTGCACATCGCGAGGGCCGACCGTGCGGGACCGCCGACGACGTCGATGTCCGGCACGGTGCTCGCCGTCCTGGCACAGGGCGCCAAACGCCTGGCGCTGGGGGACCGGCTGTACGAGTACCGCCCCGGCACGTACTTCGTCGCCTCGGTCGACCTCCCCGTCACCGGCCACTTCACCGAGATCGGCCCCGACCACCCGGCTCTGGGACTCGCCCTCGTCCTCGAACCGACCGCGATCGCCGAACTCCTCCTGCGCGCCGGCCCGGGGGACCTGCCGCGCCCCGCCCCGGCCGCTCCGCCGGGGATCGCCGTCGGGGAGATGTCGCCGGAGCTGCTCGACGCCCTGATCCGGCTGGTGCGGCTGCTCGAGCGGCCGCGGGACCGGGGCGTGCTGGCCCCGATGGTCATCCGCGAGATCCTGTGGCGGCTGATCACCGCTGATCAGGGCGGTGTCGTGCGCCAACTCGGGCTGGCCGACAGCAGCCTCAGCCACATCGCACGCGCCGTGCGGTGGATCCGCGAGCACTACGCGGAGCCGTTCCGCGTCGAGGACCTGGCCCGGCGGACCGGCATGAGCCCCTCGGCCTTCTACCGCAACTTCCAGGCGGTGGCGGCGATGAGCCCCATTCAGTTCCAGAAGCAGATCAGGCTCCAGGAGGCCCGTCTGCTGCTGGCCGCCCACCCCCACGACATCACCGGGGTGGGTCACCGGGTCGGCTACGACAGCCCGTCGCAGTTCAGCCGCGAGTACCGCCGCCGGTTCGGCGTACCCCCCAGCCAGGACGCCGCCCACCTGCACGGACGTGCCGGCACCGCGGCAACGGCGCTGCCCTGAACGCCCGGCGGCCCCCGCCGACGGCTGGGAAGCCGTCGGCGGGGGCCGTTGCAGCGCCGCGCGGTGGCGCCGTGATGTCCGGCTACTTCTTGCGGGTCACCGGGAAGGAGCGGATGACGGTCTGGTCGACCGCGTTGCCCGCCGCGTCCTTGGCGGTGAGGCGGATGGACGCGTAGCCACCGGCCTTGGGGGTGGACAGGACGACATAACCGAGATCGCCCGCGCGCCGGACCGGCAGGGTCTTCCAGGTCTTGCCGTCGTCGAAGGAGATCCGCAGGCCCAGCGACGTGGTGGCCGCCTTGCCGCCGCGTTCGGCGGTGACGAGGAAGACGTACGTACGGCCGCCGGCGACGCTGCCCGAGGTGTTCACCGGGCCGTTGAGCCGAACGTTGATGAGCGGCTGCTGGGTCATCGCCGTGGTGCCCGGCCGCTGCGAGGTGAACGTCCAGGTGGCCGAGGCCTTGCTGCCCAGGGTCGACCAGCCCACCGAGCGGGTGCCGGAGGACTTCAGGGTGTAGGTGGCCTTCTCGTACGGAACAGCGGTCTGCAACTGGCCCAGGGAGTCCAGCGACGCGACCTTCACCCCGTTGCGGTACAGGGTCGAGGAGCCTGTGGTGCCCCGGGCCTCACCGGAGTACGTCGCCGTGTTCGCGGCGGCCGAGGAGAACAGGCCGGGGGTGAGGTAGAGCTGGTCCTCGAGGCGCAGGGCGTCGAGCGACCGGGCGCGCAGCGGGGTCTGGTTCCACAGCCGGGTGTAGGTCGCGGCCGGCCGGAATCGTGTGGTGTCCGCGAACTGGATCTCGTCGAAGCCGGCGGTGCCCTGGGCGCGCATGCCGAGCGTGCGGTCCCAGACGATCGCGGCGTCGTCGGTGTAGTAGCGGGTCTGCTTGCCCGGGACCGGGATCTCGTTGCCGTCGACGAAGGCGACCGCGCCGTAGGTCGGGACCGGGGTGTCGATCCGCACGCCGAGCGGCTTGCCGCCCTGGCCGGCGTAGGTCTCCTCGACCCGGCCGAGCGAGCGGTCGGAGAGCCTGCGGGTGAGGGTGGAGGGGATGCCGCCCTTGGCGTTGACGGCGAGGTTGTACGCATAGCTCGACGCCGGGCCGGTACGGGTCGCGGGGATCGTGCCGGTCCACCGCTGGCTGGTCAGGAACCAGAACGCGTGGCTGGTCACCTGGGCGGTCGGCGTGGCGTAGATGCGGTCGCCGGGGAAGCCCATCACGAACTTCTGCGTGCCGTAGCGGCCGTCCGCGCTGACGGACGTGACGCTGGCGAAGATGCCCTCGTTCTCGGCCTGGCTCTTGTCGACGGTGAGGTTGACCTGCTCGGCGGTGCGGCCGTCGAGGTCGAGCGAGGTGTCGGCGGTGAGGTGCACACCCGGCTCGGAGAACAGCACCGAGGTGTGCGCCACGGGGTCGAACTTGTTCGCCGAGACGTCGTACTCGCTCTCCGGCAGCTGCATCGACGCCGTGCCGTCGGCATCGGTGACGACGCTGTACTGCAGGCCGGTCCGGACGTCGAAGGCGTTGACGTACGTGCCCTCGCCGACCGGCTTGCCGTCGAGGCCGAGGACGGTGAACGACATCGCGTGGGTGAGCGGTTCGGCGTAGACGCCGAAGGCGTCGCGGACCGTGGTGGCGCCGTCGTCCGTGGTGGCGACGACCGAACCGCCGTAGGCGCCGACCATCGTGGCGTCGACGGTGGCGGTGAGCGTGGCGGACGCGGTGCCGTGCGCGGGGACGGTCACGGTGCCGGCGGACAGGGCGAAGGCACCGGCGGGCGCCTTCTGGCCCCGGGGCCCGTTCGCGTCGACGGACAGGTGCAGCGTGACGTCGGTGGCGCCGTCGTTGGCGTAGGTGACGGTGCCGGTCCGGGTGACGCTCTGGTGCGGGTAATCGGCCTTGCCGAAGCTGATGTTGCCGGAGGTGGCCCGCACGCTCTGGACCGCGGCGCGGGCCACGTCCAGTCGTCCCGTGCCCTGGTCGTAGGCGGTCAGTCCGGGCAGGCCCTTGGCGGCGCTGGTCAGGGCCGACTTGAAGTCGGCCGCCTTCCAGTCCGGGTGCTCCTGGGCGAGCAGCGCCACCGCACCGGTGACGTGCGGGGTCGCCATCGAGGTGCCGGACGCGGTGACGTACGAGGTGCCGACCGGGTCGCCCATCGTGGTGCCCGCGGCGCGGGCCGCGGTGATGTCCGAGCCGGGTGCGACGATGTCGGGCTTCACGGCGAAGTCGCCGATGCGCGGTCCCCGGCTGGAGAAGTCGCTGAGGGCGTCCTGCTTGGTGGTACTGCCCACGGTGAGCGCGGAGTCGGCGATGCCGGGGCTGCCCACCGTGCCGCCGAAGTAGTCGGCCGCGGGGGCGCCCTCGTTGCCCGCCGCGATCACGAACAGGGTGCCGTGCTCGGCGGTCAGCTTCTCGACCGCCTCGGTGAGCGGGTCGGTCTGCGCGTACGGCGGCGAGCCCAGGCTGAGGTTGACGGCCTTCGCGCCGGCCTCCGACGCCCAGGTCATGCCGTTGATGACGGCGTCGTCGGGACAGAAGCCGTCGTTGTCGCAGACCTTGCCCACCAGGAGCGTGGCGTCGGGGGCGACACCCTTGTACTTGCCCGCCGAAGCCGCGCCGGTGCCCGCGATGATGGACGCGGTGTGGGTGCCGTGGCCGTGTCCGTCGACCACCGTGCCGGAGCCCGTGAAGTCCATGGTCCGGCCGGCGGCGGCCTTGTCCTTGAGGTCCGGGTGGGTGGGGTCGTAGCCGGTGTCGAGATCCGCGACGGTGACGCCCTTGCCGGTGATGTGCACGCCGTTGGCATCGACGCTGTCCCAGACCTCGGGGGCGCCGATGATGCCGGTGCTCTCGGCGAGGGCGACCCGGCTGCGGCCGTTGAGCCACAGTTCGCGCAGCGGGCCGCGCAGCCCCTGCGTCCCGGTGACGAACTTCCAGAAGGAGGCGGCGTCGCGCTTGGCCGGGGCGAAGCTGCCGCCGCCCAGAACGTCCAGGGTGCGGGTGATGCGGGCAGCGTGCTGCTGGACCGCGGCGCGAGCCGTGGCGGACTTGCCGCTGCGGCTCGAGTAGATCAGCGGGAAGGTGCTCGTCGAGGCGTCGTCGTAGCCGGCGTTCACCTGCTCGGTGACGTCGAACAGGCGGGCGTCGAGCCGCCCGTCGGCCAGCAGGGCCTGCGCGTCCGAGGGAACGACCGAGATGTGGTGCTCGGTTCCGTGCCACTCGTGCGAGAGCTGGAAGCCGATGCCGGTGCGGCCGGGACCACGCTGCACGCTCACCGCGGGGACGCCGCTGGCGCCTTGGACGACCGTCACCTTGTCACCGGTGATCAGCGTGAGGGTCCGGACGGTCTTGACCCCGGCCGCCGCGGTGCCGACGGCGGGTGCGGCCGTGGCGGGGCTCTGGGATGCCTGGGCGGCGCCGGGGACGGCGCCCGCCAGGAGGCCGGCCAGCGCGGGGATCAGGGCCCAACGGGCTTGTATTCGCATGTACGACTACCCTTGGCCGCCCGGGAGACCTATAACACGGGCGGCGGACAGTGGAGCACCCGGCGGTTTCCGGGCGCCCGGGAACGGGGCCGGGGCAGCCCTGTGACGGGGACGTCGGACGTCCCGCTCAGTTCGAACTCCGGACCTGGTTCTTGGTCACGAGGGATGAGGGAACCACACTTGATCAAGGTTGCATAGTGATCTGGCTTTGCTTGGGAAAAATCGACTTCTCCCGGTCCTGCGGCACCGTACCGGAACCGTTCCACCGCTTCGGCCAAGAAAGCGCGTGAGTAAGGGAGTTCACGGATCGGCCGCCCGGCGTCCCGGGGGGACGACCGGGCGGCCGTGGTCTTGAGCACCAGTGGCGGGACCGCGCTGAGCGGGACGGCTTTCCCGCCCCGTCCTGCCGTGGCGGCCGATGCGGCGCGCCACCTCACCGCCGCCCGTGGAATGGCCGACGGGAAGCGCGTCCCGCGGATACCCGTGGGGGAGCGGGGCGCGGTGCGGCCTCACTTGCCGGCGGCTCCCGGATGACGCAGCGACTCGAACGCGGCGCGCAGTTCCCTGCTGAAGATGTCCGGCACTTCCCACGCGGCGAAGTGACCGCCCTTGCGGGCCTTGTTGAAATAAATGAGATCGTGATACGCCTGCTTGGCCCAGCTCAGCGGCGCCTGGTAGATCTCGCCCGGGAACACCGTGATGGCCGCCGGCAGCGAGACCGACACCGCGTTGAAGTTGTTGGCGTTGTTCTCCCAGTAGAGGCGGGCGGAGGAGACCGCGGTGTTGGTGACCCAGTAGAGCGTGATGTCGTCGAGCATCTCGTCCCGGGTCAGTACACGCTCGGGGTGGCCGCCGCTGTCCGTCCACGCCGCGAACTTGTCGTACATCCAGGCGGCGAGTCCGGCCGGCGAGTCCGTCAGTCCGTATCCCTCGGTCTGCGGGCGGGTGACCATCATGGCGGAGTAGCCCGAGCCCGTCTTGTAGAAGGCGGCGAGTTCGTCGAACGCGGTCCTCTCGTCCACGGACAGGCCCGCCGGGGCGGGGTCGCCGCAGGCGAGTCTCTTCGCGATGTCCGGCGGAACCGTGGCCGGGAAGTTGACGTGAATGCCGAGCAGTCCCGCAGGTCGCTGCACCGCCATCCGGTCCGAGATCACCGCGCCCCAGTCGCCGCCCTGGGACACGTAGTGCCGGTATCCCAGGCGCTCCATCAGTACGGCCCAGGCGCGGGCGATGCGGTCCGGGCCCCAGCCGGTGGTCGTCGGCCGCTCCGAGAAGCCGTAACCCGGCATGGACGGGATGACGAGATGAAAGGCGTCCTCCGCGCGTCCTCCGTGGGCCGTCGGGTCGGTGAGCGGGGCGATCACCTTGAGGAATTCCAGGACGGATCCCGGCCAGCCGTGGGTCAGGATCATCGGCAGCGCGTCCGCGTGGCGCGAGCGGATGTGGAGGAAGTGGATGTCGAGCCCGTCGATCTCGGTGATGAACTGCGGCAGCGAATTGAGCCTCGCCTCGATCTTCCGCCAGTTGTAGGAACTTTCCCAATAGCGGGTGAGTTCCTGCATCGTCGCGAGCTGGACACCCTGTGACTGGTCGTGGACCGTTTCGCGGTCGGGCCACCGGGTGGCGACGATGCGCCGGCGGAGTTCGTCGAGATCCCGTTCCGGAATGTCGATGCGGAAGGGGCGAACGCTCGTGCCCGGGCTCGCGCCGGTCTTCTTGGCGACCGGCTTCCCGGAGAGCAGGCCGAAGGCTCCTGTGGTTGCCGCGGTCATCGCGGCGGCAGAGGCGAAGAGCACCTTCCGCCGAGAATGCCAGTGGGGAATTTCAGGCACGACAGATCTCCTTGGGCCGTTCCGAGCATTTCCTGCGGCGACCAAGAGGGCCGGTGTTCTCGAGGCGAATCAAAGTGACCGCGTGTCACGCTAAGTGTGCCTCTGCACGGCCGCAACCCGGTGCCCGCAAACGGCTGATGACGTGAATCCCGGCGGACGTGAGCGAGTTGCGGGCGTCCGGAGGGTGTGTTTACGCTCCTTCGTCCCGGAGTGCGTTTCGGCCGGAACGGAGCCTGTGGAGGTGCGCCATCCCGGAGACGAACGACTTCGCGGCACTGGTCATCGGCGGATCGCTGGGCGGTCTGGCGGCCGCGCACGAACTGCGGGCCATCGGGGCAGACGTCTCCGTCTACGAGCGATCGGTGGGCCCGACGCCGGCACGCGGCGCCGGCATCGTCGTGCAGCCGGAGATCGAGGCGCTGCTGAACCGGTTGGGCGTTCCCGCGGAAGCGGTCGGCGTCGAACTGCACGAGCGCCAGCAACTCGATGTGCGGGGCAAGGCCGCGCGCCATGAGGCGCCGCGGTTGATGACGGCGTGGGACGCCCTCCACCGCGTGCTGCGCGAGCCCCTCGCCGACGTGTGCCACCGCCTCGACGGCGCACTGAGGCGTGTACAGGTGGAGGGCCACGAGGTCACCGCGGAGTTCTCCGGCGGCCGCGCCGCGCGCGGCAACTTCCTGGTGGGAGCGGACGGAATCGGGTCGGCGACGCGCAGGCTGCTCGACCCCTCTTCCCGTCCGGCCTACGCCGGTTACGTCGCCTGGCGGGGTCTGGAACCCGAGTCCCGGCTTTCCGGTGAACTCCTGGAGCTCTTCTCGGGCCGTCTCACGCTTTTCACGTCCAGTGGCATGCAGATGCTCTGCTCCCTGGTTCCGGGACCCGACGGAGAGCTGGAGAAGGGCTCGCGGCGCGTCAACTGGGTCTGGTATGTCAACGTCGCCGAGCAGGATCTGCCCGGACTCCTGACGGGCCGCTCAGGAAGGCGTTTCGCGCACTTCCTGCCGCCGGGCGAAGCGCTGCCGGAGACCGTCGAGCGGGTCCGTGGGCAGGCCGAGGCCTCGCTCCCGCCGGCCCTCGCGGAACTGGTGGGGCTGTCGGATCTCTTCATGCAGCCGGTCCATGACGTCCCCCCGTGGCGCATGGTGGCCGACCACGCGGCGCTCATCGGCGATGCGGCGGGCACGGTCAGGCCCCATATCGCCGCGGGCGCGTCCAGGGCGTTCGGTGACGCCGCGGGTCTGGCGACCGCTCTGCTCGGATGGACCCCCGTGCAGCCGCTGCCCGCCGTCGCACTGGAGTACTGGGAGGTGCGACGCCTCGACCACCTGGTCACGCTGTCCGTGGCGGGGCGGGAGCAGGCCGCGAAAGCCTCGCTGGGCGCGGGGACGGGGGACACGTTCTTCGCGTCCCCTGTGCCGTGATTTTGCCGATTCAGGAATTCACCATGACCTCACCTTTTCGCGCCTTTTATCGGCCGACAAGTCCAGGTCTGTGATGTGCGACACCTTTCTTCAGGACGTGTTTCGTGCGGCATAGCATCGAGAAAAGTGAGGCGTTATTCCCGTTATAGCCAGTTTGAGGTGACAGCATGCCCATTCCCGTGTCCCAGGCCCTCGAAGAACAGGGGCAGGCGGCTGCCGAGAAGGCCGCCGGGCTCCGCAGGCCGGGCCGGTTCCTGGTCGGCTCCATGCTGGCCGGGGCGTTCATCGGGGTTGCGGCGGTCCTGCTGCTCGCGGTCGCCGGGCCGCTGCTGGCCGCTTCGTCCCCGTACACGAAACTCGTCGAGGGCCTGGTCTTCGGGGTCGGGCTGACCCTGGCGGTCTTCGCCGGTGCCGAACTGGCCACCGGCACCATGATGACCGCGGTTCAGGGGGCGATCGTCCGTCGCATCACCGCGGCCGACGCGGCGGCGCTGATTCTCGGATCGTTCGTCGGCAACCTCGTCGGGTCGGTGCTGTTCGCCTGGCTCGTCCACGGCAGTGGCGTGATCACCTCCGGTGGCGCCCCCGGGCACACCGCCCCGGCACTCGCCCTGCTGGCGAGCCTGATCAAGGCGAAGGCCGCCGAGTCGGGAGCGGCGCTGTTCTTCCGCGGAGTGCTCTGCAACTTCCTGGTCTGCCTCGCCGTGTGGATGGCGGCGCGGACCCGGTCGGAGGGCGCCAAGCTGACCGTGATCTTCTGGTGCCTGCTGGCGTTCGTCGGTTCGGGCTTCGAACACGTCGTGGCGAACATGACGTACTACGCGCTCGGCCTCTTCGAGCACGTGCCCGGTGCGAACGCGGCCGCCTTCGCCCGGAACCTGCTCCTGGTGGGCCTGGGCAACCTCGTCGGCGGCGGTCTGCTCGTCGGGGCGGCCTACGCCTTCCTCGGCCGCGGCCCGGGGGCGAAGAGTGCCGGTGAATCCTCGGAGAGCGAGACACCCGCGACCGTCCCCGCCTGAGCGGGCGAACGCTGCGGCGTGCTCCCGTCGGCGGGCGGGGCGCACGCCGGCTCATGTCAGGTTCGCCGCACGCCGACTGATCACCTTTCATGCGGGCAGTTGAACACCCGGCGCTCCCTCGTGAACGGTGAACGAAGCTCTGTCGCGGAGGCTTACCGGCCGCGCCGCCTGCAATTTAGCCTCCCCACCATGTCCGACATCTCCCGCCGCAAGCTCCTCGGCGCTCTCGCCGGTGGTACCGCGCTCTCCTTCCTTCCCCCGTCGCTCCTCGAGGCCATGGCCGCGCCGATGGCGCCGGGCGGCATGGACGCGATCGAGCACGTCATCGTGCTGATGCAGGAGAACCGCTCCTTCGACAACTACTACGGCGCCCTCAAGGGCGTTCGCGGCTTCGGCGACCGCACCCCGCTGCGTCTGCCCGGCGGTGCCAGTGTCTTCGGGCAGCCCCGGGCCGCCGGCGGTGCCGTCCTGCCGTTCTCCGCCCGGCAGGCCGCGCGCGACGCCGGCCGTCCCGAGAGCGACATCCAGTACCTCGGCTCGCTCCCGCACGGCTTCTCCGACGCCAACCAGGCGCGGGCGAACGGCTGGTGGAACGACTGGGTCGCCGCCAAGGGGCAGAGCACCATGGCGCACTACGACCGGCGGGACATTCCCCTCCAGTACGAGCTGGCCGACCGCTTCACCATCTGCGACTCCTACTTCTGCTCCGTGTACGGCTCGACCAACCCCAACCGCAACTACCTGTGGACCGGTACGACGGGCTACGAGCCGGACGGCGTCAACAGGGCCGTCACCAACGCCGCCTACGACTACGACCACGGCGGCTACGACTGGACGACCTACCCCGAGCGCCTGGAGGCGGCCGGGATCTCGTGGCAGATCTACCAGGAGTGGGACAACTTCACCGACAACGCCGTCGAGTACTTCCGGCCGTGGAAGGAGATCGGCCGCAAGATCCTCACCAGGGTCAGCGGAGGGTTCGCCACCACCGAGCAGTTCTACGACAGCCTCTGGGACCGGACCCCCGCGGACCGCCAGGCGGCCCTCGCCCAGTTCCAGCAGGGCGTCGACGCCCTGAACGAGGCCGAGCGCCGGCTCTTCCTGCGCGGCGCCTACCGCTCCGAGCCGGACACCCTGATCACCCGGATGACGGAGGACATCCGCAACGGCACCCTGCCCAAGGTCAGTTGGATCGTGCCCACGGCGGCGCTCTCCGAGCACCCCGGCTCCTCCACCCCGGTCGGCAGCGCCAACCTCATCTACGACCTGCTCGACGCCATCGCGAGCGACCGCGAGACCTGGTCGAAGACGGCGGTGTTCATCAACTTCGACGAGAACGACGGCTACTTCGACCACGTGCCCGCCCCCGTCGCGCCCAAGCCGGAGTCCGGCAACAGCGACGACTGGTTCGGCGGCCGCCCGGTCGGCCCCGGCCCGCGTGTGCCGATGACCGTCGTCTCACCGTGGACGCTGGGCGGCTTCGTCTGCTCCGAGGCGTTCGACCACACCTCCGTGATCCGCTTCCTGGAGCGCTGGACCGGAGTGCGGGAGCCCAACATCAGCGCCTGGCGCCGCAGCGTCTTCGGCGACCTCACCTCCGCCTTCGACTTCAGCCACGGACGCAACCAGCCCGACGTGGAGCAGCCGGGCGCGGTGCCGGCGCCGATCGGCCGCTGGAACCCCGTCCCGCCGAAGGAGCAGGCGCTCCCCGAGCAGGAGGAGGGCACCCGGCCCACCCGTCCCTCTCCGTACCGCCTGTCGCTGCGCGCCGAGGTGGCCGGGGACCAGGTGCGGCTGAGCCTCGGGAACACCGGCGGCAGGGCCGCCGCCCTCACCGCGTACCCCGGCGACGGTGCGGCCCCGCAGACCTGGACGGTGGCCGGTGGCGCGACCGCCGACGGCACGGTCGCCTACGGCGCCGACGGCTACGACCTGCAGGTGCGCGGTCCCGGCTGGGCCCTGTGGGAGTTGCGCGGCGCCGGCGTGGGCGCCGAGGCGTGCGTGGTGGACGAGACCGGCACCGGACCGGTCCTGGTCCAGTGCAGCAACCCCTCCTCGACGACCCGCACGCTGCTTGTGGGGGAGTCGGTCTACCCGCGCAACGCCAATGACGAGATCCGGAGCGTCACCCTCGAGCCGGGCCAGACGCGGACCGTGTCGGTCCACCCCTCCCACCACGGCTGGTACGACATCGTGGTCGTGGACCTGGACGACCCGCGCTTCCTGCGCCGCATCACCGGCCACCAGGCCGACGGCAAGGACGGTGTCACCGACCCGGCCACCGGAACGGTCCCGGCGCTGAGCGCGGCGATCACCCTCCCTGAGCCGCTGCCCTCCCTGGACACCCCGCTCGCGCAGGGCAGTCCGGCCGACGTCGTCGTCACCGTGACCAACCAGGGCACGGCCACGCTGACCGGCCTCGCGGTCGCGCTGCTCGCGCCCGCCGGCTGGACGCTCCAGCAGCCGGACGCCGCGCCCGCGTCGCTCGCCTCCGGAGCCTCCGCCGAGGTCCGCTTCACCGTCACCCCGGCCGCGGACGCCACGGCGGGCAGCCTGGTCGTCGCCGCGCACGCGGACGGCAGTGGACTGCTGAAGGTCGCCGACGCGCGCGTCAGGACCAAGGTCGCGCCGGCGATGAGCGTCGCCCTGTCCGGACCGGCCACCTCGCCGAAGACCGACGGCACCGTGCTCTCCCCGGACCGGCCGCTCACCGTCACCGCGACCGTCACGAACGCCGGGAGCACCCCGCTCACCGGCCTGGCGTCCTCGCTCGCCCTGCCGAGCGGATGGCGGGCCACCCCGGCGGACGGCGCGCCGGCCTCGGTGCCGGCGCGTTCGTCGGTGGCACTCACCTGGGACGTCGTCGCCCCGGCCGCGGCGGCGCGCGCCTCCGCCACGCTCCAGGCCACCGTGACGGCCGTCCTGGCCGGACGGACCAAGGAGCAGACCGCGTCGCTGGCCGCGAAGGTCGGCCCCGTCATGACCGGTCTGCTGCTCGCGGAGGACTTCGAGTCCGTCGCCCCCGCCCTGGCCCCGGCCGCCGACCTCAGCCGGCCCGGCCTGGTGGGCTGGACCCGGACCACGCCCGAGGGCTGGACGATCACCAATGCCCCGGGCATGCCGCAGGGGACCCGGGAGCTCCAGGGCTGGTCGTTCCTCTCCAAGCAGTTCTGGTTCCCGGCCGCGCAGGACCGCACGAACTTCACCCGCGGGCTGGGCATCGTCGCCGTGGCCGACCCGGACGACTGGGACGACACCGGCAGCCCGTCCGGCCGCGGACGGTTCGACTCGACGCTGACGACCCCCGCGGTCGCCATCCCGGCGGGCACCTCGACGCTGCACCTCGGCTTCGACTCCCACTACCGCCAGGAGAGTCCGCAGGAGGCCGAGGTCACCGTCGAGTTCGACACCGGCCAGAAGTCCCGGGTGCTGTACTACTCCAGTGCCACCTCCGGGAACACCAACCGCGGCCAGGACCAGCAGAACCGACTGGTCGACCTGCCCGTCGCCGTCCCGTCCGGGGCGACCTCGGTCACGGTGAACTTCCGCATCTTCAACGCCGGCAACAACTGGTTCTGGGCCATCGACAACGTGCGCCTGGGCACCGGCCCGATCGCCGACGCCTGATCCCACCCGCCTGCGCGGGGACACCTCCGTCCCCGCGCAGGCGCGCGGTACGTCAGCGCCTGGCCAGGCAGAAGGGATGCCCGGCGGGATCGAGGAGCACCCGCCATCGGTCGCCGCCCGGCTGGTGTTCCGGTGCCGTCGCGCCCAACCCCAGGAGTTCGGCCTCGGCTTCCGCGAGGTCGTCGACCGCGAAGTCGAAGTGCCCCTGCTGGGGGACCAACGGGCCGGGCCAGCTCGGCGCCCGGTAGCCGTCGACCCGCTGGAAGCCGATGAAGAACCCGTCCTCGCGGGTGAGGCCGGCGAAGTCACCGTCGGAGTCGGGATGGAGTGCGAACCCGGTGGCCCGCTGGTAGAACGCGGCGAGCGCCTCGGGATCGGCGCAGTCGAGTGTGACCGCCGTCAGTCTCATCGGCAGTGTCATGGCACCTCCGCAAGAGCCGTCGTCCGCGGGTGCGAACCCGTGCGGCTCACACTGTAGTGGCCTCGGCCCGCCGGTGGATCACCCCCCGTCCTCCCCGGCGCGGGCGGCTTTGCGGAGGCGGCGCAGCTTGAGGGCGAAGGCCACTGCCGAGACGCCGAACAGGACCGCGGTGATGATCAGCCAGCGGGGGAGGTAGACGTCCAGGGTGAGCGCTGTCGCGTCCGGGTAGGGGCGGGAGATGCCGAGGACGAGGGGGAACCACACCAGCAGGAGCAGGCCGGACAGGAACGCCGGTACCCGCAGGTGGTTGATCCACGGCGCCCTCGGCACGGTGTCCTGGCGGTGCCGCAGTACGGACAGGGCCGACAGGTCGGCGAGGGAGTACAGGGGCAGCAGGATCAGGTCGTGCAGGATCGCCGCTCCCACCAGCCAGATCGCCACTTCGACCGGCCGTACCGCGAACAGCCGCACGCAGGCGTACGCGGTGAGCGCGAAGGAGCAGAGCAGCACCAGCAGGTGCAGGGGGTTGGCGCCGTACCAGCGCAGGGCCCGTGCCATGGTCACGTCCTGAAGGTGAGCCGGTGCACCCACTTGGTGTTGTTCACACCGGGGTTGGCCGGGACGATGATGCGCGCCGGGTAGCCGTGGTCGAGCGAGAGGTCCGCCCCGTTGACCCGCAGGGCGAGCAGGGCACGCGGGTCGTGGATCTGGTTGCCGCGCAGCATCACCGAGCTGTAGGGGCCCGGCGGTTGCACCGACTCCACCAGCACACTCCCGGCAGCGGGGAGGCCCGCCATGGCGGCGAGGTCGGTGAGCCGCAGGCCGCTCCAGTGCTGGTCCTCGGTGGACCAGCCCTCGACGCAGGCGATCGGCAGCGCGGCCGCGTGCCGGCGCATCGCGAGGAGCTGTTCGCGGGTGAAGACCAGGGCCTCACCCCGGCCGTGGACCTCCAGCCGCCAGGCGGGGCCGGTGAGAGTCCGGGTGACGCCGACGGAGGCGGCCGTCTTGTTGATCTGGAACCCGTTCGGACCGCTGCCCGGATTCCGGTTGTGCGGGGCGAGCAGAGCGGTGCCGCGCAGCACGCCGCCGATGCTCTGTCCGGCGGTGACCACCAACAGGGCCAGCGACCCGGCTCCCACCATCCCCACCGCCCCGCGCCGCGAGATCGTGGGGGCCGCCGGCGCGACCGGCACCAGACCGTCCGGGTCGGGCGGCTCGGGGCGGGTGCGGGAGCGACCGGTGCGCAGTTCGGCCCTCAGCCCGCGGGAGCGCAGCGCGTGTCTCATGCGCCCGAACTTCAGGCACACATGGACGACGAAGGCGGCGATGAACACCCACGCGCCGTAGAAGTGCAGGGTGTAGAAGGAGCCGGGAAAAACGTAGAGGAGCTGGATGTTGAGGAGCCCGGTGACGAACTCGAAGACGGCTCCGCCCACCAGGAAGAGCAGGGACAGCCGCTCGAGTCCGTGCGCGAGCGACCGCAGCGGCGGCCACGAGAAGAGTTTCGGGATGACCGACCACAGTTTGGCCAGCAGGACGGGCAGCAGGACCACGCCGAGGGTCACGTGGACGCCCTGGGTCAGCCGGTAGAGCCAGTACGGGTGGGTGGGCCAGTCGAACAGGTAGAAGCCGAGCAGGCCCTTGCCGGGGGTCTGGTCGTTGAGCGGGCCCAGGTCCGGGTTGTACGCGGCGTAGGACAGGGCCCCGGTCACGAACAGCACCGGGATGCCGAGGAGCAGCACCAGCGCGAACACCGACGTCAGCCACGGCCCGCGGATCGGGCTGCGCCAGAACCCGGGACGGAAGGGTCCCGGGGGCGCAGATGCCTCACGGGCCCGCCGCAGGTTCCGCCACGGGTGCGTCCTGCCGCGCCTCGACCGCCCCGGTCCGCCGGCCGGACCGGGGGCCGGGCGCTGTCCGTCACCGCTCATCAACCGTCTCCTCCGCCTCCGGGCCGTGCCCTGGGCGGGGGAGCGAGCGGCCTCGATCACGCTTCGCTACACATAGACCAACGCGACCGGCGGGAGGCCGCACCACCACCACGGATCCCGGCACGTACCGCGAACACCGCACACGACCCCACCCGGGTGGCCCATTCCCGGATCCGCCGCAGGAGTCCCCGGGGGAGAGGGGAGTGCGGGTGCGGTGGTGCCGCTCGCGTCGGCGATGCTCGTCGGCCGACGTGCGGCGGCGTGTCCAGGGCGACGGCGGGCGAGCCCCGTCCTCGGTGAGGGCCTTCCTGCGGCTTGGCCGGGTCGCGGACCGGAACGGCCGTACGTGGTGGTCTCCACGCCGTCGCCGTCGCCGTCGCCGTCGCCGCCACCGCCACCGCCGAGGCGGCAGGCGGGCTGCTGGTCTCCGAGGCCCGGTCAGCCGTGGCCTCCCGCGGCCACGGGGAGTTCCCGCCGCTGGGGCCGGGGCGGCGCTCGCGGGGCTGGTCGCACGCACCAGGGCAGACGAGGTCCTGGTCAGCACGGACGGGTACGACCGCGCGGCACGGCACGACCGCCGGTGCGACCCGTCGCCGTGCCCCCGGTCGCGCACGAGGCGGTCGTCCGCGAGGCGGTCAGGGGCCGGTCGCATCCCGGCCCCTGACGGGTCATCAGGCGCGGTCGGGGGTGCGGTTCGCGGTCAGCCCCGGGCGAGCAGTTCGAGCGTGTCGACGACGCGGTTGGAGAAGCCCCACTCGTTGTCGTACCAGGCCACCACCTTCACGTGCCTGCCGTCGACGCGGGTGAGGGCGGAGTCGAAGACGGCCGACGCCGGCTGGCCGGTGATGTCGCTGGAGACCAGCGGCTTGTCGGTGTAGTCGAGGATGCCCTTGAGCCTGCCGTCGGCGGCCGCGCGGTAGGCCGCGAGCACGTCGTCGCGGGTGACCTCGCGCGAGACCGTGGTGTTCAGCTCCACGATCGAGCCCACCGGGACCGGGACGCGGATGGAGTCCCCCGACAGCTTGCCCGCGAGGTTCGGCAGCACCAGGCCGATGGCCTTGGCGGCCCCCGTGGTGGTGGGCACGATGTTCACGCCGGCCGCGCGGGCGCGGCGCAGGTCGCGGTGGGGGCCGTCCTGGAGGTTCTGCTCCTGGGTGTAGGCGTGCACCGTGGTCATGAAGCCGTGCTCGATGCCGGCCAGGTCGTCCAGCACGGATGCCAGGGGGGCCAGGGCGTTCGTCGTGCACGAGGCGTTCGAGACGATCACGTGCGCGGCGGGGTCGTAGACCTCGGTGTTCACGCCGTAGGCGAGCGTGACGTCGGCGCCGTCGGAGGGGGCGCTGACCAGCACGCGCCGGGCACCGGCGTCGATGTGGGCACGGGCGGCGTCCGCCTTGGTGAAGCGGCCCGTGGACTCGAGCACGATGTCGACGCCGAGTTCGGCCCACGGCAGCTTGGCGGGCTCACGTTCGGCGAGCACCTTGATGCGGCGCCCGTCGACCAGCAGGTCGGTTCCGTCGACCTCGACCGAACGGCCGAAGCGGCCGAGGGCGCTGTCGAACGCGAGCAGGTGCGCGAGCGTGTCGGGGGCGGTGAGGTCGTTGATGGCGACGACTTCGAGGTCGGTCTCGCGCTCCAGCAGGGCGCGGAGGGTGTTGCGTCCGATGCGGCCGAATCCGTTGACGGCGATGCGGGTCATGAAGGTGCCTTTCGTGTCGTCCTGTCGCCTCCATCGTCGGTATCCGTGCGAAGGGCCGACAGTGGCCCGAATGACACCGTGCGCAAGGATCTCGCCACGCGTGCCGGACGGGCGCGCGGCCTCGCCTCGGGGCGGGCCGGGGGCGGGTCAGGCCGAGAAGGTGTGCCGGTACTCGGTCGGGGAGGTGCCGAGGATGCGCTGGAAGTGCAGCCGCAGGTTCGCCCCGGTGCCGAGCCCGACGCGGCCGGCGATCTGCTCCACGCCCAGATCGGTGCGTTCCAGCAGTTCGCGTGCCAGGTCCACCCGCGCCCTGAGCACCCACTGCATGGGCGTGTAGCCGGTGTCCTCCACGAACCGGCGCGAGAAGGTCCGTGCCGACACCCGCGCGTTGCGGGCCAGGGTCTCGATGGTCAGCGGTTCGGCGAGATGCCCGAGCGCCCACTCACGGGTGCTCGCGAAGAGGTCGCCGAGCGGCTCCGGCACGCTCCGGGGGACGTACTGCGCCTGCCCTCCGCTGCGGTACGGCGCGGCCACCAGCCGTCTGGCCACGTGGTTGGAGAGGGCGACGCCGTGGTCGCGCCGCACCAGGTGCAGGCACAGGTCGATGCCCGATGCCGCGCCCGCCGACGTGAGCACGTCGCCCTCGTCCACGAAGAGCACGTTCTCGTCCACCCGCACCCGCGGATGCCGCTCGGCGAGGGCCCTGGTGTAGTGCCAGTGGGTCGTCGCCCGCTTGCCGTCGAGCAGGCCCGTGGCCGCCAGCGCGAACGCTCCGGTGGAGATGGCGGCGAGCCGGGTCCCCCGCTCGTGGGCGGCCATGAGCGCGTCGACGACCGCGGCCGGCGGGCGGGTGGTCGCCGGCTCCCGGTAGCCGGGGATGAAGACGGTGTCGGCGTGCGCCAACGCCTCGAGGCCCTCGGCCACGTGGTACGACAGGCCGTCGCCGCCGGTCACCGGCCCCGGAGTCGCGCCGCACACCCGCACCTCGTACGGCATGCTCGGCCGGTTGGAGAACACCTGGGCGGGGATGCCGACGTCGAGCGGCTTCGCCCCGTCGAGCACGAGCACGGCGACACGGTGGTTCTCGCGGCTCATCGGGCCTCCTTTCCCATGACGCGGACGACCTCTGTCGCAAGCATCCTGCCATCGGGGAGCGGGCGCCCGGGGCCGCGAGGGTCACCGCCCGGCGGTCCAGGCGGATCGGTAGTCGGGGACGACGACCCGTGTCGCCGGGCACGCGTGGCGCACCTGGGCGACGAAGGCGTCGACGTCCGCCGCCGGGTCGCGGAGCGGGGGCCCGCTCAGCGGCCGCTCGAAGTTGTCCCAGTGCACGGGTACGACGACGCCGGGGGCGCCGAGTGCCCCCAGCAGCCGGGGGACGTAGCGGTACGTCGAGGCGCTGGTCGGCACCGCGATCATCGCCAGGTCCGGGCGGAGCCCGTCGGCCGCGCGCTCGCTGAAGTCACTGGCACCCATGAGGAACGCGGACGGCCCGCCGCCGGCCGTCACCTGGAAGGCGAGGGTGTCCCCTTCCGGCAGGTCGGCGATGGTGCTCGGGGGCGCCGCGGGCAGGGCGGAGAGGGTGCCGGGCGCGAAGTACGCGTGCTGCCGGTTGCGGCTGTGCAGGCTCGGGACGACCTCCACCGTGATGCCGTCGAAATCCAGCACCTCGCCGCCCCTGACCACGGAGATCTGCGACGCGTCGACGCCGAGCGCGACCAGCAGGTGGTACGTCGTCTCCGTGCCGACGACGCGGGCCCCGGTGGACTTGGCGATGTGGGGCACGTCCGCGAGGTGGTCCCAGTGCGAGTGGCTGACCAGGACGAGTTCGGGGCGGCCGATGTGTGTCCGCACCTCGTCCTCGTCGGTCCGCAGCCGGGTCTGCGGGTCGAAGGCGCCGGTGAAGAGACCGGTCGGGAACCGCGTGAGGTACGGGTCGAACAGCACGGTCCGGCCGGCCACGTCGATGCGCCAGCCGGCGGTGCCCAGCCAGCGGAACGATGCCGTGCCGGCATGCGGCGGCGCCTGGCTCCGGGAGGAGGGGACCGTACCCGGTGCCAGTGGTGCGGCCGCGGAGACCGCGGCCCCGCGCAGCATCGTGCGCCGCCTGAACCCCTGCTGCCGTCGTGCGTCACTGTCGTCACTCATGGGGCCCAGAAGATCAGGGCCGAACCGGCCGCGTCCAAGACCAAAATCCCGCACCTGTCATCAGTGATCGGATATGAGGGCAGGTCAGACGCCCTCGGTCCGGAGGAAGTCGACGGCGATCCGTGCCGCGGCGCCGATCGCCGCATCCACGGCGGGGCGCGAGGCCGTCAGTTCCCGGGTGCGCGTGAAGACGGCCACCGCGTAGCGGGCTCCGTCGGGGTGGCGGACCACTCCCGCCTCGGCGTGAAGGCCCGGCAGGGTGCCGGTCTTGGCCGCCACCGTCACCTCGTCCGGGAAACCGGACACCAGGCGGTGCCGGAAGACCTGCCGGCCCATCAGTTCCCGTACCTGGTGGCAGGCTTGGGCCGGTCCCGCCTCGTCGCGCCAGATGAGGCGCAGCAATCGGGTGATGTCCCGGGGAGTGCCGGCGTTGGTCCGCTCCGGGTCCAGTACGGACAGTCGCCGCTTGTGCTCGTCCGGCAGCGTGGGCCAACGGGCCGCGAAATCCTCCTCGGTGCGCGCCCCGACATCGGTGAGCATCGACTCCAGCACGTCCCGGGGACCGCCCACGACCCGGATCCCAGGGAGCCCGAGCTCCTCGGCCAGCAACCGCACGGTGTCCAGGCCGATCCGCGCCAGCAGCAGATCCGCGGCGGTGTTGTCGCTGACCGCCATGGCGAAGTACGCGAGATCGCGCAGCGAGATTTCGATGTCGTCCGCGCATCCGGCGGTTCCCCAGCCGCCGAGGCGGTCCGCCGCGGTCACCCGGACGCGTTCACGGGGGTCGAGCTGGCCGGCCGCGGCCTGCCGGGCGAACTCCAGCACCACGAGGATCTTCAGGACGGAGGCGAGGACCACGGACTCGTCCGCGCCCACCGCGACCTCCGGCGCGTCTCCCGGCCCCGCGCCGACGGGGACGGCATGCAGCATGGCTTCGGCGCCCGCCGCCGCGAAGACCTCCCGGATCTTCCGCTCGACCATCAACAGCTCCCTCCCGTAGGGTCCTTGCCCGTGGATCTCTTGCGACACCTGCGCATTTTCGTCGCCGTCGCGGAAGAACTGCACTTCGGCCGGGCCGCGGAACGGCTGGGCACGGCCCAGCCGCCGGTCAGCCGGGCGGTGCGCGGGCTGGAGAAGGAGCTCGGCACCGAGCTGTTCGACCGCTCGCGCCGCCGGACGGCGCTCACCGCGGCGGGCACGGTGCTGCTGGAGGAGGCGCGGGAACTCCTGGCCCGGGAGGACCGCCTGCGGGCGGTCGCGCGACGTGCGGCCGACGGCGGTCCGGGCACCCTGCGGGCGGGCGTGCCGCCCGGCACCACCGCGGCGGTGATCTCCGCGCTGCTCGCCGCCTGCGCGGCCGACTCCCCGCGGCTGCGGGTCGATCTGCGCGAGGCCACCACCGGGGAACAGATGCGATCGCTCGGCTCCGGCGGCCTCGACGTCGGTCTCGTGCACCGGCCGGTGGCCGGGACGGGACTGCGGTTCGGACCGGAGACCGTTTTCGACCTGGGCGTGGTGCTGCCCCGCACCTCGCCGCGGGCCCGGCAGGCCCAGGTGGCACTCGCCGAGCTGTCCGGGCAGGACCTGCTGCTGTTCCCCCGGGACGACGCGCCCGGATGGTACGACCGGCTTCTCGAGAGCTGCCGCGCCGCGGGCTTCGTTCCGGGCGAGGTGCGGCACGCCTCGAGCCCCGAGTTCCTGCTGGCCCTGGTCGCGGCCGGCCACGGCGTCGCCTTCGACCAGGGGCACACGGCGCGCAAGGAGCCCCGCGTGGTCTGGCGCCCCCTGTCCGGCCGTCCCCTCGTCCGCCGGATCGGCGGTGCCTGGCCGGCGGGCCCCTCGGCGCACCCGGCGGCCGCCCGCTTCGCCGAACTCGCCGCCGGCGTACTGGCGGCGGACCGTACGGGCGCCGTGCGCCAGGACGACGGCACTGACCCGCCGGACCCGCCGGACCCGCCGGACAGCCCGGACGGGCCGCCCCGCCCGTGGTCGGTGGTGTTCGGCTGAGGGAGCGCAGCGGGCCCTGTCCCGGGTGGACAGGGCCCGCGGGCGTGCACGGGGACGGGCGGGTGTCAGCAGGTGATGGTGCCCCTGCGGAGCGCGTGGCCGCTGGTGTTGCTGTCGTCGGCCCAGTAGACGGGCTTGGAACCGGAGACACACTCAGCGGCCGGGGCCACCGAGAAGCCCTCGTTGTTGATGTCGGCCATGCCGCTGGGCCGGTTGTAGACCGCCGTGGTGGCGAAGACGCCGGACGCGTCGACCCGCATGGTCCGGTGCCGGCCGCCACAGGTGTCGTCGCACACGACCCACAGGCGCGAGGCCTGCGGCTCCCACTGCAGCTCCATGACGCCCGCCATGCCACTGCTGACGGACGCCACACGGGTGAAGGTGCCCGCGTCCTGGAGGACGTAACCGTAGATCATTCCGGTACCCTCGACGCCGACGAAGAACACTCCGCCCGAGTGCGTGCCGTAGCGGTTCGGGTCGTAGGCCGCGCCGGTCGACTCGTCCTTGAAGCCCGCCGCCGTCAAGGTGGTGTCCGGGACCCAGGTGACCGCCTCGAAGCCGAGGTTGGAGCCGACGGAGGGCAGACCGGAGGTCAGGTTCCACTCCTTCGTGGCGGTCAGCGTGGTGGACGTCCCGCTCACGTCGTACCGCAGGACGGAGAGGCGGCTCGTGCCGGACGAGTCGCCGTTGCGCTCGCTCGCCACGAACACACCGCCGGCGGCACCGGCGCCGGTGACCGTCACCCCCTCGCTGTCAGGGGTGCCGGAGCCGCCCGGGAAGCGCAGCTTCTTGCCGGTGGTCCAGCCGTTCGCGGTGTCGGGCTTCCAGCCGCCGGAGCCGTTCGGGAGCAGTCGCCACAGCGTCCCGGAGTTCTGGGCTCCCCACAGGACGCCGCCCTCCTGGTACAGACCGCTGAGGTCGGAACCGAAGACGTTCGAGGCGTCGGCCGTCGCCACCGAGCCGCTGCCCGGCCACGCGACCGGCGAGGTGCCGCCTTCGCCGCCCCCGCCGCCCGTGCCGCAGTCGTTCGCCGCACCCAGGGTCAGCTCGGCCTCGCCGAACGCGCCGGTGCCGTCGGGGCAGCGCGACCACGACGGGTCGGAGTGGTCGTCCCAGCTGAAGCTGTCGACCAGAGTGCTGCCGTCGGCGAGGTAGAGCCGCGCCTGGTCGTCGGAGCCCAGGCCGAACGCGTCGTGCACGTCGAAGGCCCGGAACCCGCCGGGGGCCAGCGAAGTCCCGGACGCGATCTTGTACTTCGAGCTCTTGTTGTCGTCCTTGAGGATCCAGCCCGAGATGTCGACGGTGCCGGTGCCCTTGTTGTAGAGCTCGATCGAGTCGTTGACGTCTCCGGTGGTCACGACCTCGTTGATCCGGATGTCGTCGGCCGGGGCCGCATGGGCCGGCGTGGCGACCAGAGTGCCGGCCACCATCGCCGGGCCGGCGAGGCCGACGAGAAGGCGACGCAGGGTGCGGCGTCGCCGGGGCGTACGCGATGCGATCACGAAGTCCGTCCTGGGGTCGTTCTGACAGGCCGGAGTGAGGCTTCCGACGTGGTCCGAACGGGTGCCGTCCGTGAGAAGTGTGCCGTGTGAACGGTGGGACAACTGGCGTGAGCGGTGGCGACCTTGGGGTTCGCGCGGCTGCCTGACCGGTGCGGGGCAGACAGCGGCGCACCGGAGGGCCGCGCCTGCCCGGCGCCCACTCTCCGTCAGACCCGGGTGGCAGGCGCCGCGTCCGGCGCGCCGGTTGACTCAGCCGAGTGGCCCGTGACCGCCCCGCTCCCACGACTGATCGCAGCAGGTCGGGAACTGCCGGGCCCGCATCAGTTGCCCAGCGCCGTCGAGACCAGGTCGGACATCGGCCGGCCCTCTCGGCCGGGCTTCCTGCACAACGGATAGTGCCGAGCGCGCCGGAGAGGGGGGCGGCCTGTCCGGTCGCGCCCGCGGCGGCGGTCAGGGGGGCCACGGGACAGGCCCCTCAGGCGGGGTGGTGGGGTTCGTGCTTCCAGAATCCGGTGAACGTGATGCGGTCCTTGGGGAGGCCGGCGCGGTGGAGGTGTCTGCGGCCCTTGGTGGAGAGGCCGGACTCGCCGACGACGAAGGCGTAGGCGGAGGTGTCGACGGTGGTGAGCCGGCGGAGTTCGTCCAGTGCGGCATGGCCGGGGACGGAGTGGGGGTTGCCGCGGACGACCCAGGTGATGTCCATCGCGGCGGGGGCGTCGAGGTCGCGGCGGTCGCCCTCGGTGGGGACTTCCTGGATGAGCCGGCCGACGGTGTCGCGGGGGAGTGAGCGCAGGATGCCCGTGATCGCGGGCAGCCCGCTCTCGTCGGCCACGACGATGACCTCGGAGGCGTCGGGCGGGCAGTCGAAGGTGATGCCCTGGTCCAGCAAGGCCAGTTCGCCGCCGGGGCGGGCGGTGCACGCCCAGACCGCGGCGCGGCCCTCGACCTCGCCGGTGGGGCCGCGGTGGACGACGAAGTCGATGTCCATCTCGGCGGCTTCGGGACGGAAACCGGCCACGGTGTAGTTCGCGCAGTGCGGCCGTTCGATCTCGGGGATGGCGAGGTAGGGATACCACCACCGGGCGCCGGTGAACTCCGGCATCCGCAGCACGGATTGGTGGGGCAGCGTCATGAAGAGGCGGAACCAGTGGTCGTAGCCCATCCACGGGAACTCGGCGAGATCCGCGCCCGTCACGGTCACGCGCTGGATGGAGGGGGAGACCCGTTCGGCGCGGACCACCTCGGCGCGGAACAACCGGGGGTTCTTCGGTGGGAGCCGCGGGATCTTCGCCATGAGGGAAGGCTAGCCTAAGTTATCCGCGGGGCCCATCGCCCCCGCGTCCTGAACGGAATCCGCCCCGTGTCGAGGTGACCTGACACCGCGACACGGGGCAGGGATCGCGTGGCGGTCAGCGGGTGATGGCCCTGGTCTCCAGGAACTCCACGAGTCCGGCCCGGCCCGTCTCCCGTCCGTTGCCCGACTGCGCCGATCTCCGCCGTGATCTCCTCGGTACGCGGCTGCGCGCCTGCCGTCATGCGATGGAGCAGCGCCGCGCGTTCTCCGGGCGCCGGGACCGGACCCACGTGGGCGCAGGGGCTCCCCGGGCGTCGTCAGCGGACGACGTCGAAGACCTGCTTCTGCACACCGTTGGCGTAGACCTCGTGCTCGACCGGCCGCAGCTTCTGGGTGTCCTTGTCGGTGGTGCTGAACAGGCGCTTGCCGGCGCCGAGCAGCAGTGGGAAGACGAGCAGGTGGTAGCGGTCGATCAGGCCCGCGTCCGAGAGGCCGTGGTTCAGCGAGGCGCTGCCGTGGACGATGATCGGGCCGCCGTCGGTGTGCTTGAGGGCCGCGACCTCGTCGAGGGAGCGCAGGATGGTGGTCTCGCCCCAGTTGGAGACCAGGTGGTCCTCGGTGAGGGTCGTGGAGACCACGTACTTGGGCAGCGTCTTGTAGTGCGCGAACTCCGCCATGTCCGGCCACACCGGGCTGAACGCCTCGTAGCTGACCCGGCCCATCAGGATCGCGGTGGACTCCTGCTGTTCCCGTCCCTTGATCTCGTACGCCTCGGGAACGAACTCGACCTCCTTGAAGGTCCATCCGGAGTTCCGGTAGCCCGGTTCGCCGCCCGGCGCCTCCATGACTCCGTCGAGCGAGATGAAGGCCGTGCTGATGACCGTGCGCATGAGAGGTCCTCCTCCGTGTCCGGTGGCAGGTGTGGTGCGACGGCTCGGGACGCGGCGCTCGTGCCCCGAGGTGCCGGTGTCCGGCACCGTTCCAGGATGTGACCGACAAAAATATTTGTCAAGGAGGGGGAAGTTGTCGGTTGTCGGTTTTTGACGGCCGGGGCTCTGCTGCCCGTGACGTGCGGCAGCCCCCGGCGCTCGGCGGCGCAGGGGCCGCTGGGTGCCGGGGGCTGTGCGGGTTCGGTGGGCGGGGGGTCAGATGTACCGCACCAGGGAGAGGTGCCCCAGCGGGTCCCGGTGGATCCGGTGCACCTCCACGCGGCCTCCTTCGACGAAGACCCCCGCCCGGGCGGCACGCTCCGGTGCGCTGTTCGCCCGGTTGAGTGCAAGGTGCACGGCGTGGCCGGCGTCGCATGCCCGGTCCACGATGTAGAACAGCCAGATGTCGCGGGGGCCTTCGGCCCGGGTCTGCAGTCCCACGAGCCACTTGCCGTGGCCGGCCGCGGGTGCGCGGGTCTCGGCGCCGCGTGTGCGAGGGAAGCGGTCCTCGCCGGGAGCCGGACGCGGCGTGCGGGACCCTGCCTCGGCGGCGGGGTCTTGTGTGAAGATCTCCCGGGGGTCGCATCCGGTCATCTCGAGCAGCATGGCCTCTTCTCTCCCTTCTCGGTTCCGGCGACCGCGCCGGGTGGTGAACCCCCCGCCCGGTGTCGAGATTGTCCGAAATGTTCCTGTACTCTCCAGACCGGGTGGCACGGCCGTTCGTGACATCGGACAGGGCCGGCCGGCAGAGGCGTTCACACCTTTCCCAAGGTGTGTCACGGCCTGGCGCACGCCCGCCCGGGGAAGCGTCCGCTCACGCTTCAGATGCCCGGCGGGCCCCCGGTCCCGGAGCCCGGGTCGGCGTTCGAGCGCGCGGAGCCCAGGAGTCCGCGAAGGGACTCCCCGAGCGCGTCGAGTTGCGTGTCGACCTCGGCGATCTCCTCGCGCAGGTGGCGGATGCGCACCTCGAGGAACTGCGCTTCCGCGGTCAAGGACATGACGGCCACCCGCACGCGAGAGGTGTCGTCGCTCTTTCGGAACATGGTTGCCCTTCCTGACGGTTCGGCGCGGACGTGACCCGGGGCAGGGGAAGCGGGGGACACATGCCGTTGACAGGGCAGGCGAGAAGATTGTGACACCGGTGGCCGGTGGGGCGCGGCGGGCTCGATGCCGTCGCCCGCGGGCGGCGCGGCGGCCCCGCCCCGGGCACGTCACATGGTCAGGACGATGCGCCCTCACCGGCGGGTGCGCCGTTCAGGAGGGAGCCGTCGCGCAGTTCGATGACGCGGTCGGCGAGGGCGAGGAGCTGGGGGTCGTGGGTGGCCACGAGGGCGGCGACGCCCTCGCTGCGCACGACGGCGCGCAGGAGCTCCATGACGGCACGGCCGGTGTCGGCGTCGAGTTGGCCCGTCGGTTCGTCGGCGATGATCAGGGCCGGGCGGTTGGCCAGGGCGCGGGCGATGGCCACGCGCTGCTGCTGGCCGCCGGAGAGCTCTCCGGGGCGCTGGGCGGCGTGTCCGTCCAGGCCGACGAGGGTGAGCAGGAGGGCGACGCGCTCCTCGCGCTCGGCGCGGTCGGCCTTGCGCAGCCGCAGCGGGACGCCGACGTTCTCGGCGGCGGTGAGGATCGGCAGCAGGCCGAAGGACTGGAAGACGAAGCCGATGCGGTCCCGGCGCAGGGCGAGCAGTTCGCGTTCGCCGAGCCCGGCGAGTTCGGTGCCGTCGATGCGGACGGTGCCGGAGTCGGGCCGGTCCAGCCCGCCGATGAGATTGAGCAGCGTCGTCTTGCCGGACCCCGACCGGCCCTTCAGGGCGACCAGTTCGCCACGCCCCACGGTGAAGGACACACCCCGCACCGCGTGCACGGCCGGGTCCCCGCTGCCGTAGGTGCGCACCAGGTCCTCGACGACGACCATCGCGTCGGAAACCGTGCCGCCCCCGGCCGGGTCTCCCTGTCGGTCCAGCACTCCGCTACTCATGGCGGCCACCCTATTGAGAGCACACCAGGACAGCTACGGCGTGACTGCATATCGCAACGTGATGATGGGCACAGTGGGATTTCGCGACAATCATTGGCAAGAGTGCGTCCGAATGAGATGATCACCCCGCGTTCGAACGGACTGCGGCGATGTCGCGCGTCACCCGCGCTACGACTCGTGGCTGTACCGTCCGGACCTCCGCAGCAACCACACTGCCGACGCAGTGAACGGAGCCGAAGTCGCTTCCGCGGTTGCGGAAGACAGGGGTTGGGGACAGTTGCCGAGGTTTGTACTGCTGCGGCTGCGTGCCCACCGGCTGCTCCTGGGTGCCGCCTTGCTGTCGATCGTGCTGACAACGTGCACGGTCGCGGCGCTCGCGGCCTTCGGTGCGTCGGTCGGTGACGCGGGACTGCGGCGCGCACTGCAGGATCCGTCGTCCGGCCGGACGGTCGTCGAGGTGACCACGGACGCCAAGCAGGACGGGCGGCCGGGTACGGACGACACCGTGCGGAAGACCGTCGTCGGCGCGTTCGGCGGATTGCCGGTGAAGGTGGCGACGAGCACCCGCTCCGGCCCGTACGGTCTTCCGGAGAGCCTGCGTCCAGCGGGCTCGCCGCACTCGGACGACCCGGACCTGACCGTCCTCGCCACGCTCGACCCGTCACGGGTGACGGTGGTCGGCGGAGCGCTTCCCGGACCGCCGCCGGGTGAGGGGCCCGTTCCGGTGG
Source organism: Streptomyces sp. MI02-7b (assembly GCF_033793585.1). NCBI lineage: Bacteria > Bacillati > Actinomycetota > Actinomycetes > Kitasatosporales > Streptomycetaceae > Streptomyces > Streptomyces sp. MI02-7b. The sequence goes on along the minus strand of NZ_JARAWX010000001.1, from coordinate 84,830 downwards.
CCCTGCCCGAGTCGGCGGCCGCCGCCCTGAAGTTGCGGCCGGGCGACGAGGTCATGCTGGCCGACCGGCTCGGCGGCGGGACCTTGAAGGTCAGGCTCACCGGTACCTACCGGCCGACCGACCCGGAGTCCTCCTATTGGCGGCTGGACCCGTTGGGCGGCCGCGGGACGCAGACCCTGTCGTTCACCACGTACGGGCCGATGCTCGTCGATCCGGCCGCCTTCGCGCCCGGCCACGTCCGGGCCGCCGAGAAGGTCTGGCAGGGGCGCGCGGATTTCGCCGCCGTCACCGCGGGCGGCATGGACGCCCTCGGGAAGAACGTCCGGCAGGCCACGGCGCGGCTCGGCCATCTGTCGCCCGACGGCGACGTGGTGGCTACCAGTGAGCTGCCGGACCTGCTCGACGAGCTGCACCGCACCCTGTTCGTGACCCGTTCCACGCTCCTCGTCGTCGCGCTGCAACTGGGGCTGCTGGCCGGGCTCGCGCTGTTCCTGGTCTCCGGGCTGCTGGCGGCCGAACGCTCCGTTGAGACGGCGTGGCTGCGTGCCCGCGGTGGCTCCCGCGGCCGCATCGTCGGGCTCGCCGCCACTGAGGCACTGCTGCTCGCGGTGCCCGCCGCGGTGGCCGCGCCCCTGCTCGCCGACCCGCTCGTGCACCTGCTCGCCGCACATGGCGCGCTGGCCCGCGCCGGGGTTGCACTGGAGGCGCCCGTTGCCACCGTTTGGTGGTCGGCCCTTCTGACCGCGCTGGTGTGCGCCTGCATCGTGCTGGCTCCCGCGCTGCGCCGCCCGGGCACGTACGCGGGCGAGCAGACGGCGGCCGGCGGCCGGCGGGCGGCCCTGCCCGGTGTAGCGAAGGCAGGGGCCGACATCGGCCTGCTCGCCGTGGCGGTCCTTGCGTACTGGCAGCTCTCGCGGCGCGGCGGCGGATCGGGCGTGCTCACGGTCGACGGCGGCGGTGCCCTGGGCGTCGACCCGATCCTGGTCGTCGCACCGGCGCTCTGCCTGCTGGCCGGCGCCGTGCTCACGCTGCGCCTGCTGCCGCTGGTCGCCCGGCTCGGCGAACGACGCGCGGCACGCGTCCGAGGCCTCGGCGCGGCGCTGACCGGGTGGCAGCTCTCCCGGCGCGCCGGCCGCGGGACCACCCCCGCGCTGCTCCTGGTCTTCGCGATGTCGATCGGCATCTTCGCGATCGGGGAGAACGCGAGCTGGACGCGTTCGCAGAACGACCAGGCGGACTTCGCCGTGGGCGCGGACATCCGGGTGACCGGGACGTCCACCCCGGTTTTCGGACAGGGCGCCGTATACGACGACGTGCCCGGCGTCACCGCCGTCACGCCGGTCGCCCGTTCCCTGGCGCCACTGCCGGGGAACCGGGAGGCGACCGCGCTCGCCGTGGACAGCGCGGCCGCGGCCGACGTGATGCGGTTGCGCGAGGACCTGGCGGACCAGCCGCTGAGGCAACTGCTGACGGGTCTGCGGCCCCGGCACGACACCCTCGCCCGGGCGGGCGGTTTCGTACTGCCGGAGCACGTGGCGCGGCTGCGGCTGACCATGAGCCTCGAAGCCCTGGATTCCCGCGACCACGCGGTCACCGATAGTGCCGTCACCGACCGGATCACGGCGACCTTCGCCGACCGCTACGGCGCGCCCTACACCTTTGTCCTGGGCAAGCTTCCCGCCGACGGCCGGCGGCACGTCCTGGAGGCGGACTTCGCCACCGACGCGGGGCGGACGGCCGGCGCCGGGCCCGCGGGGCCGCTGCGGCTCAGCGGTCTCAAGGCCGATTTCCTGGTGCCCGGCCGGGCCGAGGCCCACCGGCTGTCCCTGACCGCACTGACCGCCGTGACCGCGGACGGAGCCACGAAGGCCGTGTCCGTGCCCGACGGCGCCACCTGGAGTGCCCGCGCGCGGACCGAGGCACCCAATAGGGGCCCCGGCGGCCCCACCACGTCGGCGAAGACGCCGCACTCCGATCACCGCACCCCTCTGACGCTGCGCTACGACACCGGCGAGATTCCCTTCGCGGACAGCGTCCCGAACGGCTCCAACGGTGCCACGGTGACCGTTCGGGCCGGTGAGCCGTTCAAGGGCGATGTCCCCGCGGTGGTCACCGATGCGTTCCTACGGGCCGTCAGCGCCCAGGTCGGCGACAGGGTCAGCGTCGAAGTGCAGGGTGTGAAGATGACCGCTCGCATCACCGGTTCGGTACGTGCCCTGCCCACCACCGGCGCCGCGACATCCGATCCGGGCACCGACGGCGGCGCGCTCCTGCTGGACCTGCGGACCGTGGACAGCGCCCTGGCCGACCTGGGCGCGAGCGGACTGCAGCCGGGAGAATGGTGGCTCGCCACGGAGCCGGGCGCCGGTTCGCGCGTGGCGTCCGCGCTGCGTGCCCGGGGCGACATCACTTCTCTGCAGGTCCGCGACGAGCAACGGACCGAATTGCGCAGCGACCCGCTAGGCGCCGGCCCCCTGTCCGCGCTGCCCGCCGCGGTGGTGTCGGTGGCCTTGCTGGCGGCGGTCGGCTTCGCTGTCGCGGCACTCGGCGCCATGCGCGAGCGGGCGCAGGAGGTCGCGATCCTGTCCGCGCTGGGTGCCCCGAGGCGTTCGCTGGCCCGTATGGCGGCTGTCGAGCAAGGACTGCTGGTGCTCGTGGCGGTGGCGGTGGGTGCGGTGCTCGGCGGGCTGCTGACCCGCCTGGTCGTCCCGGTGATCGTGCTGACCGCCGGGGCGGACGCCCCGGTACCCGCGGTGCGGGTGGAGTTGCCGGCCGCTTCGCTCGTCCAAGTGCTGTGCGCCGTGGCCGTGCTGCCGCTGGTCGTCGTCGCGCTGACGGTGCTGCGGTCGGCGGACTCCGCTCAGACGCTGCGCCGCCAAGGAGGTGAGTGACGTGACCGTACAGCCGACCCCGAGCCGTCACGGCGACGTGTCCTGGATCCGCGCCCGGCTGAGGACCGCCCCCGGCGGGGCCGTGGCCCTGGCCGCGCTGGTGCTGGTGACGGCGTTCCTGGCGGCCGCGCTGCCCCGGGCCGTCGACACCTACGAGAACGGCGCGTTGCGCGACACCCTGCGGCAGGCACCGCTGACCGGCCGCACCGTCACCATCTCGCTGCCGGTGTCGCAGCAGGCCGTGGCGCAGGATGCCGAAGGGCTGCTGACCCCGCAGGCCCTGGCCGCGACCGAGGAGGCGTTTCGGCACGTGGTGCGTCCACCGCTGGCGCTGGACTGGAAGCAGACGGTCCTCGGCGTGCGCAACGCCGAGGCGACTCCGCTCCCCGATCCCAGGTTGCCGCGACCCACCGCGAACCGGGATCCGCGGACCACGCTCATCGCCCAGGCCGACCTCGCCGCCCACAGCCGGGTCATCACCGGACGACTGCCCAGGCCCGGCGGGCAGGACGGCGTCATCGAAGCGGTGATCACCGATCGCACCGCCAAGACCATGCGACTCGACGTCGGGGCACGGCTCCACCTGCCCACCTATGCCGAAACGCGTTTGACCCTGCGGATCACCGGGATTGTCGAGCCCCAGGATCCCGGCGGCACGTACTGGAACGCCGAGCCGGATCTGCGCGCGCCCAAGCTGGTCGAAATGCCGGTGAGGTCGGGCGAAACCCCGCCGACCTACTGGCACTTCAGCGCGCTCATTGACCCGGCCGCCACGGCACCCCTGCTCGACCTCCGCAACGGAGCGCTGGCGTACTGGCACCACGTGGCGGACATCGACGCCTTCACCGCCCGTGACGTCCCCGCTGTCCGGGACCGGGTCTTCGCGCTCAACTCGGGACCGGACGCCACCAGGCTGCAAGCGCTGACCCAGCTGGACGGGCTCACCGTCGAGGAGGACGGACTCGCCGGGTTGCTGACGCCGTTCCTGGACGAGCGCGCCGCGGCACAACCACTCGTCTTGATCGCGGTGGTGGGAGTCGGCACCGTCGCCTTCGTCGTGCTGCTCATGGCCGCCGGGCTCCAGACGGCACGGCGCCGGGCGGAGCTGACGCTGCTGCGCGCCCGTGGCATCGCGCTGCCCGCCCTGGCCGCACGCCTGCTCGCCGAGAGCGCGGTGGTCGCGGTGCCGTCCGCGGCTCTCGGGCTGGGACTCGCGCTGCTCGTCGTACCCACCGAACGCTGGGCGCCGGCGGCCGTCGCGGCGGCCGCCGTGGCGGTCACGGCCTGCCTGGGGCTGCCGCTGCGCGGCGCCGCCGTCGCCCGCAGGCCACGCCTGGAACAACGTGAGGACCTCGTCGCGGCACGACCTTCGCGGCGCCGCAACGTCGCCGAACTGACGGTCGCCGTCGTCGTGGCGGGCGCCGTGACAGCGCTGCGGGTACGCGGCACCGCGGACGACGGCGCGGACGTGCTGACGGCCGCGGCCCCCGTCCTGGTCGCGGTGCTCGCCGCACTGGTGCTCCTGCGCGTGTACCCGCTGCCCGTACGCCTCCTGGCCCGGCCCGCCGCCCGGCTGAACAGCGCCGTGCTCCACATCGGCGTGGCCCGCGCGGGCCGTGCCCCCTCCACCGCGGCGCTGCCGTTGCTGGCGGTGCTCGTCGCCCTCACCGTGACGTCGTTCGGCGGCTCCGTCCTCGCCGGCGTCGCCGCGGGACGCGACCACGCGGCGATCGTCGACGTGGGCGCGGACGCCCGGGTGCAGTCGTACGACGCCCCGTTGCCGGCGGGGCTGGACGCCCGCGTCCGGCACCTTCGCGGGGTGCGCGACACCGTGGGTGTCCAGGTGGAGTCGGGACAGGTGGTGACCGGGAGCGGTATCACGTACGACACGCTGATCGTGGATCCCGAGAGCTATGCGCGCCTGATCCAGTACACCGGCATGGGCGGCCCGTTCCCGTCGCGTGCGCTGGCCGACGACGGGCAGGGGCCGGTTCCGGTCATCGCTTCGCCGCGGCTCGCAGGTGCGCTCGGGGACGGCACGGTCAACGTCAACGTCTCCATGCATCCCGTCCCCGCCCACGTGGTGGGCACGGTGGCCACGTCACCGGCCGTCTACGGCAGCGAGTTCGTCATCGTCTCCGAGGCTTCCGTGCGCCGGGCGCGTCCCGTGGCGGATGCCGTGGATGCCGGGCCGACGACGCTTCTGATCACCGGTGCCGACGTCGACGGCGCGGCATTGCGCGCGGCCGTTCGCGCCGCCGCGCCCGGGGCGCGGGTCCTGCTCCGCTCGGAGGAGCGGTCCGCGTGGAGCACGACCGCGCTGCAGTCCGGTGCGCGCGGTGTGTATCTGGCGGCGGTGGCCGCCGGTGCGGGCTACAGCGTGCTGGCGTTGCTGCTCTCCTTGATGCACAACGCGCCGCAGCGGCGGGCCCTGCTCGCCCGGCTGCGCACCATGGGCATGACCGGCCGGCAGCGGCAGACCCTGGCGGTGCTGGAGATGCTGCCGCAGGTCCTGCTCGGCGCGGTCGGCGGCATCCTGGTCAGCGTCGCCACCGTGCCGCTGCTGCGGCCGGGCGTCGACCTGACGGCACTGGCCTTCAGCACCAGCACACCCGCCACCGACGTCTCGGCAGCGGTGCTGCGCACCGACCCCGCCTCCCTGCTCCTGCCGTCGGCCGCGCTCGTCGCGCTGGCCTGCGCGGTCCTGGCAGTACAGGCATGGGCCACCGGACGACGCGGCGAAGGAACGGAACTGCGGATCGGGGACCGAGCATGACCGACAACACGACCCAGACCGGCACGAGCGCGGTCGCGGACACGGCCGGGGGCGGCGTGTCCCTGGCGGAACTCGAACGGCGCGCCACCGCGCACCGCGATCGTCCCGCCTACGGACAGGACGCCCTCATCGCCTGCGACCGCCTGGTGCGCATCTTCACCGCCCAGGGCGTCGAGGTCCAGGCCCTGCAAGGACTGGACCTGCTGGTCGCACGCGGCGAACTCATGGCCCTGGTCGGCGCGTCCGGCTCCGGCAAGTCCACCCTGCTGAACATCCTGGCCGGCCTGGACACGCCCACCGCCGGAGCCGCCACCGTCGCCGGCTTCGACCTGCTCGACCTGGACGGCCGCAGCCGCCTGCGCTACCAGCGCGAGGTCGTCGGCTTTGTCTGGCAGCAGACCTCCCGCAACCTGCTGCCCTATCTCACCGCCCTGCAGAACGTCGTCCTGCCCATGCAGCTCGCCGGAGGCGTCAAGGGCCGCAAGGAACGCGCCACCCGTGCCGCCGAACTCCTGGAACTCGTCGGCGTCGCCCACTGCGCCGACCGCCGGCCCCAGCAGATGTCCGGCGGCGAACAGCAGCGCACCGCCATCGCCGTCGCGCTGGCCAACCACCCCGCGCTCGTCCTGGCCGACGAGCCCACCGGCCAACTCGACTCCGCCACCGCCGACCAGGTCTTCGGCGCCTTCCGCGCCATCAACCAGGAACTGGGTACCACCGTCGTGATCGTCACCCACGATCAGGCGGTCGCCCAGGCCGTCGACCGCACCGTCGCCATCCGCGACGGCCGCACCGCTTCCGAGGTGCTGCGCCACACCACCGTCGACGACCAGGGCAACACCACCACCCACGCCCGCGAGTACGCCACCGTCGACCGTGCCGGCCGTCTCCAGCTGCCCCGGGACTTCGCCACCGCGCTCGACATCCAGCACCGGGTCCTTCTCGACCTCGAACCCGACCACATCGAGGTGCGCCCCGACCGCCACGACGACAACTGAGGCGGCGTCCGGCTGTCACACCGTTCCGCTCTGTCCGGTCTTTCTCGTGTCGGACCAAAAACAGAGGGAACCATGCGAGAGATCCTGATCGTCGGTGGTGGCTATGCGGGCTTTTACACCGCCTGGGGACTTGAGAAGTCGTTGCGGGCCGGGGAAGCGAGGATCACGGTTGTCGACCCGCGCCCGTACATGACCTACCAGCCGTTCCTGCCGGAGGTGACGGCGGGTTCGGTCGAGGCCCGCCACGCCGCCGTGTCGCTGCGCCGGCACCTGCGCAAGAGCCGGCTGATCGCCGGAAGCGTGACCGAGATCCGCAGTGCGGACCGGGCCGTGACCGTCCGGCCGGTGAACGGCGCCGACCGCGAACTGCGCTACGACGTCCTGGTGGTCACCGCCGGTGCCGTGACCCGCACCTTCCCCATACCGGGCCTGACGGAGCACGCGATCGGCCTGAAGCACGTGGAGGAGGCGGTGGCCATCCGCGACCGGCTGCTGACCGCGTTCGACCAGGCCGCGTCCCTGCCACCCGGTCCCGAGCGGAGGAAACTGCTGACCGTCACGTTCGTCGGCGGCGGGTTCTCCGGTGTCGAGGGCTTCGGCGAACTGCTCTCACTGGCCACCGCGATGCTCACGTCCTACCCGGAGCTGAGCTTCGACGAGCTGTCCTTCCACCTGGTCGAGGCCCGGGACCGCATCCTGCCCGAGGTGACCGCCAAGCCGGGTGCCTGGGTCGTGCGCTCCCTGGAACGCCGTGGCGCCCATGTGCACCTGAACACGCAGCTCACCTCCGCCACGGACGGGCACGTCGTGCTGTCCAGCGGGGAGGAGTTCGACTCCGGGCTGATCGTCTGGACCGCGGGCAACGCCTCCAACCCCGTCGTGCACAACCACACGGACCTGCCGGTCGACGAGCGCGGCCTGCTCGTCGTCGGCGCCGACCTGCGGGTGGTGGGCACAGACGGCGCCCCGGTGCCCGGCGTCTGGGCGGCGGGGGACGACGCTTCCGTACCCGACCTGGCGTCGCCCGTGCCGGGTGCCCGGACGGTGCCCAACGCACAGCACGCGGTCCGGCAGGGCAGGCGCCTGGCCAAGAACATCCGGGCGGAACTGCGCGGGGGCACGGTCCGCGACTACCGGCACAGCAGCCTCGGAGTGGTGGCCACCCTCGGTCTGGGCCGGGGCATCTTCCAGTACAAGGGGATCGTCATCAAGGGACTCCTCGCCTGGCTGATGCACCGGGGTTACCACGTACTGGCCGTGCCCACCTGGGAGCGGAAGGTCCGGGTGCTCACCGTCTGGCTCACCGCGGCCGCCTTCGGCCGGGATCTCGTCTCCCTGGCCTCCGTGCAGCACCCGCGGTACGCGTTCGTCGCGGGCGGCAGGACCCGGCGCCCCGAGGAGCGCCCGGCGGGCGAGCGAACCGGCGTCTGAGCGCGACCGGTCCGGACCCGGCCCGGGTTGATCCCGGGTCGATCCCGGGCCGGTACGGCGGACGGGACGGGCCCGGTGAGGACATCGGGTCAGAGGATCGGAGACCCCCCACTCATGCATTTCGAGCCGTGCCCTGCGGCAAACGACCTCGACCAGGCGGCTTCCGTCTTCGTGGAGTTGCGGCCCCGTCTTTTCGGCATCGCGTACCGCGTGCTCGGCAGCGCGGCCGAGGCCGAGGACGTGGTCCAGGAGGTGTGGCTGCGCTGGCAGCGCACCGACCGCTCCGCGGTGGTCAGCCCCGCGGGCTTCCTCGCGACCACGACGACCCGTCTGGCCATCAACGTCGCACAGTCCGCCCGGGTGCGCCGGGAGACGTACATCGGTCCGTGGCTGCCCGAGCCCATCGACACCGGCGTGGACCCCGAGGTGGGCGCGCAGCGCGCCGAGGCCGTGGAGCTGGCGCTGCTGCTGGTGCTGGAGAAGCTGGGTCCCACCGAGCGCGCGGCCTACGTGCTGCGCGAGGCGTTCGACTACGGCTATCCGGAGATCGCCGGGATCCTCCGACTCAGCGTCGTCAACGTACGGAAGATCGTGAGCCGCGCTCGCGCGCATCTCCTGGCCGAGCGGCGGGACACCGTGGACAGGACGGAGCACCGACGCCTCGTCGAGGCCTTCGTCTCGGCGGCCCGTACAGGTGACGTCGCCTCTCTGGAGGCCCTCCTCACCCCGGATGCCGTCAGTCTGTCCGACGGCAACGGTGTCCGGGGTGCCGCGCGGATTCCCGTGCTCGGCCGGACGCGGGTGGCGAACCTGGCGATGGGGCGCCCGGGTTTCTGGCGGGACGCGGACCCGCGGCGCGTCGAGGCCAACGGACGCACCGCCGTCATGATGCACCGGGACGGCGCGCCGACCACGCTGCTGACGATCGCCGCTTCACCCGCCGGCATCCACACACTGATGTGGGTGTGGAACCCCGGAAAGATCGCCACGTTCCTCGACTCGCGCTTCCGCCGGGCCTGACCCGGTGGGTCCGCTCCCTCAGGCTCCGGCCGCACAGACAGAGGTCGTCACGGTGCGGAGGCGGGCGGCCGGTTCCAGAGCCGGAGCTTGTCGGGATTGAGGACCACCCAGAGGTGTCCGACCCGGTCGCCCGTGACACCGAGACTGATGATCGCGGCGACCTGGCGGTCGTAGCGCACCACGAGGCCGGTCCGGCCGTTCACGGACTGGGCCCGCAGCGTGGTGTGCGGCCGTCTGGCCAGGAGTACGAGCAGGCTGCGCGCGACCTGCTCACTTCCGCGCACCGGGCGCATCATCGCCCGGACCTTGCCGCCACCGTCGAAGACCGCCGTGGCATCGGGGGACAGCAAGGACCTCAGCCGTCCGAGATCCTCCGCCGCGCAGGCCGCGTGGACGGCGCGGGCCAGCGCGTCGTGCCGCACGAGTATCCCCGGGCGTGAACGCCGCGCGCGAAGCCACCGACGCGCGCGGGCGGCGAGTGCGGCGTACTCCGGCTCCGCAGGCCGCACGGCGCGCGGGACCGCGGCAGGCGCCGTCCCGACGACCTCGCCGTGCGTGACCGGCGCCGAGGCCCGCTCGCGGTCCCGGTCGGGGAAAGCCGGCCGGGCCAGGCAGATGCCTCTGGCGGTCGTCACGAGCCAGGAACGAGGGGCCGCGATGTCCGCGCGTGCCGTGTCGGACAGCGCGTACCACCGGCGGTAGGTCTCGGCGACGACGCCCTCCGCCTCGTCGCCGTCGCCCACCATCCGGTACGCGACGTCGAGCAGCTGCCGGCGCTCGTCGAGCAGCTCCGCGATCGACACCGCGTCACCGGTGTAGTCCATACCGCATCCTCCCTCGAGCAACGGCACCACACAGTGCGGCCGCAGGCTCGACCTCGTCGAAGTGCAGGAGGTCTGCTCACAGGTGCATCGCGCACCTGCTCGCACTCTTCGGCTCCGAACATGAGACCGGGCAGGCGCCCCGCTTGTGACACGGCGCTCCCGCGCCCGCTCCCACCTGCTGATGTCACATCTGAGCCGTTTTTCCGGTCCTAGTGGTGAAGGCAGCGTCTCGGAAGATGGTGGTACGAAATGGACAGCGGCAGCCGGACGGACGAATCGGGACGAGATCCCAGGGGGAACACCTTCGCCGCATGGGCCCGCGGGCGGCTGGGGGTCAGCGGCCCGCGCCGGGACGGCAGGCGCAAGGTGTTCCCGGACCACTGGTCCTTCATGCTGGGGGAGATATCCCTCTACAGCTTCATCGTGCTCGTCCTCACGGGCGTGTATCTGACGTTCTACTTCCACCCGTCGATGGAGCAGGTCCAGTACCACGGCAGCTACGCGCCGTTGCGGGGGCAGACGGTGTCGGAGGCGTTCGACTCGACCCTGCACATATCCTTCGACGTTCGCGGCGGACTGCTGATCCGGCAGGCCCACCACTGGGCGGCGCTGATCTTCGTCGCCAGCCTTCTCGCCCACATGATGCGGATGTTCTTCACCGGTGCCTTCCGTAAACCGCGGGAGCTCAGCTGGGTGCTCGGCTTCCTGCTGCTGGTGCTCGGCATGTTCGAGGGGCTGACGGGATACGACCTCCCGGACGACCTGCTCTCCGGGACCGGGCTCATGGTCGTGAACGGCACTATCCTGTCGGTACCGATCGTCGGCACGTACCTGTCGATGTTCCTCTTCGGCGGCGAGTTCCCGGGGAACGACCTGGTCTCGCGCTTCAACACGATCCACGTCGTGGTGCTCCCCGCGCTGATGACGGCGCTGTTCGCCGGTCTGGTGTTTCTGACGTTCCGTCACAATCGCGCGCAGTACCCGGGACCCGGGCGCACGGAGAGGAATGTCGTCGGCATCCCCCTGCGGTCCTACGCCGTGCGGGCGGCCGGATACTTCTCCCTGGTCACCGGGGTCATCCTCATCATCGCCTCGATCGCGCAGATCAACCCCGTCTGGCTGTACGGCCCCTACCGCCCCGACCAGGTCACGGCGGGATCGCAACCCGACTGGTACATGGGCGTGGCCGACGGGCTCCTGCGGGTCATGCCCGGCTGGGAGGTCGTCCTGTGGGGACACACCCTCGCCCTCGACAACCTGATACCGCTGGGGGTGGGCACCGGTCTCTTCCTGCTCATGGGCGCCTACCCCTTCATCGAGGCCTGGGTCACCGACGACGACCGGGACCACCATCTCCTGGACCGGCCGCGGAACCGGCCGGTGCGCACGGCACTGGGCGCGGCGTGGATCAGCGTCTACGCCGTGGCACTGCTCGGCGCGGCCAACGATGTGATCGCCACCCGCTTCCACATCTCGGTCAACGCGGTGACCTGGGCCGTTCGCGTCGGGCTCTTCGTCATGCCCCTCGTCGTCTTCGCGGTCACGAAGCGCTGGGCGCTCGGCCTCCAGCTCAGTGACCGCGACAAGGTGGTGCACGGCCGCGAGACCGGCGTCATCAAGCGCATGCCGAACGGCGAGTACGTCGAGGTCCACCAGGCCCTCAGCCCGGAACGGCTTCGTGCCCTGACCGAGCACGAGCAGTACCTGCCGATCAGCGTCGACACGACGGACCGCACGCAGCGGCTGCGGGCCAGGCTCAGCCGGGGTCTGTACGGCGAGGGCACGCAGATCCCCAAGCCCGTCGTCCGCGAGCACGAGGAGATCGCGGACTAGTGGGGCGGGCCCCACGCGAGGGCGTACTCGCGCGCCGAGGCACACGGGTCCGCGGCGGCGCAGATGCCGGACACGACGGCCGCTCCGGCTGCCCCGGCCTCCCGCAGCAGCGGCAGGTCGGCCGGGGTGACGCCGCCGATGGCCACGGCGGGCAGCGTGCTGAGCCGGACGAGACGGGCGAAGCCGTCGTGGCCGAGCGAGGGCGGGGCGTCGTGCTTGGTCCGGGTCGCGTGCAGCGCGCCGATGCCGACGTGGTGGACGTCCGCCGGGTCCTCGGCGGCGGCGCGCAGTTCGCCGGGGGTGGCGGCGCTCAGCCCCAGTACCGCGTCCCGCCCGATCAGTTCGCGGACGGTGGCCGGAGGCAGGTCCGACTGGCCGATGTGGACGCCCGTCACGCGCACGCCGGCGGAGCGTGCGGCCAGGAACACGTCCACCCGGTCGTTGACGATCAGCGCCACGCGTTCCGGGAGGACGGCGGCCACCGCCGTGACCGTGCGCAGGAAATCCCCGCCGTCGGCGTGCTTCTCACGGATCTGCACCGCGGTGACGCCCCCCGCCACCGCCGCGGCGACGGTCTCGGCCACGCCGCGGCCCCGGGCCCGGCACTGGGCCGCGTCCGTGACCAGGTAGACCGACAGATCGACCGGTGCCCGCGTCACGACACGGAGGCCCGCTCGGCGATGTCGGACTCCCGCAGTGCGGCGAGCGCGTCCAGGAACGCCACGGCGAAACTGCCGGGCCCGGACGACGACTTCGCGGCCAGCTCGGCGGCGACCGTGTACACCGTGACGGCGGCCACCGTCGAGGAGAACCGGTCCCCGTCCACCGCCGCGAAGGCGGCCATCACGGCCCCCAGCGCGCAGCCCCCGCCCGTGACCCGGGTCAGCAGGACGTCCCCGTTGGCGACGCGGGCGGTGCGCTCCCCGTCGGTGAGGAAGTCCACGGGGCCGGAGACGGCGACCACCCCGCCGGTCTCCCGCGCCAGCCGGTGCGCCGTCTCCTCCGCGGCCTCGACGCCGTGGGAGGAGTCCACTCCGCGGCCGCCGCCGCCCGCTCCCGCGAGCGCGATGATCTCCGAGGCGTTGCCCCGTACGATCGTCGGCCGCAGTTCCAGGAGTTCGCGTGCCAGCGCGGTGCGCACCGGCAGCGCGCCGACGGCCACCGGGTCGAGCACCCAGGGGGTGCCGGCGGAGACAGCCGCCCGCGCGGCCTCGACCATGGCGGTGCGCTGCTCGGCGTGCGGGGTGCCGAGATTGACCAGGACGCCCGAGGCGATCCCGGCGAACGGGCCGGCCTCGTCCGGGATGTCGACCATGGCCGGTGCGGCGCCCAGCGCCAGCAGCACGTTGGCGGTGAACCCCGTGACCACCGCGTTGGTCAGGCACTGGACCAGCGGGGAGTCCGCCCGTACGCGTGCGAGCGCCTGCGCGGCGAAGGCGGTGTGGTCGGCGGATGTCGGGGGCATGGGTGTCGCTCCTTCGGGGTGGAGGTGTCCGGGCGTGCCTGCGGCCGGTGCGCCGCGCTCAGGGGCGCCGGCGCAGCCGCAGCGGGGCGTACACCGCGAGGGCCACGAGGAACGCCACGTAGTACGAGAGGTCCGCGCCGTGCAGGGCGGACGCCACCGGGCCCACGTACAGGCTGGTGTCCATGAACGGCACGGCCGCGGCGAAGGCGGTGACGAACGCGAGGACGGCGGGCAGGCCGGGCTGGAGCCGGTCGGTCTCCGCGGCGAGGTCGATCTCGGCACCTGCCCGGGCCCGCGCCCGGGCCAGCCAGTCGACGACGACGATCGCCACGAACCCGGGAATCCAGTAGCCGACGAACAGCAGCACGTTCTGGAAGCGGGCGGTGGTGTCGGCGGCGTGCATCCACAGCACCAGGGGGAAGCCGAGGGCGGCGGCGAAAGCGGCCGCCACCGGGCGCGGGACGCGCACACCTGAGGTCTGCAGGGCGAGGGATCCGCTGTAGTCGTTCATGGCGTTGCTGCACAGGGCGGCCAGGGCCACGGCGAGCAGTCCGAACGCGCCCAGCGGCCCACCGCCCAGCAGGTCCGCCACACCCGCGGCGGTCTGGTCGGTCAGGACGGACGCGCCCCACAGCCCGAGGGCCTGGACGGCCGCGAAGGACACCACCAAGCCGGCCAGGGTGAACCAGAACATGCGCGAGCGCGAGGCGGTCCGAGGCAGGTAGCGGCTGAAGTCGCTGGCGTACGGAGCCCAGGACAGCGACAGGCTCAGCGCGATGGTGCTGGTCAGGACGAACGCGCCGCCCCGGTCGGCGCCGTGGGCCGCGCCGGTGGCCGCGGGGTGCACACCGTCGAGCAGCTTCCAGGCGATCAGCGCGAACGCGGCGGCGAGCACGAAGGTCATGATGATCTGGAGCCGGTGGATGGCCTCGTAACCGAGGACGCCGAGAGCGCCCTGGGCGAGCATCATGATCAGGACACCGAGCCAGAAGGGCAGGCCGCACAGCCGGGCCAGCGCGTCGCCGCCGAAGAGGCCGATCAGCGCGTCCCAGGCGACCGACGACAGCCATTGCAGGATGCCCGGCAGCGCGACCGCCCGGCCGAAGGCGAGCCGGGCCAGCGGCAGCTGCCCTGCGCCGGTCCGGCTACCCCAGGTGCCGAGGTAGGCGGTGGGTATCGCGCCGACCACGGTGCCGAGCACGACGGCCACGAGCGCGGTGGCGAAGTCCAGGCCGAGCGCGATGCCGATGGTGCCGGTGAACACGCCGGTCATGGTGAGGTTGGGGGCGAACCACACGGTGAACAGCCGCCCCGGGCCGCCGTAGCGGTTGCTCTCGGGGACCGGCCGGATGCCGTGCGCTTCGATGCGGAGATCGCCTGCGGCGGCAGGCATGCGCCCGTCGAAGACGGTCTGCCGGCCGTCGGCGGGCAGACCGCCGGAAACATGCGTCCAAGGCATGAAAGACATCCCTCCGCCAGTACGAACTGGTTCAGGTTCGACGGGTGTGATCTCAGCCCCTCGCAGGGGCACCCCGTGTCCGGTACGACGGACAGACTAACCCGAGCGCTTCGCTCAGCGGGTCGACGGGAGGGCATGACCACCACCTGGTCGGCGGGCGACGGGGTCAAATGCCGTCAAAGGTCCACCGCGTGGCGAGCGGCGGTGCTCCCCGTCAGGGGACGTCCGGCCGCCCGGGCCGCACCGCCGAGATGTCGAACGCCAGCTTCACGGTGGCGCTGACCAGAACGTCCCGAACGCCGGGTGCCGTGTTCCGGCCGAGTCCCCAGTCGGAACGCCGCAGGGTGGCCGTGCCCTTGAAGCCCACGCGGTACGTGCCATGGGCGTCCCGGCGGACCCCGCCCGTCGCGAGGTCGATCCGCAGGGGCAGGTCGACGTCCTTGATCCGCAGGCTGCCGGACATGCGGAACCGGTCCTCACCGATGGCGACGATGCCGGTGGAACGGAAGGCCATGAGGGGGAACGCCGCCGCGTCGAGGAAGCCGGGACCGGTCAGGCGCGCGTCCCGCCCGGGCAGACCCGTGCGCAGGCTGCCGGTCTGGACGCTCAGATGGGCACTCGACCGGGTGGGACGGCGTCCGTCGAGGTGCAGGAGCCCCTCGAAGTCGGTGAACCTTCCGCGCACGTGCGCGAGCATCGCGTGCCGGACAGAGAAGCCGATCGTGCTCTTCAAGGGGTCGAGGAGGTAGACGCCGGTCAGTGCGGCACGGGGGCCGTCGCCCGCGAAGCCGGTCGCCACGACATTCCCGGGCGCAGGCGGCCGGTTCCTTCGTGCCGTGGCCGCCGGGTCGGCGTGCCGCCCGCAGCGGCCCGTGGCGGCGTACGGGTGCGGGACGCACCGACGTCCCCCATGCCGATGGCCCCTGCCCCCCGGCGGGCAGGGGCCACCCGCGGACCTCACTGCTGCCGCGCGAACCAGTCGGCGAACCGGGTCCCGGCGAGCTGCGCGCCGGCACCGGGCACGAGCGAGTTCTCCTCCAACTCGGACCCGAAGTACGGGGCGCGCGGGTCCGCGACGACCGTGCGCGGGTCGTTCTGGGCGGTGAGCACGTCGCGGACCAGCTCGTCGAACCGGAACGTGTCGGGGCCGGCGATCTCCACCGTGCCGTCGAGGGGGGTACCGGCCGCGGTGCGGGCGACGACGGCGGCCACGTCGTCGGAGTGGATGGGCTGGAACTTGACGGGAGCGATGCGCACCGTGTCCCCGTCGGTCGCCGAGTCCGCGATCCCGTTCATGAACTCGAAGAACTGCGTGGCGTGGACGACGGAGTAGGGCAGGCCCGACTCCTTGATCAGCTCCTCCTGGGCCAGCTTGGCACGGAAGTAGCCGTTCTCCGGGAGCCGGTCGGTACCGACGATGGAGAGCGCGACGTAATGCCTGACTCCGGCATCCGCAGCCGCCTTCAGGAGGTTGGTGGTGCAGGTGCGGAAGAAGTGCATCACGGCCTCGTCCTCGAACGAGGGTGAGTTGGAGACGTCGACCACGACCTGCGCGCCCTGGAGCACCTCGGCGACGCCCTCTCCGGTCAGTGTGTTGACGCCCGTGTTGGGCGAGGCAGCGACGGCCTCGTGCCCGTGGTCGCTGAGATTGCGGACGACCTTCGAGCCGATCAGCCCGGTTCCGCCGACGACTACGACCTTCATGGGGGGATCCTCTCTGGGGATTCTGCAGTACGGGGATAGACCGGATGGCGATCCGGTGTGTGACAGGACCCGGCGGCCCGCGCGGCATCGCGCCCGGGCCGGGGCGTCACTCGGCGAGCTTTCCCTCGGTCGAGACGTCCTCCATCAGGGAGGCGATCGCCTCGGGTATGGCCGGAATGCTCTCGTGGGTGATTCCCGTCGTCGGGGACCAGACGAGATTGACCTGCAGCGCGGGGTCCAGGTCCGGGTAGTCGCCGCGGTTGTGGCAGCCACGGGTCTCGCGACGTTCCAGCGCCGATTCGAGCGTGGCCCGCGCAGCCAGGGCCGCGCCCTTGAGGTCGAAGGCGTGGGCGAGGTCCTGGAAGCCGGCGATGTCGGGGTGGACACCGACGTTCTCCATCCGCTTCTCGACGGCGGAGAGTTCCTCCAGCCCGGTGCGCAGCCCCTGTTCGTCGCGGACGACACCCGCGTGCTCGGTCATGGTGTTGCGGATGGCGCGCTGGAGGGCGCGGACGTTCTCGGGGCCGTCCGCCGCGAGGAGGTCGTCGATCTCGGCGCGGGCCCGCGCCACGGCGGAGGCCGACCGCGGCTGCGAGGTCAGCGCCCGGGAGTAGGCGGCGGCCGCCTGCCCCGTGAGGCGGCCGAAGACCAGCAACTCGATGAGGCTGTTGCCGCCGAGCCGATTGGCCCCGTGCAGCCCGCTGGAGGCCTCGCCGATGGCGTACAGGCCGCGGACGTCCGTGCTGTGGTCCTCGGGCCGCACCCAGACACCGCCCATCGAGTAGTGCGCGGTGGGCGCGATCTCGATCGGTTCGCGGGTGATGTCCAGCATCTGCAGGTCCATGAGGGTCTGGTAGACCCGGGGGAGCCGCGTCATGATCGTCTGCCGCGGCAGATGCGAGACGTCGAGCCACACGCCTCCCTTGGGGGTGCCGCGGCCTTCCTTGATCTCCGTGTAGGAGGCGAGCGCCACGCGGTCGCGCGTGGACAGCTCCATGCGCTCGGGGTCGTAGCGGGTCATGAAGCGCTCGCCGAGCGCGTTGCGGAGGACGCCGCCCTCGCCGCGCGCGGCCTCGCTGACGAGCGTGCCGGCGGCGTTCTCCGGCTCGATGATGCCGGACGGGTGGAACTGCACCAGTTCGGCGTCCCGCAGGCGCGCGCCGGCGTCCACGGCCAGGCGGAACGCGTCACCGGTGTTCTCGTCGCGCCGCGAGGACGTGCGGCGCCAGATACGCGTGTGACCGCCGGCCGCGAGGATGACGGCGTCGGCATGGATGAGGTACCGCGTCCCGTTCGCGACGTCGAAGCCGTACGCACCGAAGACGGCGCCGTCGTGCACCAGGAGCCGGGTGATGTAGACACCGTCGAGCACCGGGACGTCGAGCTGCTCCGCCCGCCTGATCAGGGTGCGCTGGATCTCCAGACCGGTGTAGTCGCCGGCGAAGGCGGTGCGCCGGAACTTGTGCGCGCCGAAGAAGCGTTGGGAGATCCGGCCGTCCTCCTCCCTGGCGAACGCCATGCCGTACCGCTCGAGGTCGTCGATGCCCAGGGCGGCACCCTGGGTGACGGTCCGCACGGTGCGGGGATCGGCGAGCAGATAGCTCTCCTTGAGGGTGTCGGCGGCGTGCTGCTGCCAGCTGTCCTCGGGGTCCATCGTGGCCAGGGCCGCGTTGATGCCTCCCGCGGCGAGTGCCGTGTGGGCGTCCCCCTTGGGCCGCTTGCCGACGGCGAGGACGTCGACACCGGCCTCGGCCAGTTCGATTGCCGCTCGCAGCCCGGCTCCTCCGGTACCGATCACCAGCACCATGGTGGAAAGACGTCGTTCGGTGATAGCCACGGTCTGCTCCGATTGTCTGGGTCGTTGTCAGCTAGGACCGGGCGATCGGGTCATCTGTGACACCCCCGGTGACGACGAGCCGTCAGGAAACGACCTGGTCCAGGGGCACGCCGGGGTCGGCCAGCAGCGCAGGGTCCACCTTCGACCGGGAGGTGATCAGGGACCGGATGGGATCCATGACGTCCCACACGTTGACGCTCATGCCGGCCAGCACGCGGTTCCCGGCCGTCCAGAAGGCGATGAACCGCCGCTCGGCGACGTCCCCCCGGAAGACGACGCGGTCGTAGCCGCCGGGCTCGGCGTACCCGGTGTACTCCATGCCGAGGTCGTACTGATCGGTGTAGAAGTACGGCAGCCGGTCGTGGACGGCGTCGGCACCGAGCATGGCCCGCGCGGCCGTGTAGGGCTGGTGCAGTGCGTTGGCCCAGTGCTCGACGCGGATGTGGCGGTCGAGGAACGGGTGGTAGGCGTTGGCGACATCACCCGCGGCATACACGTCGGGTACCGAGGTCCGCAGGTGCGCGTCGGTGACGATGCCGTCGCGCACCTCCAGGCCGGCGTCCTGTGCGAGGTGCACATTGGGCGTGATGCCGATGCCCACGACCACCGCGTCCGCGGCGACGTGACCGCCGTCGGCGAGCCGGACCCCGTCCGCCCGGCCCTGCGTCCCGGTGATGCGCTCCACCTGCACGTTCGGGCGCAGATCGACGCCGTGGTCGATGTGGAGACCGGCGAACACCTCGGCCGCCTCACGTCCGAGCACCTGCAGCAGCGGCAGCTCCGAGTGCTCCAGCACCGTGACCTGCGCCCCGGCCGTCCGGGCGGCCGCCGCGGTCTCCAGGCCGATCCACCCGGCGCCGATCACGACGATCCTGGCGCCCGGGGTGAAGGCGGCCTTGAGCCGGTCGCTGTCACCCACCCGGCGCAGGTACAGGACGTTGTCCAGGTCCGCACCGGGCACGGACAGCCGGCGCGGTGACGAGCCGGTGGCCAGGAGCAGCTTGGCGTAGGACAGCCGGTGCCCACCGTCGACCTCGACCGCGCGGGCCCTCCAGTCGAGCGCCGTGACGCTGGTGTCCAGCAGGAGGTCGACGTCGTGCTCGGCGTACCAGTCCTCGGGATGCACCTCGAGCGACTCGCGGGCCTCCGTGCCGAGCAGGTAGCCCTTGGAGAGCGGCGGACGGGTGTAGGGCCGCTGCGGTTCGTCGCCGATGACGACGAGCCGGCCGGTGTGGCCGTGCTCGCGCAGCGCCTCCGCCGCCCTGCCCGCGGCCAGGCCGCCTCCGACGATCACGAAGGTGTTCTCAGGGGACAAGATGTTCCTCATTTCTCGAATGGACACACGGCGATCCGGGCCCCGGCGAGGAGCCGCCGGGCGCTGTCGTGCGGGGACCGCGCCCGGCGGCTCCGGCGGGATCCGCCGGCTATTCCACGAAGTACGAGTCGTGCTCGTCGAGGAACCGGGCGCGCTCCTCGTCCGTGGCATCGGCCAGGTGGGACAGCCCCTCGAAGTACTTCTCGCGCGGTGCGCCCGGTGCGAACAGCAGCAGCATCTGGGCCGGCGCGTCGGAGTCGTTGCGGTAGGCGTGGAGTCCGCCCTGCGGCACGTGCAGGAAGTCGCCCTTGCGTGCGTCGACCCACTCCTCGCCGTTGAACAGGCGGACGGTGCCGTCGAGGATGAAGAAGGACTCCGAGATCGACCGGTGGAAATGCGTCTTGGGGCCGCCCGCCCTTGGGCTCATCTCGACCCGGTAGAGGCCGAATTCGCCCCGTGTGGTGGCGGTGGTCGCCAGATAGTGGAAGGCGTCCTTGCCGGCCTCGCCGAGGTCCGGTCCCGCGCTCTCCGGCCGGAACCGCGCGCTGACCTCGCCGCCCTGCCCGAAGTACACCTGCTGCGGATACGACATGTACACCATTCCCTACGTGTGCTCGGCGCAACGATGCGTGGAGGGGACGTGTGCGAGACCGCCCCCGCATGCCAGACCGAGTACGACCCCCGTGTGTGACACGGAGCCGTGCCGGCGCCCGTACCCGGCACCTGTCACACGAGCGGTGCGTCCCCGGTCGTACCTGTGGAGCACTCATGCAAGCGTGAGGCGGACCGATCTACGGAGGTGCAGCGCAATGTCGGACAAGGACACGGCGGGCAACGCCGGTGGGCAGGCGCAGTCCGGGACGTGGCAGACGGCGATCACGATGCTTCAGGACGTCACCCCGCCCCACATCCCGGAGGGGGCCTCGGGGATGACCATCCTCGTCGAGTGGCCGCCCGGGGACCCGGGGACGCCTCCGCACCGCCACACGGGCCCGGCCTTCGGGTACGTGATCGAGGGCGCGGTGCGTTTCGAGCTGGAAGGCGAGCCCGAACGCGTGGTCAGGGCCGGTGAGACCTTCTGGGAGCCGGGCGGCGACGTCATCCACTACCAGGACGGCAATGCCCTCACGGACGCGCGGACGCGCTTCGTCGTGACCATGCTGTGCGCGCCGGGCCGGCCGATGCTCACGCTGGTCGACCAGGAGGAGCTGGCGCAGCGGACCCACCTGCGTGCCCCGCGCCCCGCCGGGGCGTGACCGTACCGCGCGAGGCAATCTTGACACCGAATATCCAGGATATGTAACGTCCTTGATTGGGATGCTGCCCAGGCGCGCCGACTTCTCCGGGGGTAACTTCGGTGCCATAAGGGCATTCCGGACACAGCTATCGAAAGACGGGTCGTGCCATGAAGCTCGCGGTTGTCGGTGGTACCGGACTGATCGGGTCGCAGGTCGTCGAGAAGCTCGACGCGGCCGGTCACGAAGCCATCCCGCACTCGCTGTCCACGGGTGTGGACCTGCTGAGCGGCAAGGGCGTCGACGAGGCCGTGACCGGCGCGGACGTCGTGATCAACCTGACGAATTCGCCGACCTTCGACGAGGCCTCGGAGGCTTTCTTCCGGCAGTCGATGGACAACCTCGTCGCCGCGAGCGAGCGCGCCGGCGTCGGGCACTTCGTCGTCCTGTCCATCGTCGGCGTGGACAAGGTGCCCGCCCTGGACTACTACCGGGCCAAGGTGCTCCAGGAGGACATCCTCAAGGCCGGCTCGGTCCCGTACTCCATCGTCCGCGCCACGCAGTTCATGGAGTTCATGGAGGCGACCATGGCGTGGACGACGGAAGGCGGCACCGTCCGGCTGCCCAGCACGCCGATCCAGCCGATCACCGCCGCGGAGGTCGCGGGCGCCGTCGCCGACGTCGCCGTCGGCAGCCCGCTCGGCGGAGTCCTCAACGTGGCGGGGCCGGACGTCTACCCGCTCGACGAGATCGGCCGGCTGACGGTCACCGCCAAGGGTGACGGGCGCTCGGTCGTGACCGATGACACCGCCGGCATGTTCGCGCTCGTCGAGGGTGACGCCATCATCGCCCCCGCCGGTGCCCGCATCGCCCCCACCCACTACACCGACTGGCTGTCCCGGGCCTGAGCCGGCCGCCAGGTCCGGTGGCGGTCCGTACGGATCGGCGAGATGCCGCCGCCTTGGGCGGCGGACTCGCCGAGCAGCGAGGATAGGCAAGGCAAGGAATGCCGTCGAAGAGCAATCCAGCGGACGACTCCCGAGGTCTTCAGGAGGCGGAGGACGCGTTCCGTGAAGCCCGCGGCTGTATGTTCGGCATCGCGTACCGGATCCTCGGCAGTGCCGGCGACGCGGAGGACGTGGTCCAGGAGGCCTGGATCCGCTGGCAGACCTACGACCGGTCGAAGGTGGAGAACCCGCAGGCGTTCCTCGCGACGACCGTGACCAGGCTCGCGATCAACGTCCTGCAGTCGGCCCGGGTCCGCCGTGAGACGTACGTCGGTCCGTGGCTGCCGGAACCGGTCGACACCAGCAGCGATCCGGAGCTGGGCGCCGTGAACGGGGAAGCGCTGGAAATCGCGGCGCTGATGCTGCTGGAGAAGCTCACGCCCACGGAACGCGCGGCGTATGTGCTGCGCGAGGCGTTCGACTACCCGTACGCGCAGATCGCGGAGATCATCGACCAGACGCAGGCCAATGTGCGGCAGTTGGTGAGCCGGGCGCGCAAGCACCTCGCCGCGGAGAAACGCGCCAGCGTCGAGACGGCCGAGCACCGGCGCTTCCTGACGGCGTTCGTCGCGGCCGCGCAGTCGGGGAACGTGGCCGTGCTGGAGGAGTTGTTCGCGGCCGACGTCATCTCGTACGCCGACGGCGGAGGAGTCGTCCGGGCGTCGAAGTACCCCGTCGTGGGCCGCCACCGCGTGGCGAAGTACTGCCACGCCTTCGCCGACCGCTTCTGGGCGGGCGTGACGGTGGACCCCGTCGAGATCAACGGCCGGGCCGGGGTGCGTCTGACCCGGGACGGCGTCGTGTTCGCCGCCCTCTCCCTGCACGTCGCCCCCGACGGCATCGACCGGCTGATGTGGATGATGAACCCGTCGAAACTGGCTGCCTTGGCGGCCTGAGCGGCGCTTTCGCGGTGACGGTCCGCCATTCGTGCGGTCACGTGTGCAGGGCCACAGCAAGGGTCCGGCGTGAGCCCGGCGTCCTCCTGTTATGTTCGACGTACGGCGAACATCGAATGAAGGGCCTTGCCATGACCAACTCTGCGACCAGCTCCACCGATCTGCGTTTCTCCGGTCGCGTCGCGATCGTCACGGGGGCGGGATCGGGCATCGGCCGTGCCACGGCCGTCGCCCTGGCGGCGTCGGGCGCGCGGGTGCTCGGCGTCGGGCGTCGCAAGGAGGCGCTGCAGGAGACCGCTCGCGCGCACTCGCGTATCGCGA
Source organism: Streptomyces sp. MI02-7b (assembly GCF_033793585.1). Lineage (NCBI taxonomy): Bacteria > Bacillati > Actinomycetota > Actinomycetes > Kitasatosporales > Streptomycetaceae > Streptomyces > Streptomyces sp. MI02-7b. The sequence goes on along the minus strand of NZ_JARAWX010000001.1, from coordinate 61,818 downwards.
TCCTGCCGCTCGACATCCGTGGGGACGACGCCGCGCAGACGGTCGTCGCCGCGGCCGTGGAGCGGTGGGGGCGGCTCGACGTCCTCGTGAACAACGCGGGCGCCACGGCCGTCATGCCCCTGGCGGAGACGGACCGTTCGGTGATCACCGAGCTGTTCGAGCTCAACGTGACGGCGCCGAGCATGCTCGCCCACGCGGCACTCCCGTACCTGCGGGAGTCCTCGGGCTCCGTCGTCAACGTCTCGAGCACCTACGGCCACCGCCCCCTGGCGGGCGGAGCCCACTACGCCGCGACCAAGAGCGCCGTGGAACAGCTGACACGGAGCTGGGCCCTCGAAGTCGCCGCCGACGGCGTGCGGGTGAACGCCGTCGCCCCCGGGCCCACCGCGACGGACGTCCTGGTCGCCGCGGGACTCGCCCCTGAGGCCGTCAACTCGATGCTCGCGTACGAGCGCGACCGCATCCCGGCGGGCCGCCTCGCCGACCCCGGGGACATCGCGGAGTGGATCCTCCGCGTCGCCGATCCGGCGGTGACGCACCTCACCGGTCAGGTCATCACGGTCGACGGAGGCCTGGAGCTCGTCTGACCGGCACGGGCCGGGGGACCCGCACCGCACCGCCCCTCGCGGCGAGTCCACCGCACGTGGCCGGGGACGGGCAAGGCGGGCCGGCCCCGAGGGGCCGCCCCGCCTTGCCCGCGCCGCTTCCGCCGATCGGCGGCTACTGCTTCTTGAGCGTGAAGTCGCCGGTGACGGTGGCCCCCTTCTTGATCTTCATGGTGGTGGCCACCGGCCGGTAGCCGTCCTTGGCGACGATGACACTGAGCGGGTTGTTGCGGGAGTCGAGCCACAGCGAGTACGTGCCGTCCGCGGCCGTCCGCAGCGAGTAGCCCGCCGCCCAGCTGTCGATCTCGACGGTGGCGCCGGCCAGCGCCTTGGTCGTGCCGTCGCTCTGGACGCCCCGGACGGTTCCGGTGATCTTGCCCCAGGTCTTCGGCGGGTCGACGTGCAGGGACACCGCGACCTTCCGCATCCCGTACGGGCTGTCGTTGTCCAGCGCCAACTGCGCGGTGAAGTCCCCCGGTTGTGTGATCTCGGGCACCGAGGCGTCCAGCGTGACGGTGACGGTGGTGCTCGCCCCGGGCTGCAGGGTGAAGTGCTGGGTGCTCGTCCTCAGCCAGGTGACATCGGTCGATCCGCCCTGGTCGTACCCGGGCAGGAACTCCACGGCGGTGGTGGGGGTGTAGGGCTCGCTGCCGCCGCCGACCTTGTACATTCCGAGGCCCGCGCCTCCACGGTAGGTCGCGACGTCGGCATTGGGCAGCGCGGACCAGCCGCCGGCCTCGGGGTCGTAGGCGAAGCCCCGGTTGGTGATGGCCTCGCCGGTGATACCGCTCGAGATCACGAGCTGGTCGTCGGCCGCGGTGTAGGACGAGCCCCACAGCGGGACCGGCAGGTCGGGAAGCGAGGTCCAGGCATTGGTGACCGGGTCGTAGACGTAGGCGTGCTTGCTCTCCCCGAGGGAGTCGGCGTCGCCTCCGGCGCAGTACAGCTTGCCGTTGACACCGGCGCACGACTCCCAGGAGGTCTTCTCCGGGTAGTCGGCGATGCGCGACCAGCTGTCGGCGTCGGGGTCGTAGGCGTACGCCTCGGCGGTGCCGCAACGGTCGTCGCAGCCGCCGACCGTGTAGAACTTCCCGTCGAGGGCGGCGTTGCCCTGGCCCGCGTAGGGCACGGGGGCCGGCGCGCCGGTGGTCCAGACGTCGGTGACGGGGTCGTAGATCTCCAGCTTGGGGTCCGTCTTGTTGTCGGGGGTCCATCCGCCGACGACATAGAACTTCCCGTCGACGAACTGGGCCGAGGGGGCCTCGCGGCGGTCGGCCGCGTCGGCGGCCCGGGTCCAGCTGCCGACGACCGGGTCCAGGACGTACATCGCGTTGGTGACGTCGAGGCCGGTGAAGCCGAAGCCGGAGTAGACCTTGCCCTGATACGTGCCCACCGCGTTGCCGAGTGCCGCCTCCGGGAGGCTGGGGGCGGTCTGCCAGGCGGCGCCCGACGGCGAGGCCGCGGCGGGCCTCGGCGCGACCGCGGGCCGGCCGGTCTTGCTCGCGTGCGGGGAGAAGTGCCCCTTGACGGTCTGCAGCGGTGCGCCGCTGCCGAGGGCCTGGATCCGGAAGCCGCCCGCCCGCTCGCCCAGGGCGACGGTGGTGGGCGCGCCGCCGGTGTTCTTGACCGTCAGGTTCCGGGTGGCCGAGCCGCCCCAGCCGACGGTGGCGGCCACGGGGTCCGGAGTCACGGTCAGCCGGCCGGCCTTGAGCTGGTACGAGGCCGATACGGCACTGTCGGCACCGACGTCGACCGTCTTGGTCAGCTCCGTGTAGCGGGGCCTGGCCGCGGTCAGGTCGTGCTGGCCGAGGTGGGGCGAGAACAGCAGGTAGAGGCCGTCACCGAGGGCGGGGTCCTCGGGGGTGGCCACGGTGGTCGCGGCCACCTTCGGGTCGTCGTCGGCGGTGACGGCGGCGCCGACCAGGCCCTGGCCGGTGTTGGCGTCGGTCACCGTGCCGGTGACCAGGCCGCCGGGGACGGCCGTGTAGTCGCGGTTGCCGACGAACACGTCGTCGACGCCCCACCACCAGGCGAACTCGGTGACGAAGTGGAAGCGCACCCGGACGTCCTGCTCGCCGGCGAACCCGGTGAGCGGGATCTCGACCTTCGCGTGGTCCGCGAAGCCCGCCGTCGCCGTCCACAGCGACTTCCAGGTGGCGCCGTCGTCGGAACTGGCGTCGACCTGGACCGCCTGGTCGCCGAACGCGAAGTACATGGCGTCGAAGGCGAGTTCGGGGTCGGAGGCGCCGGTGAGGTCGAAGGCGGGGCTGATCAGCTGGGAGTCGAGGGGCTCCCCGATCGTGGGGTTGTCCGCGATGGCGAAGGCGCCGTCACCGCCGGTCTGGTTGCCGCGCCCGGCCGGGTCGTCGAAGGCCCAGCCGCCCTGGGTGCCGTCGGCGCTGACGACGCGCCAGCCCTCGGGAGCCGAGTCGGTGGCGGCGAAGTGCTCGGTGGGGCCGGTCGGGTGCACGGCGTAGCCGGGTGCGGTCGCCTTCCACGGGTCGGCCGGCAGCGACACCTTCAGCGTCTGCGGGGCGTCGGTGACGGTGACGGACCTGGTGGCGCGCGTGTAGCCGGGCAGTGCGGCCTCGACGTGCAGCGTGTAGTCGCGGCCCTGGGGGAGGGAGAGGGTGAAGGCGCCGGTGGCGGGGTCGGTCCACACCGGTCCGCCGGGGACCCCGTCGGCGGTGATCCTGGCGTACAGCGGCCAGCCGTGGCCGGAGCCGTCGGTGACCTTGCCCGAGACGGTCTGGCTGGGGACGCTGTCCAGCGCGAAGTCCCGGGTGAGAGCGCCGTCCTCGGTGACGTCCACGTCCTTGGCGCTGCCGGTGGCGTACCCGTAGGCGTCGACCGTGACGTCGTAGGTGTCCACCGGGAGGCCCAGGGAGTAGCGGCCGTCCGCCCCGCTGTGCGTGACGTTGTCGGTCCCCGCGCTGACGGTGGCGCCGGCGAGGGGCTTGCCGGTGGCCCGGTCGGTGACGGTGCCGGACAGCGTCCCGTGCGGGCCGGTGCGGAAGGCCCGCAGGCCGTTGGGGGTGCCCAGACCGGTCGGACCGTCGTAGCCGGCGGTGCCGGTGCACAGGTAGGCCGGTGCGCAGGCGCCGTTGCTGCCGCCGGTGACGTCGTACAGGCCCCCGCCCGCGGCGTAGGGGTACGAGTTGGGGTAGGTGCCCGCGACGGGGACGCCGGCGTTGGCGTAGACCGCGGCGATGATGGGGGAGCCGGCGCTGGTGCCGCCGAACTGCGCCCAGCCGCCGCCGCCGTAGGTCTGGTACACGGCGACCGGGGTGGCGGGGTCGGCCACGGCCGAGACGTCGGCGACCGAGCGGTTCGCGCAGCCGGTGTCCGTCTGGAACGCGGGCTTGGGCTCGTAGAGCGAGCAGCCCGACCCGGCGCCGTCCCAGGCGGTCTCGGACCAGCCGCGGGCGGCGGTGCCGTCGGCGGTCAGGGAGGTGCCTCCCACCGCGGTCACGTACGGTGAGGCGGCGGGGTAGGACACGCCGTACCCGAAGTCACCCGACGAGGCGACCATCGCGACGCCGGGGTGGTTGTAGTGGACGTCCAGTCCCACGGTTCCGGAGGGGTCCTCGCCGCTGCCGAAACGGTAGTCGGTGCCGTAGGAGTTGGAGACGAACTTGGCACCCATCGCGACCGCCTGGTCGACGGAGGCGCCGAGGTCGTCGAAGTTCGGGGTGTCGGCCTCGACGAGCAGGATGCGGGCGTTGGGCGCGATCGCGGAGACCATGTCGAGGTCGAGGGAGATCTCCCCGGCCCAACCCGGGTCCGGCTGCGGGTAGTCGGTGCCGCCGCGCTGGTCCACCTTCGTGAAGCAGCCGTTGTCCGTGGTGCAGGCCGGCAGGCCGTACTGCTCGCGGTAGACCGCCAGGTCCTCCTCGGCGGTGGGGTCGTCGAAGGCGTCGACGACGGCGATGGTCTGCCCGGCGCCGCCGCCGGCCGGGAGGTTGTAGGCCGCACGCAGGTCGTCCGGCCCGAACCCGCCGGGAGCCGCGGCGGTCCGCAGGCCCTTGCCCGCGGTGACATCGGTGCGGCGCAGGGCGTAGCAGGTCGCCTCGCCCCTCTTCGCGGCGTCGCAGGCGGCCTCGTAGGGCACGTGGCCGCCCGCGGCGGCGGGCGTCGTCCTGGCGGCGGCGGTGGGCGCCGCGGCCTGGGACGGCGTCTGCACACCCAGGACGGCCATCGCGGCCGCGCTGAGAACCGCCAGCACGGTGGACACCGGTCTCCGGAGTGGCGGACCGGATATGTGTGGTGCGCGCAACGTTCGACTCCCCAGTCATCACATGAAACGTCGACTCATGAAGGTGCAACGGGCGATCATCCGCGGTCGCCGGGAGTCCATTAGCGGAGAGATCTTGTGTTCATGTCAACGCCGTAAACGCCCAAAGCGGCCACCGATTTGCGCTCTGCGGTGAGCCGGGCGTGGATGTGTCCGGAATCCGGAGAGCCGACGTGGAGGTAACGGCGCCAGGCGTGACAGGCCGCACCATGCGTGGTGTTGAGGTGCGGATCACCCGATGTCCGGCTCGGCGCACTGGTGTTGAGGGCGAGCCTGCGGCCGCCTCCAGGAAGGGCGCCGGCATTCGACGGCATTGCCGTCCCGGACTTCTTTTCCTGCTCACCGGGACGCGGGAAATCGCCCTGTGGGGGAGTTCGGGATTGACCCTCCGTGCAACCGGACCGGTATTCCCTTTGTCTTTTCGGTGGATTCCGGTCGGTGACGATGACAGGTCACCCATGTGCGGCCGGTGGTGACGACGGCTGCGAAGGAGACCTTCTGTCGCGGCCGGCGGCCGAGGCCGTCAGTGCCGTCCGCTGGGCGCGAACGGCGCGTAGTGGACGGGCGGGTGCTCGATCGGCAGACCGGGACGCCATGCGGTCAGTACGTGGGCGCTGGGGACGAAGAGGCCGTCGGGAAGCCGGTCGAGCGGGAACCATCGCCAGTCGCTCACTGGCTCGCCCGGTTGGTCCGCGGGCTCGCCCGACCAAGCGCTGACGACCGCGCCGATCGTCATCCTGGGCACGTTGCCGACGCGGTCCACGAGGGTTCCCATGAGGACCACGTCCTCCTCGCGGGCGATGCAGCCGGTCTCCTCGGCGAGTTCCCGCACGACGGCCTGCTGCAGCGACTCGCCCGGCTCGAGTCTGCCGCCCGGCAGTTCTCGTGTGCCCCTGTCATGGAGGCCGAGGAGCACGCCCTGCGGGCCGTGGAGGACCGCGCCCACGCCGATGGCCGCGTGCGGCTCCGGAGGCCGACCGGTGCGCGGCCGGCTGGTCGCGCGGGCGCGGTGACGGACCCGGAAGAGCGAGCAGGTGAGCGGGTTGTCCTGCTCCGGGGCCCTGAGGGTGTGCACCTGCTCGACCACAAGTCCGTTCTGGGCGAACAGGGCCGTCCAGGCTGCGGAGTCGAGCACCCACATCCGGACGGTGAGGCGGTCGCCGCCGGCCAGCGGCAGGATCTCGGGTCGCGGGGTGACGGTCGTGGAGGGCCCATGGCCCTGGGAGTTGGTGTGCAGGACGGAGAACGCCAGGCGGCCGCCGGGCGCGAGCGCCGCGGCGAGGGCAGGTACGAGACGGAGGGGATCGATGAAGGCGCACCCGTGAATCGAGTAGATGACGTCGTACGGCTCGGCGCGCCGCAGGTGTTCGACGGCGTCGGCGAGGATCAGGTTCAGGCCCGGCTGGAGGCTGTACCGTTCGGTGGCCCGCCGGTGCTGTGAGGGCGATGCGTCAACGGCGTCGACCAGGGCGCCTCGTTCGCGGGCGAGGTACGCCGCGTACCTGCCCATGCCCGAGCCGAGGTCCAGGACCCGGCGGCCACTGAGATCGCCCAGGATCTCGTCGCCGGGCCCGGTCGGCCAGAACCCCCACGTCAGGCGATCGACATCGGGTACATCGGTGTCCCTGCGGAGGTGGTGGTCGCCGTACGCCGTCCATGCGGCGATGTTGGTCTGCTCGGAATCCAAGCGCTGCCTCCGATCGGTCGACGGGCGGCTGCCCGTGAGGAGCAGAGACCCTCAGGTCGTATGGCCGCGGGTCCGCCGGTGCCTGACGGCTCGTCGCACTTCTTGGAGGCCGGCGGATCCCAGGGCGACGCAGCCGGCGAGGACGAGGGCCTTGTCGGACCACGTCATGTGCTGCTCGGACGACATGCGGAAGATTCGGTGATGACGAAGGCGGCGGCGATGAGCCGTCCGGGCCAGTCGGACGGCGGTGCGTGCCGCTTTGGCGGGGGCGGAGTGATGTCGTCGGCCACGGCGCTGATTCTGGCCCATGACGGTCCCGCCGACCAGCTCGGAGGTCTCACCAGGGTTCCTGCCGCGGGGTGTTGCGGATGGCGACGCAGGCGATGTCGTCGGTGAGGCGGCCGTTGCTGTGACGGAGGAGGGCCTGGTGGAGGAGTTCGAGGACCGCGGGGGGCGAGGTGGTGTCGGTCGCGCGGGTCCAGGCGGTGAGGGGGAAGAAGACGCCTTGGTCGTCGCGGGTCTCGGTGACACCGTCGGTGTAGAGGAGCAGCAGGTCGCCGGGGGCGAAGGGGATCCGTTGGACGTGGTAGTCGGAGCCGACGAGCTCGGCGAGGTTGATCGGCGGGGACGGGGCGGCGGCCTCGATGCTCCGGGTGGTGTTCCGGTGGACCAGCACGGCCGGAGGGTGCCCGCAGCTGAGCACGGAGACCTGGGTGCCGGTGGGCGGGATCTCGACGATGACGGCCGTGGCGAAGCGCTCGGAGCCGTCGGGGGAGGGCACGTCGACGTTGTAGCGCGCGAGGGAGGTGTCCAGTCGACGCGCGAGCCGGCCCAGGTCGGGGGCGTCGTAGGCGGCTTCGTGGAAGGAGCCGAGGACGGCGGCCGAGACGCCGACCGCGGGCAGCCCCTTTCCCCGGACGTCGCCGAGGATGAGGCGCAGCCCGTGCGCGGTGTCCGCGGCGGCGTAGAAGTCCCCGCCGACGCGGGCCTGGGGTGCCGCCGCGAGGTAGAGCGTCGCGATCTCCAGATTCCGGATGCGGCGGGGCACGGGCCGCAGCAGGACCTCCTGGGTGGCGTCGGCGACGGCGCGGACCTGGGCGAGGGTGTGTTCGCGCTGGAGGCGCAGGTGGCTGGCGTAGGCGGCCGCGAGCGTGACGGCACCGATCGCGCCCGCGGTGTACAGGGCGGACATGTCGGAGAAGGCGAGGGCGAAGCCGATGACCGGGAGCAGGCAGACGACCCCGAGGGTGAGGGTCGCCCTCACCGACCAGACCGACGCGGCGAGCGCGGGCGCGGCCGGCAGCAGCCGGGTGAAGGGGACGTCCTGCGGGGTGAACACCGCCAGGAGGCCGATCACCAACGTCAGGAGCACGGGAGACAGGAGCACCGGGTCGCGCCGCCCGTAGAGGCCGCAATGCATCCTCAACCGTCTCAGAACATGCATGGGCGGATCGTACGGGATCGGTGACCGGCTTCCCGGGCGCGCACTGCGGTATCGCCGGGAGCGCACCCGGAAGCGCGCCCGGGACCGTGTGGTGGCGTCCGGCGCGGTGGCGGATCAGCTCAGCGCGTCCAGGAGTGCCCGGACCGCTTCCACGCAGGCCGCGTTGTCGATCTCAGGATCCCAGGCGGTTTGCAGCGCCAGGCCCTGGTAGATGGCGATGAAGACCCGGGCGAGCCCGTCGGCCGGCACGGCCGGTGGCAGGTCTCCGCGTTCCTGCGCGGCGTGGACGAGGTCGGTGATGGCCGCGCGGGGCAGGTCGACGCCCCTGCGAGCCACCGCGTGGACCTCGGGGGCGCGCAGCGCCTCCGCCCAGATCTGGACCCCGAGTTGCACGCGCTGCCGTTCGGCCGGGCCGGCGAGCGAACGCAGCAGGTCCAGGTACCCGGAGGCGACCCGGCCGAAGGCGGCGGGCGTGCGGTCGCTGGAGTCGTCCAAGTGCAGTTGCCGGGTCTGGCGTTCGTGCCACTGCTCCGAGATGGCGACGACCATGTCGTCCTTGTCGGCGAAGTAGCGGTAGATCAGGCCCGCGCTGAGACCGGATTCCCTCGCGATGTCCTGGATGGTGGTGCGGTGGAAACCCGCACGGGCGAAACAGCGGGCGGCGGCGTCGAGGATGCCGGCGCGCCGCGCGCGGAGGTGTTCCTCGCTGACCTTGGGCATCACCTCACCTCCGCCTGGGCGATCCGGTAGAAGGGGGCGGCGGGCTCGCGGCGCCCCAGGGGCTCGAGGTAGCGGGCGGCGGCGTCGCGCGCCGAGAGGTCCAGGGTGAGGCCGAGTCCCCGCGCCGCGAGGTAGTCCGGGAGCTCGTCCGGGAGGAATCCGAAGGTGAAGGGTTCGCCCGCCGCGCGCACGCGGGCCGCCCACTCCTCCACTCCTGCGAAGTCGCCCGTGCCCTCCAGGGCGCGCCGGTCCATGTAGGTGAAGACGATCCTGCTCCGGGGAGCGGTCGTGGTGGCGAGTGCGGTGAGCGTGGTGTGCACCGAGGAGGCGTCGAGGTAGTTCGTCACGCCCTCCCACACCACCACCGTGGGCTCGTTCCGCAGACCGGCCCGGCGCAGGGCCTCGCCGAGGTCCTGGTGCATCAGGTCGGCCGGCACGAAGCGGACGTCGTCGTGGAGGCGGCCGGTCCCGGTGCGGTTCCACGAGGCGGCCAGCACGCGTTTGGCCGCCTGGGTCGCCGGATGGTCGACCTCGAACACGGTGGCGGTCCGCGCCGCCTCCAGCCGGAACGCCCGGCTGTCGTATCCCGCACCCAGCAGCACCAGCTGCCGGGCGTCGCCGGTGAGGGCGTCCCGCACCAGGTCGTCGATGAGTCGCGTGCGGACCACGGCCGACGCGCGGGGACCCGCGGGCCAGGAACGGTCTATCCGGCGCTCGAGGGCGTTCGTGAGCCCCGAGTGCCGGGCGAGCGCGACGGCGAGGCGGTGGCCGGGGCCGAGGGACGACGCCGCGTAGGGATCGGTGAACAGGCGCGGTCCCCGGCGCACGGATTCCAGGGCCCGGAAGAGTGCGACGTGCTGCGCGGTACGGCTGGGCGCGTTCTGCATGGCGGTCATCATAAATGAATGGCCGTCCATTTTTTATCGCCGCCCGGCGTCCCTCCGGCCGATCGCCGCCCCGGCCCTGGCGCCACCGGCGCTCCCGGTGTGGGTGCCGTTGTCTCCCGTCGGACGTATGGTCCGTTTATGGGTGACATGCGGCGCGATCAGGCGTGGCAGGCCCGGGCAGCCGCTCCGGCGCGGTGCGGTGGGCGATCCCTGGTGCACCGCGACGACGTGCGGATCGCCACGGGCATGGGGCCCCTCGTCGGGCTCTTCGGCCGCCTGGGGCGGGACACCGACGTGTCGGTGGCCATGCTGTACGTACTGCCGCCGGGGGAGCGGGTCCTGCAGTTGCTGGCCATGTCGGGGACGTCCCGGCGGATCGCCGCCCCCTGGGTGCGGGTCGGCGTGGGCGATCAGGTACCGGTGGCCGAGGCGGTGCGCGAGCGCCACCTGGTGTGGGTGAACAGCCCGACCGAGCTGGCCCGCCGCTTCCCCCGGATCGGGCTCATGGCCCCGTACGACATCCTCCTGGCCGCCGCGCCCCTCATGACCGAGGACGCGACGTGGGGCGCGGTCTGCATGGTGTGGCCGGTCTGGCACCCGCCCCAGCTGGATCCCGGCGAACGCGAGACGATCAGCACCTTCTGCCGGCGGGCCGGCCGGCTGCTGGACGAGGCGGCCCGCCGCGGTCAGCCGCTGCTGCCCGGCCCCGAGGCCCTGGTGCTGCCGGCCGTCCGCACCCGCACCCCCGACCCGGCCGAGGCACTGGCCGCGTACGACTTCGCGGAGCGCCTTCCGACCGGATGCGCCTCGCTGGACCTGGACGGCAGGATCACCTTTCTCAACAGCGCGGCCGCCGACCTCCTGGGAGCCGGGACCGCCGACCTGCTCGGAACCCGGCCCTGGGACCGGCTGCCGTGGCTCGACGACCCCACCTTCGAGGACCGCTACCGGGCCGCCGTGATCAGCCGCCAGCCGACCGCGTTCATCGCCTCCCGGCCACCGGACCGGCGGCTGTCCTTCCAGCTGCAGCCCGCCGCCAGCGGAATCAGTGTCCGTATCGCACCGGTCACCGAGGCGAGAGGCGGGGAACGCAGGGTGGAACCGGCGCGCGGCCAGGGCCCGATGGGTGCCTCGACCCTCTACCAACTGATGCACCTCGCGGCGACGTTGAGCGAGGCCGTCGGTGTCAAGGACGTCGTCGACCAGGTCGCGGACCAGCTCCTCCCCGCATTCGAGGCGCAGGGGCTGGCCCTGCTGACGGCCGAGGAGGGCCGCCTGCGCGTCGCCGCGCACCGCGGCTACACGGCCGAGTTCATGGCCCGGTTCAACGGTGTCCCGCTCAGTGCCCCCACTCCGCCCACCCAGGCCCTGGCCACGGCGACCCCCAAGTTCTACAGCAGTTTCAGCGACTTCCAGCGCGCCTATCCCGAGGCCCCCCGCTACGGCGACCGGGACGCCTGGGCCTTCCTCCCGCTGATCGCCTCGGGCCGGCCCGTCGGGCTCCTCGCCCTGTCCTACGACCGCCCGCGCCCCTTCCCTCTCGCGGAACGCGCCATCCTCACCTCACTGGCCGGGCTGATCGGACAAGCGCTGGACCGCGCCCACCTCTACGACGCCACGCGCCACCTCGCCCGCACCCTGCAGACCGGCCTGCTCCCCAAGGAACTTCCCCAGGTCCCCGGCCTCGAGGTCGCCGCACGTTACCTCCCCGCCGGTCACGGCCAGGACGCCGGCGGGGACTTCTACGACCTCATCCACTGCGGCCCCACCTGCGCCGCCGTGGCCATCGGCGACGTGCAGGGGCACAATGTCCAGGCCGCCGCCCTCATGGGGCAGGTCCGCACGGCCGTCCATGCCCACGCCACCGCCCACGCGTCCCCCAGCAAGGCCCTCACCCGCACCAACCGGCTCCTGATGGATCTCAATCCGGGACTGTTCACCAGCTGCCTGTACGCGCACCTCGACCTCGGCCGCCGGCGCGCGCGCCTGGCCACCGCGGGACACCCCCCGCCGCTGGTCCGCCATCCCGACGGGCGCACCGAGGTGCTGCACATGGTCCCCGGTCTCCTGCTCGGGGTCGCCCCGGGCGGTGACTACCCCATGATCCAGATCCCGCTCTCGGCGGGAACGGTGCTGGTGCTGTACACCGACGGCCTGGTCGAGGCCCCACGGCTCGACATCGGGCACAGCATCGCCGACCTCGCGTACCACCTCGTGCCGGCCGGCGACCAGAGCCTGGACGAACTCGCCGACGGCCTCGTGGACCACGCCCTGCGGACCACCCCCGGCACCGACGACATGGCGCTGCTCGTCGCCCGCGTCACCGGGTAGCGGGGGGAACCACCCGCGCCCGGTGGCTCACACGCTCCGCCCGGCGGAGCTCACGTGGCGGGCCAGGTGCGCAGGACCGCGGCGATGCCGCCCGCGGTGCACGTGGGGTCGAGGAGGAGGTCGCGCAGGGCGACGGCGTCCTGGTGCGAGGGTTTGACGGAGATCCCCGAGGCCTCCAGGTACATCACGCCGGTGGCCGCGGCGACGGCGAGGTTGGAGCGCTCCAGCCAGCGGCACCGGCCCAGGGTGTGCACCAGCGCCCCGGCCCGCGCGTACGGGCCGTCGTAGACGGGCTGCTCCATCAGCTCGGCCTGATGCCGCGCGCAGGCCGCCACGGGGACGCCGTAGTCGTCGGGAGCCGGATCGCCGGCCCCGGCGAGTTCGGCCACTTGCAGGATCCAGGGGACATCGATGTGCAGATCCATTACGCGGCGTGCGCCCCTGTCCCGCCCTGGCCCTGCTCGGCCTCGTCGAAGGCCGCCTGGTGCTCGGCGAGGAACCGCTCCGCGGCGCCCATGGCGCGGGCCCGCAGCCCGCTGGCGTCCTCCAGGACGAGCTGGGCGAGGTAGTCGCCGATCGACAGACCGCGGTCGGCGGCCCGCTTCCGGGCGATCTCCGCGACCTCGTCGTCGACGCGTGCTCCGAGCTGTGTCTTGGCCATGCCTGGATGGTAACAGCTGTTACCAAAACTCGCGAGCCGCTACCCGTAACGGATGGCGGCGACCGGGGGCATCGTGGACACCGACGGGCGAGGGCCGGGGGAGGCAGGACGTGGTCACGTTTGCCAGGTGCGAACAGGAGGCGGGCGCGATTCTCGGGGAGTGCCTGCGGGACGCGGCGTATCGCCGGCGGTTGATGGACAGCGGCTCCGCATGGGGCTGGGACTTCCCGGCCTTCCTGCGAAGCGTGCGAGCCCTTGTCGCCATCGCCCTGTTCAGTGCCTACCGCGCGGGCGAGGACCAGACGCCCGCCGAGGCCGCCGCGAGAGGGCTGCGGCTGCTGAGGGAGGGCGATGCCGTCGGGCTGTTCGGCGTTCTCCCCGCCGAAGTGGGGGAGAACACGGGCCTGGTGCGATGGCTGCGGTTGATCTCGATCGGCCTCACGAACCGCTCGGCCCTCATGTGGTTCCGGCTGGCCGTGACCGCCCAGGGCGTGCTGAATCCCGACACGCGGACGCGCTGGGCCTGGCTGCTGATCACCGGTGCGCAGAACCGGGCCCGACCCGAACACGACGAGGGCGGGCGGCCCGCGACGGTCACCGTCACCGTGGAAGACCCTCCGCCGTGACTCGTGACTCGGGTCGCCCGGCACCGGGCAGGCAGGGGTCCCGCGCACGCCGTGCGCGGGACCCCTGGGCTCAGGTGGTCAGCAGCCGGTTGAAGAACGACCGGTACTGGCGCAGAGCCGTACGCAGGTCCTCGGTGTCCACCTGCTCCCCGCGGTCCCACTGCCCCTCCAGCTCCTGCTTGTGGTGGGCGAACGTCGCCGCGAGCTTCTGCATCACGTCGGCGACCAGGGCGTCGGCGGTGTGCACGGCGTCGCGGGGATCGTCGACGAACTCGCTCTGGATCTCCTGCCAGCGGGCGCGGAAGCTCTCCTCGTCCTGCGAGGTCAGCAACTGCGGAGACTGGTCCGCGGAGGTGTTCTGCGCGGGTGCTCCGGGCATCTCCGCCGGGGGTTCGGACGGTTTGCGGACCGATTCGGTGCCCTCGCCGGGATAGGCGGGGGCCCGGGGCGTGTCCGACCGGCCGGGGGGAGCGTCGAACTGCTCGCGTGGCTGGGCGAGTTCCTCGGTGGTCATAGCGGTCTCGCGGGAGGGTCGTGCGCGGTCGCGTTCCATTTTTCCTCCGCCTCTTGTCGTGGTGGCGGCGTCGTGGACCGGAACCCTGGTCAGGCCCGGACGTGGCGGGACTCGCCGCCGTCGGTGAGGAGGTCGTCGAACAGGGCGCGGTAGTGCACCATGGCGCCGCGCAGTTGCTCGGTCGTGGCCTGGTGCCGGGAGCTGAGGGCGTTGACCTCGTGAGCCTCCCGGTAGTGCTCCAGCGTGTGGCCGTGCTCCACCGAGAGGTCCTTGATCTGCTGGTCGAAGTCCTCGGTCGGGTAACCGCGCTCGTGCATGAGCGAGGTCACCAGGCTGTCCGCATCGTGCACGGCATCTTCCGGGCGGTCCACGAACTCCTCCTGGACACTGGTCCAGTCCCGCGCGTAGCGGTCGCGGACGCCGCTTTGCAGCGGCTTGATGTCCAGGGAGTCGTGCCGTTTCGTACGGGCGTTGAGGTCCCGTTCGGCTTCCCTGCGGCTGCCGGTGCCCTCGACGGTCCGTTCGTACTCGGGACCGAACTGCCGGCGCAAGCGGCGGCGGCGCACGATCAGCGCGGCCACCACCGCGATGATGGCCAGTACCACCACGATGGGAATGATGATCGCCAGAAGTGTGTCTGTCGACATGGGGCCGGACTCCCTTGCGACTCCGGGAACCCCCCTCGTCCGACCCCTGCCCTCAGCCTTCCGCTTGAAACACCACCTCAACGGGTGCGCGTCAGGCGGGCTGGTGCGCCTCGTGCCTCCAGAAGCCCGAGAAGGTGATGCGGTGCTTGGGCAGGCCGGCGCGGTGGAGGTGTCTGCGGCCCTTGGTGGAGAGGCCGGACTCGCCGACGACGAAGGCGTAGGCGGCGGTGTCGACGGTGGTGAGCCGGCGGAGTTCGTCCAGTGCCGCGTGACCGGGGACGGAGTGGGGGTTGTCGCGGACGACCCAGGTGACGGTCATCGCGGCGGGGGCGTCGAGGTCGCGGCGGTCGCCCTCGGAGGGGATCTCCTGGATCACCCGGCCGACGGTGTCGCGGGGGAGTGAGCGCAGGATGCCCGCGGTGGCGGGCAGCCCGGTCTCCTCGGCCACCACGATGACCTCGGAGGCGTCCGCCGGACGGTCGAACATGACGCCCTGGTCGAGCACCGCGAGTCCGTCGCCGGGGCGGGCGGCGCAGGCCCAGACCGCGGCGCGGCCTTCGAGTTCGCCGGTGGGGCCGCGGTGGACGACGAAGTCGATGTCCATCTCGGCGGCTTCGGGACGGAAACCGGCCACGGTGTAGTTCGCGCAGTGCGGCCGCTCGTCCTCGGGGAGGTCGAGGTAGGCGTGCCACCACCGGTCGCCGGTGAACTCCGGCAGCCGCAGGGCGGACTGGTGGGGCAGCTGCATGAAGAGGCGGAACCAGTGGTCGTAGCCCATCCACGGGAACTCGGCGAGATCCGCGCCCGTCACGGTCACGCGGTGCATGGAGGGGGAGATCCGCTCGGTGCGGGCCACCTCGGCGCGGAACATTCGGGGGTTCTGGGGCATGAGCCGTGGGATCTTCGCCATGAAGGAAGGTTAGCCTAAGTTTAGTGAGTCGCGGGGGTGGTGTGAGGTGGTGGTTAGGTTAGGCTAACCTTCGTTCGTGAGTTCTGGTGAAGAGACGACCGCGGCCTCCGGCGTGCGCGGTCACCGACTGGCGGCGCGCGATGTGACCGTGTCGTACGGCGGAGCAGACGTCGTGCACAGCGCGGCGATCACGCTCCGGCCTGGTGAGGTGACCGCCCTCGTAGGTCCCAACGGCAGCGGCAAGTCGACGCTTCTGCGCACGGTGGCCCGCCTCCAGCGGGCCCGCAGTGCCACATTGACGATCGGCACGGCGGACGGGGGCGCCACCGACGGGCTTGCCCTGACGACCCGTGAGTTCTCCCGCCGGGTGGCCCTGCTGACCCAGGGGCGCCCCACGCCGGGCGGTCTGACCGTGCGGGATCTCGTGGAGTTCGGCCGCTACCCCCACCGGGGGCGCTGGGGCCGGCCCGACCCCGAAGGACCGGCGGCGGTCCGGCGTGCGTTGGCCATGACCGGCGTCGAGGACCTGGCGGGCCGTGCCGCCGAGCAGCTCTCCGGCGGGCAGCTCCAGCGGGTCTGGCTGGCGAGCTGCCTCGCCCAGCAGACCGGCGTGCTGCTGCTCGACGAGCCCACGACCTATCTCGATCTGCGCTACCAGGTCGAACTCCTGGACCTGATCCGGGATCTGGCCGACAGCCACGGCATCGCGGTCGGGGTCGTCCTGCACGACCTGGACCAGGCGGCGGCCGTGGCCGACCGGATCGCGCTGCTGTGCGCGGGCCGGATCGTCGCCGAGGGCCGTCCCGAGGACGTGCTGACACCGGAACGCCTCACCCACACCTACGGCATCCGGGTCGATGTCGACATCGACCCCCTGACCGGCCTGCCGCGCACCCGCGCCGTCGGCCGCCACCACGCACGACCCGAAAGGCTCAGCACCACCTCATGAGACGCCACCTGCTCGTCACGGCCGCCGCTGCCGCGGCCCTCGCCCTCGCCGGCTGCGGGACCACCGAGCCCGCCGCCACCGGAGCCGACAAGGCCGCCGAGGGCATCACCCTCACCGACGCGACCGGTGCCGAGGTCACGCTCGACAGGCCCGCCAAGAAGGTCGTCGGCACCGAATGGAACGTCGTGGAAAGCCTCGTGACGCTCGGGGTGGACCCCGTCGGCGTCGCAGACGTCAAGGGCTACACCACCTGGGACACCTCGGCCCCGCTGAGGAACACGCCCAAGGACATCGGCACCCGTGGTGAGCCCAGCATGGACACCATCGCCTCGCTGTCCCCCGATCTGATCGTCGCCACCACCGACCTTCAGGCCTCCGCCGTCGAGCAGTTGAGGAAGATCGCCCCGGTCCTGGAGGTCCGGCCCGCCGACGCCGCCGACCCGGTCGGGCGGATGAAGGAGAACCTCGACCTCATCGCCGAGGCGACCGGCACCGCGGCCCGGGCGGACCAGGCGAAGAAGGCGTTCGACACCAAGGTCGCCGAGGGCGCCAAGGTGCTGGCGGACGCCGGCCTGAAGGGCACGAGGATCGCCTTCGCCGACGGCTGGGTCGCCTCCCACCAGGTCTCCGTGCGCCCCTACACCAGCGGCTCGCTCATCGGCGGCGTCAACGAGGCACTCGGCCTGAAGAACGCCTGGACCATGAAGGGCGACAAGGACTACGGTCTGGCCGCCACCGACGTCGAGGGCCTGACCGGCCTCGGCGACGTCCGGTTCGCGTACATCGGCAGTGACAGCGAGCCCAGCGACGTGTTCGCCGACGACCTCGCCGAGAACGCCGTGTGGAAGTCCCTGCCGTTCGTGAAGAAGGGCAACGTGCACCGACTGCCCGACGGCGTCTGGATGTTCGGCGGCCCGCGGGCGATGGAGTCGTACATCGACGCCGTCGTCGGCGCCCTGACCGAGTAACGCCGTGGCCGTCACCGCAACGTCCCCCGCCATCCGTCCGCACACGGTCACCTCCAGGACGGGCGCAGCCGCGGTGACGGCCGTGCTCGTGCTCCTGGTCGCGATCCTCGCGGTCGTCGACATCACCCAGGGCACGGCATCCGTCGGACCGGCCGAGGTGGCGAAGGCGCTCCTCGGGCGGTCCGACCCCGCCGACGCCTCCGTCGTGATCGCCTCCCGTCTGCCCCGGGCGGCCGCGGGCCTCCTGGTCGGGGCCGCACTGGGCGTGGCCGGGGCCGCCCTTCAGGCCGTGAGCCGCAACGTGCTCGCCGCGCCCGACACACTCGCCGTGAACGCCGGCTCCTGGTTCGCCCTCGGCCTCCTCACGGTCACCGGCGTGTCGCTCCCCCTGCTCGCCTCCTCCGGCGTGGCCTTCCTCGGGGGCCTCGCCGCCGCGGCCGCCGTCCTGGCACTGGGCGGGCCGGGCGCGGGGACCGTGCGGCTGGTCCTGGCCGGCAGCGCGCTGACCCTCGGTCTGTCCTCCCTCACCGAGGGGCTGATCCTGCTCTTCCCCCAGCGGACCAACGGCCTCTACCAGTGGAGCCAGGGCAGTATCAGCCAGAACGGCTTCGACGGCGTCGTGCAGATGGCACCCGTGGCCGTCGCCGGTCTCGCCGGGCTGCTGCTGACGGCCCGCCGGGTGGATGCCCTGGCGCTCGGCGACGACGCGGCCCGCGGCCTCGGTGTTCCCGTCCGGGGCACCCGGATCACGGTGGTCGTGCTCGCCTCGCTGCTTTCGGCCGCGGCGGTGACGCTCGCCGGGCCGATCGGTTTCGTCGGCCTGTGCGCGCCCGCCCTCGTACGGCCCCTCACCCGGATGTCGCGGCCGTTGGCCAGAAGCCGGGTGAGGATGCCGGTCACGGGCCTGGCCGGTGCCGGCCTGGTGCTCGGCGCGGACGTCCTGCTGCGCGCGGTGGTGAAGGCCCAACTCGCCGTCGCCGTGCCCACCGGGGTCGTCACCGGCCTCGTCGGTGCGGTGTTCCTCGTCGTGATGGCACTGCGGGTGAGGGAGACCGCCGGGGTGAGCGAGCCGGAGCGGCCGCGCATCCCGGGCCGGACGGCGTTCGTGGTGACGGTGGCCGTCCTCGTCGCCGCCCTCGTGGCGGTGACCGTCGCCGGCGTTCTGCTGGGCGACTCCGAACTGCTGCTCGGCGACGTGGCCAACTGGGCGCAGGGCAGGGCCGGCCAGACCGTCTCCTTCGTCCTGGACACACGCCTGCCGCGGGTGCTGGCGGCGCTCCTGGCGGGGGCGGCGCTGGCCCTGTCCGGGACACTGGTGCAGGCCGTCACCCGCAACCCGCTGGCGGATCCGGGCATCCTCGGGGTCTCGGGCGGCGCCGCGCTGGGCGCCGTCCTGTTCGTGACGACGGTGTCCGCGGCGGGGGCGTGGAGCGTGGCGGGCGCCGCCTTCGCGGGCGCCGCGGCGACCGCCCTCGTCGTCTTCGGGCTCGCGGCGCGGGGCGGCTTCCGGCACACCCGCCTGGTGCTCGTCGGCGTCGGCGTCTCCGCGGCGACAACGGCCCTCATCAGCCTGCTCATTGTCCTGACCGACCCCTTCAACGCGACGAAGGCCCTGACCTGGCTGTCCGGTTCGACCTACGGGCGGACCGTGCCCGACACGCTGCCCGTCACGGCCGCCCTCGCCCTGGGCCTCGTGGTGGCCGTGGTGCGGCGCGCCGAGCTGGACCTGCTGTCCGTCGACGAGGACACCCCCCGCCTGCTCGGTCTGCGACCGGCGCGGGCCCGGCTCGTGTTCCTCGTGACGAGCGTGCTGCTGACCGCCACCGCCGTGGCCGCCGCGGGCACGATCGGCTTCGTCGGGCTCGTCGCCCCGCACGCGGCCCGGGCCCTCGTGGGCCGCCGGCACGTGCGGGTCGTGCCGGTCGCGGTCCTCATCGGTGCCGTGCTCGTCTGTACCGCCGACGTCCTCGGACGTACGGTCATCGCACCGGCGCAGCTCGGCGCCGGCCTGATGACGGCCGTCATCGGCACGCCGTACTTCCTGTGGCTGCTGCTGCGCACCCGGCGGTAGGACCAGGCGTCAGGACCGGGCGGCGGGCGGGTCACCGCCCGCCGCCCGCCGGTCATCCCGTGGGCGCCAGGACGGTCGTGCGTCCTCCCAGCGCGGCGGAGAAGCGGTCGGTGACCTGGACCAGGGCCTCGGCGGCCGCCGGTGCCACGGTCAGCGTGCCGTCGTCGGCCACGGCGATGTCCTTGTCCAGCGTGAACCAGCCCGGCACGATGTGCGCCGCGCCCATGGAACTCAGCACCGGACGCAGCGCGTAGTCGATGGCCAGGACATGGGCCGTGGTGCCGCCCGTGGCCAGGGGCAGCACGGTCTTGTCGGTCAGCGCGTACTGCGGGAGCAGGTCGAGCAGCGACTTGAGGAGCCCCGAATAGGCGGCCTTGTAGACGGGCGTGCCGATCACCACGCCGTCGGCCTGCTGGAACAGCGCCGCGGCCCCGGTGATGGCGGGGTGCCCGAAGTCGGCGCCGAGCAGTGCCTCGGCCGGCAGGGTGCGCACCTCCAGGGAGACCACGTCGTGGCCCTGGAGCCGCAGCCGGTCGTCCAGATGGCGGAGCAGTCGTGCGGTGCGGGAGGTGGCGGAGGGGCTTCCGGAGACGGACAGGATGACGGCCATGCGGACCTTCCGGGTTCGGGGTACGGACGTACCGGGGGCTGGGTACTTCGCCGGCGGATGGGGGAAGCCGGGCTCTACGGTGTCCGCGGGGCGGGAGGAGTCGCGCCGGCGACGTTCACCAGGCGCTCGCCTCCACCGTGACCACGGGGGTCAGGCCGTCGCGGAGCGCCTCCAGGAACGTGACGACCTCGGCCGCGACCGACCGGTGCTGGAGGTCGTTGAGGACGTCGTGGTGGGCGCCGCGCACCACCGCCAGACGGGCCCGCGGCAGGGACTTGGCGGCCCGTCCGAGTGCGCCGCGGTCCGCGAGCGGATCGGCGTCGCCGACGAGGAGCAGCGCCGGGACGGCGGCTTCGTTCTCGTGGGCGGCGGTGAGCAGGGCGTCCGGAATCGGATCGCCGAGTGAGCCCCGGCGCACCCGCGGATCCCGCGTGAGCGTGCCCCGGTGCGTGGGGCAGGAGGTGCGGACGTCCAGCTCGTCCTCCCACGTGCCGGGGGCCGTGGCGGCCCGGCCCGGCAACCCTGCCAGGACGACGGCGTCGGGCTGCCGGACGCCCGCCTGGCCGGCGCGGCCGAGGAACGCGGCGATCGCGAGGGCGCCCGAGTCGGCTCCCACCAGGACGAGCGGACGGATGACGCCGTCCTCGGCGGCGGCGCTCTCGACGGCTTCGGTGAGGAGCCCGCCGAAGGCGGCTCCTGGGCCCGCCGGGTCGTCGGCGCTCACGTCCGGCGCGTCGATCACCCGGACGCGATAGGCGTCGGCGGCCAGACGCCTGCCGAACCGGGTGTAGGTCGCCCGTGTCTCCCCGCGGCCGGGCACCACGATGATCGTGCCGCGTGTGCGCAGGCCCTCCGGGGCGTGATGGTCGGTGTACTCGGTCATGTCAGACTCCCGCGGGCTCTGGCTCGGTCCGGGGTGCGCCGGCGCGCTGCCACCCCAGGGCGGGCGCGACCTGCGTCGCGATGAGTTCGAGGGCGCGCAGCGCCGCGTCGTGGTCCGGGACGGCGGGATTGAACTGGGTGATCAGATCGGTCGCGACCGGCAGCACCCGCTCCTGCCGCAGCGCGGCGACGATCTCCTCGGGAGCGCCGTGGAACGCGTGGAAGCGGCGCAAGGCCTCGTCCACGTCCAGGCCCTTGGGGAAGGCGCCGCTGTCCGCCATGCGCGACGCCGCCCGGTGGACGTCGTCGCCGATCTGCCGGAGCGCGGTGCGCTTGTCCTTCGCCGGGAACACGAACCGGGAGAGGCCGACGCGCGGGCGGCGCGGCCGGTCCCAGGCGGCGAGGAAGGCGTCCGCCCACGGGCGCTGCACGGTGTCGGTCGGGGCGTCGAACCCGTACGCGGCCCGGTTCAGCAGCAGGTTCGAGCCGGCGGCCGCGGCGTACGCGGCTCCCTGCGCGCTGAAGACGCCCTGCCACAGGCGGTCGGTGAAATCGCCGGCGGCCGGCTGCACCCGGAAGCCGGGTGCCCGTACCTCCTCGTCGGCCAGGGCCCGGCGCAGGAGGTCGAGGTGTTCGCTGGTCAGTTCGCGCTTGCGGGCGACGTCCTTGCCGAACGCGGCGTACTCCAGGGCGTTGTAGCCGCTGCCCACGCCGATCTCGACGCGGCCGCCGCTGAGCGTGTCGACGGTGGCGATGTCCTCGGCGAGGCGCACCGGGTCCTCCAGGGGGAGGACGGTGATGGCGGTACCGAGCCGGATGCGGCTGGTCCTGGCCGCGGCGTGGGCGAGGAAGGTCCACGGCGAGGACAGTCCGCCCCCGCCGGCGGGGACGTGGTGCTGGGCCACCCAGCCGACGTCGAAGCCGAGTTCGTCGGCGGCGACGAAGAGTTCCTGGGCGTTGCGGTAGGTCCGGGCCGGGTTGTCGTCGCGGCTTTGGACATGGGTGAGGAAGCCGAGCCGGAAGCGCGGTGTCGCGGAGGTCATGGGGCGGCCCTCAGGAGGTGACGAGGTCGTCGAGGAGGCCGCCCGCGAGCCGGCCTTCGGCGGAGTGGCGGTTGGCCGGGATCGGCAGGCCCAGATTGCCGCGCAGCGTGTCGGCCTCGTACTCGGTGCGGAACAGGCCCCGCTTCTGCAGGACCGGCACGACGCCGTCGACGAAGAGGGCGAGTTCGTCGGTGGTGCGGAAGGCCAGGTTGATGCCGTCGAAGGTGTCGGCCCGGAACCACCGCTCGATGGTGTCGGCGACGGTCTCCGGTGCGCCGACGAAGGGCGAGGTGCGGAACTCGTTCGCCGAGTTCGCCACTTGACGCAGAGTGAGGTTCCCGGCCCTGGCCCGCTCGATGATCCGGGCGGCGCCGGTCCTGCCGCCCTTCTCGGCGAGGTGGGCGACGTCGGGGAACGGCGCGTCCAGGTCGTGCCCGCTGAAGTCGTAGGCGCCGAAAGCCCGGCCGAGCAGCGCGAGGTTGCGGTCGAAGTCGTTGTCCTCCTCGAAGATCTCCCGCTCGCGGCGCCGGGCTGCCTCGTCGGTGGCGGCGACGACGGGGCTTCCGTGGATGAAGATCTTGATGTGCTCGGGGTCGCGGCCGTAGGACGCGGTGCGCCGCTTGATGTCGGTGTAGTAGTCGTGGGCCTGCTCCAATGAGCCGCCGGGCGCGTAGATGCCCTCGGCCACCCGCGCGGCGAGGTCGCGGCCCTCCTCGGAGACCCCGGCCTGGAAGATCACGGGCTGGCCCTGCGGCGACCGGGAGAGGTTGAGCGGGCCGGCGACCTTGAAATGCTCGCCGACGTGGTCGAGCGCGTGCAGTTTCGACGGGTCGAGGAAGACGTTGCGGTCCACGTCGGCCGGGAACGCGTCGTCCTCGTAGGAGTCCCACAGCCCGCGGGCCACCTGGACGAACTCCAGGGCGCGACCGTACCGGGTGGCGTAGTCGAGGTGCTCGTCGAACCCGAAGTTCCGGGAGGTGCCGGTGTCGAAGCTGGTCACGACGTTCCAGCCGGCGCGGCCGCCGCTGATGTGGTCGAGGGAGGCGAAGCGGCGGGCGAGGTTGAAGGGGGAGTTGTAGGTCGAGCTCGCGGTGCCGACCAGGCCGATGTGCTGGGTGTGCGTGGCGACCGCCGACAGCAGGGTGAGCGGTTCCAGCCGGTTGAGGTAGTGGGCCGGGTAGGTGGCGTTGATGAACTGGCTGTCGACGACGAACAGCGCGTCGAAGAGCGCGTGTTCCGCCGCCCTGGCCTGTGCGATGTAGTAATTGATGTCGATGCTGGCGTTCTTGGCGACGCGCGCGTCCCTCCACAGGCCGTGCTGGCCGGGGCCGCCGACGCCGTAGGGGTGCAGTGCGAGGTGGATCCTGCGGGACATGGTGGCTTCTTCCTGTCTGTCGTGGTCTCAGGCGTTGAGCAGGGCGCGCAGGGCTTCGCGTTCGGCACGGTCCGCGGGGGAGGAGCGCAGGGTGGGCGCGGAGCCGACGAGCAGGCGCGTGTAGGGGTGCCGCGGGCGGCCGATGACGTCGCGGGCGGCGCCGGCCTCGACCAGTTCGCCCTGGTGGAGCACGGCGATGCGGTCGCAGATGCCGGCCACCGAGCCGAGGTCGTGGGAGATGAAGACCAGGGCCACGCCGGACGCGCGCAGTTCCTTCAGGATCTCCAGGACCTGCACGCGGTTGGCCGAGTCCAGGGCACTGACCGGTTCGTCCAGGATGACCAGGCGTGGGCCGGTGACCAGGGCGCGGGCGATCGCGACCCGCTGGCGCTGGCCCCCGGAGAGTTCGCCGGGCAACCGGTCCAGGAGCTCCTCGTCCAGGCGGACGCGGGGCAGGAAGGCGCGCACCCGCTCGGCCGCGGCTTCGCGGGCGACCCCCTGCAGGAGCAGGGGTTCGGTCAGGGAGTCCTCGATGGTGACGTCCGGGTCGAGGCTGCGCAGCGGGTCCTGGAAGACGTACTGGACGACGCCTCGGCGGCGCAGGTCGCGCCATTGCCGCCGGCCGTAGGTCCTGACGTCCTCGCCGTCGACGACGACGGAGCCCGCCGAGGCGTGCACCAGGCCGAGCACGGCCCGGGCGAGGGTGGTCTTGCCCGATCCGGTCTCGCCGATGACGCCGACGGTCTCGCCGGGCGCCACGCTCAACGAGACGTCGTGCAGGGCCCGTCGGCGCCTGCGGCGGAGGCCGTAGTGGACCTGGAGCCCGGTGACCTCCAAGACGGGGTTCCGGGTGTCGGCGGGTGCGGTGGTCACGCGTCCTCCTCGGGCGTGCGGAACGTGTCCAGGCCGTACTGCTCGTGCTCGGCGATGAGCAGCCGGGTGTAGTCGTGCTGCGGGTCGTGGAGCACCGTGTGCGTCGGGCCGTGTTCCACGACCCGGCCGTCGCGCAGGACCAGTACCTCGTCGCACAGCTGGGCGACGACGGCCAGGTCGTGGGAGACCAGGACGAGGGCCAGTCCTGTCCGTTCGCGCAGTTCGGCGAGGAGGTCGAGGATCTCGGCCTGGACGGTGACGTCGAGGGCGGTCGTCGCCTCGTCGGCGATGAGGATCCGCGGGTCCGCGGCGATCGCCGTCGCGATCAGGACGCGTTGGAGCATGCCTCCGGAGAGCTCGTGGGCGTACTGGCTGTACACGAGTTCCGGGTCACGCAGTCGCACCGCCCGCAGCAGCTCGACGGCGCGGTGGCGTGCCTCGCGCCGCTTCAGACCCTTCTTGGCCCGGACGACCTCGGCGATCTGGGGACCGACCCGGATCGAGGGATTGAGGTAGGAGGCGGGGTCCTGGAAGACCGCGCTGATCGTGGCGCCCCGAAGGGCCGTCCACTGCGGGGACGTCAGGGTCGCGATGTCGGTGCCGAGGATCTCGATCGATCCGCCGGTCACCTCGAAGTGCGGGGGCAGGATGCCCAGTGCGGCGCGGCAGGTGAGGGTCTTTCCGCTGCCGGACTCGCCGACGATGCCGACCGCCCTGCCGGGGGTGAGCTCGAAGCTCACTCCGCGGACGATCTCGCGGTCGCCGGCCTGGTCCCTGATGCGTACGTCGCGCACGGACAGCACCGGCGATGCCGGGGCGGCCGCTTCCCCGCCCGTGTCACCGGGCGCGGCACTGCCGGCCTGCCCGGGGACGAGGTTTTCTGACACGGTCGTCATCGCGCACCTCCGGTGGCGCCCAGTCGGTTGGCGCGGGCCTTGCGGCTGTTGACCAGCGCGCGGCCCGCCTCGCCCGAGACGTCACGGATCGCGTCGGCGAGCTGGTTGCCGGCCCAGACGGCGACCATGATCAGCAGGGCGGGTGCCAGTGGCGCCCACGGCTGGTGGCTGAGGTAGCCCAAGTCGTAGGCGAGCAGCCCGCCCCAGGTGGGCGCGGGTGGCTGGACGCCGATGCCGAGGAACGTCAGGCTCGACACGATGACGAAGCCGAGGCCGACGGTCTGGGCGAGCGCGACCGCGAGGGGCGGGAGGACCTTGACCCAGACGTGGCGGCGGACGATCCAGCCGACGGAGGCGCCGGAGACGAGCGCCGCCTCCACGTACGGCGAGCGGGCCACGGCGAGGGTGGCGGCGCGGGACACCCGGTAGAACAGCGGCGACACCAGAGCGCCGGTGACCAGCATGGCCTGGGTGATGCCGTTGCCGAGGAGGGCGATCACCGCGACGGCGAACAGCAGGAACGGCAGGGCGACGAGCGTGTCGGCCAGGCGCAGGGTGATCCACTCGAAGACCCGGCCGAGGTAGACCGACAGGATGCCGGGGATCGCGCCGACCACCAGGGCCGTGAGCGCGACCTCCAGTGAGCCGAGCACGCTGACGCGGGAGCCGTCGAGGAGCCGGCTCAGCACGTCGCGGCCGAGGTAGTCGGTGCCCAGCCAGTGGGCGAACGAGGCGCCGGCGAGCGTGTTGTCGCTGGTGGCCAGGGGATTGTCGGGAGCGAGGACGGGGCCGAGGACCGCCAGAGCTGCGATCACGGCGAGGACGGCCACGGCGATCCGGCCGGAGGTGAGAGCGAGGACGCGGCGCACCATGGTCATACCCCCCGCTGGGAGGCCGGCGTCACACGCGCCAGCACCAGGTTGACGATCAGGTTGAAGGCGACGACCAGGACGATCGACACCACGAGGACTCCCTGCACGGCGGGCACGTCGCCCGCCTGGGCGGAGTCGTTGGCGAACCTGCCGAAGCCCTGCAGGCCGAAGATCCACTCCGTGACGACGGAGGCACCGACCAGCGCGGGGAACTTCAGGCCCAGGGTGGCGAGCGCCGGCCCGATGCCGTTGCGCAGGACGTGGCCGAAGAAGATGCGCCTGGGGCCCAGTCCCCTGACCACCGCGCCCGTCACGTAGTTCTCGCGGTAGGCGGCGATGAGGCTGCTGCGCAGTTGGCGGGCGACATCGGCGACGACGTCGAAGCTCAGGGCGACGGCGGGCAGGGTGATGTGCGCGAGCCACGGGCCGACGCCCTGCGCCGCCGGGATGTACCCGGCGGAGGGGAACAGGTGCAGTCCGACCGCGAAGACGGTGACCAGCACGATGCCCACCACGAAGGCGGGCATCACCGAGATGACCGTGACGAAGCCCGTGATGGCGCGGTCGATCCAGGTGGTGCTGCGCAGTGCCGCCACCGTGCCGAGGGTGAACCCCACGGTCACACCGATGATCAGCGCGAAGGTCGCGACCGAGAGGCTGACGCCGAGGCCGAGGCCGATGAGGGTGGAGATGTCGGCGCCGTTGGTCCAACTGGTGCCGAGCCGGCCGTGCAGGATGCCGGTGAACCAGTCCCAGTACTGGGTGAGGAAGGGCCGGTCGAGCCCCCAGTGTGCCTCGACCCTGGCGATCGCCTCGGGAGTCGCCTCCTCGCCCAGCTGGATCCGCGCCGGACTGAGGCCGCTCAGCGACCGCAGTGCGAACGTCACGAACGTCGCGACCAGGAACACGGGCACGAAGATCGCGATCGAGCGGGTGAGGGTGATCAGGATGCGGCTCACGGCCTGCCGCACCCTGATCGCGGCGACCCCGCGACGGCGGGCAGAGGTGACCGGTACCGCGGTGGTCGTCATGAGGGTGCCCCCTTCGGGTGGTGGACGGAGGTCAGTCGCGGCCGGAGATGGTCACGCCGGTCCAGTCCAGGTGGGCCGGGTTCTTCGGCAGGTCCGATATCGACCTGCTCTTGGCGAAGAGGTTCGGGGAGGAGTAGGTGAAGACCAGCGCCTTGGTCCGCAGCCCCGCCCGGGTCGCCGCTTGCAGGATCTGCGCGTAGTCCGGTGCGTTCAGCGGGGTCCGGCGCACCTTGGCGATGGCCGCCTCGAAACCGGACGGCTCGTAGGGCGAGCTGAGGTTCAGCGGGCCGTCGGGGCCGAAGTGGGCGGTGAGGGTCTGCGCCGCGGAGTCGCGTCCCGTGGTGCCGTAGAGCGAGAACGTCAGGTCCTTGGCGAAGAACGGGGTGGCCCAATTCTTGTCGATCTTGATGGTGACGGCGATGCCGACGGCCGCCAGCTGCGACTGGACGATCTCGGCCTGCGGGTCCTCCGCCGGGATGACCAGGTCGAGCTTGATGTCGCCGGGCTTGCGGCCCGCTTCGGCGAGGAGCTGTTTCGACTTCGCCGGGTCGTACGGGTAGGCGTTCTCCGACCGCGGGTCGTAGGCCACGTAGCCCTTGGGGAACGGCTGGTCGGTCGCCTCGCCGTAGCCGAAGGTCAGCTTGTCCACGAACTCCTTGCGGTTGATGGCGTGGCGCACGGCGTCGACGACCTTGTCGTTGTCGAACGGCGGCTTGTTGATGTTGAGGCTGATGTTCGAGGCGTTGAAGCCGGGCTGGACGAACACGTCGAGTCCGGCCTTCTTGGCGGCGTCGGCCTGACTCGGCTTGATGTCGGCGAAGTTGTAGACGCCGGTCTGCAGCCCGGAGACGACCGTCGACGCGTCGGGGGCCGAGACCAGCTCCACGTCGTCGATGTGGATGTTCTTCGCGTCCCAGTAGTCCGGGTTCTTCTTCAGGAGGACCTTGGTGCCGGGGATCAGCTGCTCGACGACGAAGGGCCCGGCGCCGACGGGGTCCTGGTCCAGTTTCTCCGGATGCGCGGCCGCCTTGGGGCTGGCGATCTGCAGGACGCGCTGACCGAGCAGCTGGGGGATCTGGTAGTCGACCTGGGTGAGGTGGACGATCGCGTCCAGACTCCGGGCGTCCACCGACTTGATCGAGGTCAGGTCGCCGAACAGTGCCGAGTTCTGCTGCTTCTTGGCCCGCTCGACAGCCGCCTTGACCGCGGCGGCGTCGACCGGTTGGCCGTCGCTGAAGGTCAGGCCGGGGCGTAGATGGAAGGTGATCTCGTCGCCCTTGTCGTTGTACTCCCAGCTTCTGGCGAGGTCCGGGACGGCCTTGCCGTTCTCGTCGGTGCGCGTCAACGAGGCGTAGACGAGCGCGAGTTCGCGGAACTGGGCACCGCTGCCCGAGACCACCGGGTCCCAGTGGGCGGGGAAGTAGGAGGAGGCCCACTTCAGCGTGGCGCCGCCGGTCGCGGCGCCCGCGCCGTCGCCGCATGCGCTGAGGCCGGGGGCGAGCACGCAGACGAGGGCGGTGCCGAGGGCGGCGGCACGCAGCCGGCCCGCCGTTCGGGGGGATCGCGGGTCGGGTCCTGGGCGGCGGCGGGGCGTGAGTCGTCGGGGCATGTCACGGCTTTCTGCGAGGGGCCCCGGCCCGTCTCTGGGCGGGCGGGGCGCGGCGGCGGGCGCGGTTCGCACCCGCGCCGGACGCCGGCCCGTGCCCTTACGGACGTGCCGACGCAGGCTCTTGAGACACACGTCGGGCACGCCGCGCTCGGGGCAGGGCGGCGGCGGGTACGCGGGGGCTCACCAGGAGGTGGATGGGGAGAGGCGGCGAAGCGCGAAGGCGGCGGCGCGGGCGGCGGGCGCCCGCGACGGCTGAGCGGCGGGACGGCCGGCGCTGACGGGAACGGTCAGGCGCCTGTGGGCCGTGGGCGTCGGCCGGTCAGCGACAGAGAGCGCTGGAGGTGCGCCGCAGGTCCACGTAGCGGCACACCACACCGGGGTGCGTCGTGAGCATGCTGCACATCCTGGCGACCGTCGCGAACGGCTGTCAATAGACACCAATTGGTGTCTCATTGGTCGGGACGGCGTCCTGACTGCGCCTCAGCGGCAGGTCAGGGCGCGCCGCGTGCGCCTCCGCAGGTCGCCGGGTGCACCGCGGCCTCGTCGGGATGCAGCCACAAGGGGCCGTTCCCGGTCTCCACCCGGACCGCCTCCCGCGGCGGCCACGGGCCTTCCGCCAGCAGTTCCCGCTCCGGACCGGTGAGGCTCCGGTAGTGCCGCAGCGCCCGGGCCGGCGAGAGCGGGCGCGGCACGTCCGGCAGTCCGGGGCACAGCTCCGCCACGGCTGCCGCGTACTCCTCGTAGGTCCGCCAGCCCGGCACCACGCGATGTCCCGCCGGGGCGCGGACGAGCAGCGTCGGCAGCGCGTACCGGTACCCGCCGTCGCCGGTCTCCTTGGCGGTGCCCGGGTGCGGCGACCGGTCCGCAACCGACAGGACCTCGCGCACCGGGCGACGCGCCTCGGCCCGGTCGGCGCGCACCTGCTCCAGCACCTCGGCGGACGCCGCGTCGGCCGTGAGCCGCTCCAGGTCGAGACCCGGCACGCCGCGTACGGCGGACAGTGCCAGCGCGGGCGTGTCGGCCGGTTCGCCCAGGACGAAGACGGTCTCCCGAAGCCGGCGCAGCACCCCGTCCGCCACGTCCCGGCCCTGGAGTTCGGCGGCCTTGGCCGCCAGCGAGGACGGCCAGGAACTCGCCGCCACGCGGCTCAGCCGGAGCGCCCGCGGCGCCCGGGTGTGGGCACTGATCCCTTCGATGTAGCCCGCGTACCAGGCGGTCTCGGCGGCGGAGTCGGGCGCCGGGTCGTCGTCGAGGTCGAACAGGAGGCAGTAGACCCGGCGCCACCGGACCCGGCCGGCCAGCGCCGCCCGCAGCTTGCGGAAGACGGGCTCCGAACCCCAGGCCCACGGACACAGCGGATCGGTGTACTCGACCACCTCCAGCGCGGGCCAGGGCGCTCCGTCCGTCACGCGGCTCCCTTCCGGGCCGGCTGTTCCCGGGCGCCCGCCGGCAGCAGCGACAGCAGGGTGACTGCACCGAGGATCGCCGCCGCGCTCGCCTCGACCTGGCGCCACACACCGGGCAGTCCCGAGGCGGCGCCGGGGTAGTCGAGCCCGGCCGGCGGTTCGCCCCGCAAGGTGATCAATTCGCCGTCGACGGCGAGCGCGATGTCCAGGAGGGTGATCTCCTCGGCAGGGCGGCCGAGCCAGTAGCCGCCCTCGCAGCCGCGCTGACTGCGCACCAGCCCGGCCTTGCGCAGCTCGCCCACGACGGACTTCAGGAACCGGAACGGGATCTGCTGCGAGGAGGCGATGGCTTCGCACGTCAGTGGGCGGGCGGGTTCACAGGCGAGCTCCAGGAGGGCCCGTGCGGCGTAGTCCGCCTTCGCGGAGATATGCATGGTCACATCATGCCCGACCCGGCCCCCGCGACCAGGGCCCGCGCTGCCCGCTCTCCACATTGCGGGAGTATTGCCGCAGGTGAAGGGCAATGGACACTTCTTGACATCCTTTTCGGGGCCGCTCTACCGTCCCGGCATGAGCGAGCCGTCGACGACCCCGGGTGAGGGCTTTCACCCCCATCTCCACGACACTCCCGGGCACGGGGCCGCGCCCCTGCGCACCCGGCTCCACCACGTCCGCGCGGACTCCCTGGACGACGGGACGGCGCAGACCGGCGGGATGCGCAGGTTCGCCGCCGTCAGCGGGCGGACCGTGGGTTCCGAGAAACTGTGGATGGGTCAGACCCATGTGGCCCCCGCGACATCGTCCTCCGACCACCACCACGGCGAGTCCGAGACCGCCATCTACGTGGTGAGCGGGCACCCCGAGTTCGTCTTCCTCGACGACTCCGGCGAGGGGCCCGGTGAGGTGCGGCTGCGCACCTCACCGGGCGACTACATCTTCGTGCCCCCGTTCGTGCCGCACCGGGAGGAGAACCCCGACCCCGCGGAGGAGGCCGTGGTCGTCATCGCCCGCAGCACTCAGGAGGCGATCGTGGTCAACCTTCCCGGGCTGTACGCCCTTCCGGCCGAAGAAGCCTGAGGCGCCGGCACGCGGCCTTCAGCGCGGGGCGCCGAAGGCCGCGTACTGCCCTGCGAGACGGCGGACGTAGGCCGTGAGGTGCTCGTACCGGGAGAGCACGCCACCCGCGAGGCCGGACAGGGCCACCCACAGATCGACGTCCGCCGCGGTCAGCCTCCCGCCCAGGACGCAGCGCCCGTCGGCCAGCCGGCGGTCCAGCATCCCGAGCGTGCTCAGCAGCCCGTCGAGGGCCTTCGCGCGGTCGGCCGGTGCCTGCGCCGCGGCGGCCCGCTCCGCGGCGCGCGTGACGCAGCCCTCCACCAGATCCTGGACGGCCTCGATCTCCTTCAGCAGGGCCGGCGGGCACAGGTCGGTCACGGGACCGCATGCCGCGTCGCCGAGACGGCCCGCGAGGTCGCGGAGGATGTCGGCGGTGTGGTTGCTGACGACCCGTCCGGTCCACCGGTCGCACAGGGCCGGTACGGTGAGCGGTCCGTCGTAGCCGTGCCAGGTGGCCTCGTACGCCCTGCGCAACGGCGCGAGCGCGGCGGCTTCGGCGGCATCGGGGGACGCCGCCGGAACGACCGTGGTGACGACGGAGTCCCGGAGCCCGAGCAGGTCGAGGGTGACGGCGACCCGCCGCGACTGCGGGCACCGCGCCGCCGTGAGGAACACCTCGTAGCGGCGCGGGGCCGGGTAGAAGCCGCCGGCGACGTCGACACCGATCCGGCTGCGGAAACGCTCCGGACGGGACGTGCGCGGCAGCGTGGTACAGGTCGAGCGGAAGCTGAGGTCACTGAGCGGCGCGGGGCCGGCGGGGCCGGAATCGCGCGGGATCGTCTCGGGCATGCACTCTCCAGGGCACGGTGGGCCCCCGGTTGCCCTCGGGCACCGGCGGGCGGAACGGCTGAAGGCCCTGTGCCCGGTCGCACATGGCCCCTGAGTCGGTACGGCGGGGGACTCCTCCGGGTCAGCCGGCCGTGCCGAACGCGCTGCAGACGCGCAGGAAGTCGATGTGCAGCCGACGGGTGAGGAGCGCGGATCGTGCCCTGGACATGTCCGCCTCCCCGGCTCGGGGCCCGCGGGACGCGGGACCGCGCTTGACCCGCCGCGCCGGCGGGACCCGGTCGTCACCCGGGGCACCCCACCGCGATGTGAGGGTTGCCTGTCAGCGGGCCGGGGCCGATGACCCACGGAGCCGGAAACGGCACCGCGGGCGCTGACAATCGTGACCGTTCCCATCAGTGTTGGCCCGGCAAACCCGGCGCGTCAAGAAGGCGATGCGCGTCTCACGGTGGCGTCCGGCATGTGGGACGACGTCGTTGACATTCTCTTCGGCCCGTGCCTAACTTACGCCGCAGAACGGTCCTGAGCGTCAGCTGCGGGCCCGGCCGCCCGGCGTCAACTCCCGTATGACGGTGGCCGACCCGGGTGACCGCCGGACCCCACGACCTCCGCTGGACACGAGGCCCCCCCGCGGGGCGGAACGGTGACGGTGACGGCGATGTACGCAACCCCGGGGACGGCAGCGTGGCGGCGCCACGGCCTGCTCCAGGCGTACACGCGGCGGCCCGTCGGTCTGCTCCGCGTCAACAGCGCGCTGTGTCACGCCTGTTCGGCGCTCTGTCGCGGGCGCTGTCAGGCCTGACGGCAACCCCCTGAACGCCGGCACCTCCCCCTGACGCGGCGGGAGCGCCCGCCTGTTCGGCCCCGTTCCGCTCGCCCCCTGTGCCCCGTGCCGCCGTGCCGTCGTCGCCCGGCCGGTCCCCCGTCGCCCGCGCGACCGGGGCGCACCCATTCGCTGGAGTCCCGATGAGTGAACCCCCCGGCACCGCTGTGTCCTCCCGCCCGGCACCCCCGGCCCAGGAGCCGGCCAAGGGGCCCGAACCCGGTCCGCCACCCCGTTCCGCACAGCGGGTCCTGCCCCTGCGCCGTCCCGGCCGGTGGATCGCCACGGCGATCGTGCTGGTGCTGGTCGCCCAGATCGGGCACGGCCTGCTGACCAACCCGTTCTTCCAGTGGGACCGCTTCGGGTACTGGTTCGTGCGCCCGGTGATCCTCGACGGACTGCTCATCACCCTCGAGGTGGCGGCGTACAGCGCGGTGCTCGGTTTCCTCGGCGGCATCGCGCTCGCGTTGGCCAGGCTCTCCGGCAGCCCTGTGCTGCGTGCCGTCAGCTGGACCTACACCTGGCTGTTCCGTTCGACACCGCTCATCGTCGTGCTGCTGTTCCTGTACAACTTCAGCGCGCTGTACCGGACGTTGAGCCTCGGAGTGCCCTTCGGGCCGGCCTTCCTCACCTTCGACGAGTCCAGGCTCGCCACCGACATGGTGGTCGCCGTCATCGGTCTGAGCCTCAACGAGGCGGCCTACGCGTCCGAGGTGGTGCGCGCGGGCATCCTCTCGGTGGACCAGGGCCAGCACGAGGCGGCCGCGGCGCTCGGCCTGCCGAAGCGCTACCAGTTCGCCAGGATCATCCTTCCCCAGGCCCTGCGGTCCGTCGTCCCGAACTACGTCAACCAGCTGATCGGCCTGATCAAGGGCACCTCGCTGGTCTTCTACGTCTCACTGCTCGACCTGTTCGGCTCGGTGCAGAGCATGGGCAGCACCTATCCCGGCGACATCGTGCCGCTGCTGCTGGTCGCCACGGTCTGGTACGTGATCCTCACCAGCGTCGTCTCCGTCGTCCAGTTCTACGTGGAGCGGTACTACTCGCGCGGCGCGCTGCGGACCGTCCCGCCCACCCCCGCACAGAAGCTGCGGGCCGCGCTGCGCGACCTGCGGGCCCGGATCCGGACGGAGGCCACGCCATGACCACCGACGTACAGCCCGCCGCGGTGGAGGTCCACGACGTGCACAAGTGGTACGGCACCCACCGGGTGCTGGACGGGGTGAGCCTGACCGTCCGGCCGGGAGAGGTCACGGTGATCATCGGGCCGTCCGGCTCCGGCAAGTCCACCCTGCTGCGGGTGATCAACCACCTGGAGAAGCCCGAGATCGGTCATGTCAGCCTGAACGGCGAGCCGATCGGCGTCCGCAGGCACGGCGAACGTCTCAAGGAACTGAGCGAGCGCGTCCTCCTCACCCAGCGCGGCCGGATCGGCTTCGTGTTCCAGAACTTCAACCTCTTCCCGCATCTGACGGTGCTGGACAACGTGGCCGCGGCGCCGGTGGCGACCGGCCGACTGCGCAAGCCGGAGGCCCGGGACCTGGCCCGCACCCTGCTCGGCCGGGTGGGACTGGCCGACAAGTCGGGTGCCTACCCTCGGCAGTTGTCGGGCGGACAGCAGCAGCGGGTGGCCATCGCCCGGGCCCTGGCCCTGCGCCCCGGCGTCATCCTCTTCGACGAGCCCACCTCCGCGCTGGACCCCGAACTGGTCGGCGAGGTGCTGTCCGTCATCAAGGACCTGGCCACCGGCGGTACCACCCTCGTCATCGTCACGCACGAGATCGGTTTCGCCCGGGAGGTCGCGGACCGGATCGTCTTCATCGACGACGGCCGGATCGTCGAGCAGGGCCCGCCCGAGCAGGTGCTGAACCACCCCCGGCACGAGCGGACCAGGGAGTTCCTGAGCAAGGTGCTCTGAACGCTCCCCGGCACCCCGGTACACCCGCACCCACGTACACGCACGTACACCCGCGTACACCCGCGTACACCCACGAACAAGGACGGCCATGCCCACCCTTCATTTCCGCGTCAGGATCATCCGCACCCTCACGGCCACCACCGCCCTCGTCCTCCTCGCCGGCGGCCTGGCCGCCTGCGGGGGTGACAGCAGCGCGTCCACCGCCACCGGAGCCGGCCCCTCGTCCTCCGGCACGGTGACCGTGGGCAGCCTGTCCAACGGCGCCGCCCAGGAGACCACCTTGAAGGTGCCGGAGGTGAAGGCCATCAGCGCGGGCCTGCCCAAGGACATCGCCGCGAAGGGGGAGTTGGTCATCGGCCTCGGCGCGCTGCCTGCCGGCTTCCCGCCGCTGGCCTACGTCGGCAGCGACCAGAAGACCCTCACCGGAGCGGAACCGGACCTCGGCCGGCTGGTGGCCGCGGTACTCGGGCTCAAGCCCGTCGTGAAGAACTCGACGTGGGAGAACCTCTTCGTCGGCATCGACAGCGGCAAGGTCGACGTGGCCTTCTCCAACGTGACGGACACCGAGGAACGCAAGCGCACGTACGAGTTCGCCTCCTACCGTCAGGACAACCTGGCCTTCGAGGTGCTGAAGGACAGCACCTGGAACTTCGCGGACGACTACCGGACCCTCGCCGGGAAGACCGTCGCGGTCGGAGCCGGCACCAACCAGGAGAAGATCCTCCTGGAGTGGCGGAAGAAGCTCCAGGGGGAGGGCAAGAAGCTGACCGTCAAGTACTTCCCTGACAACAACAGCACCTATCTGGCGCTCACCGGCAAGAAGATCGACGCCTACTTCGGTCCCAACCCCGGCATCGCGTACCACATCACGCAGGACGCGACGACCCCCAACCCCACCCGGAACGCGGGCAAGTACTCCGGCGCGGGCGCGAGTCTGCAGGGCCTGATCGCCGCGACCGCGAAGAAGGACAGCGGGCTCGCCAAGCCCGTCGCCGCCGCGATCAACCACCTGATCGACGACGGCCAGTACGCCAAGTGGCTGAGCGCCTGGAACCTGTCCAACGAGGCCGTCGCCACCTCGGAGGTCAATCCGCCCGGGCTGCCGCTCGACAACTCCTGACGTCCCGTCCGCCGCACGACCGTACGGAGATCCGGCAGCCATGTCCCTCAGCATCCCCGTGGACCGCACCCACAGTCCGGCCGCACCGCACGTCCTCGACAACCCCGCCTGGGCGGCGCTGACCGGTCCGCACGCCCGGTTCGCCGAGCGCGTCGGCCTGGCCGCCCGCTACCCCGTCGACGTCTCCCCGTTCACCGCGCTGTCCGACCCGGGCGATCCCCGGGCCTGGGACGACCTGGCCGCGCTGGCCGGGCCGGGTGCCGCCGTCGCGGTGACCGGCGCGCGGACGCCCCCGGACGGATGGGAACTCGTCGCGGGCGGCGAGGGGGTCCAGCTCGTCGACACCTCGCTGCGCGCCGAGCACGCACCGGATGCGGTACGCCTCGGCCTCGCCGACGTGCCCGAGATCCTGGACCTGATCGACCTGACCAAGCCGGGCCCCTTCCTCCCCAGGACCGTCGAACTCGGGGCCTACCTCGGCATCCGGGAGGGCGGCCGGCTGGTCGCGCTGGCCGGCGAACGGCTGCGGACGCCCGGATGGACCGAGATCAGCGCGGTGTGCACCCACCCGGACCGCCGCGGCCGAGGCCTGGCGACCCGCCTGGTGCGGGCCGTCGCCGCGGGGATCAGGGACCGCGGGGACACCCCGTTCCTGCACGCCGCGGCCGTCAACTCCGGTGCCATCCGGCTCTACGAGTCCCTCGGGTTCACCCTGCGACGCCGCACGACGTTCCTGCTGGTGCGGACCCCGGGCGTCCCGCGGGAACAGACGGGGTAGGAACGCTGTTGCGTTGGTGGGAGAGTTCTCGGCGGAGCGCAGCCCGCCGGATCGCGCGGAGAGCGGAGGTGAGGGTCGTGCCGACGGTGTCCCTCGTGCCCCGCGCGTCCTTCGCGGTCCTCGCTTCGCCCCGCCAGGTCCACCTGTACTCCCGGCCGCACATCGACCTGCAGCGCGTCGCCGGCTCTCTCTGTAGTTCCTGACCCCCGTTCCCGCCGCCGGCCCTCCGGACGAGGGTCGGTGAGACATGTGGTCGATCAGGAAGGCTCCCTCCGTGTCATCGGACTTCTCCTCGCCGTACCCCGCTTCCTCCCTCTCGCCCGACAACCCCCTGCATCTCGCCGTCGCCCTCGACGGCGCCGGCTGGCACCCGGCCGCCTGGCGTGAGCCCGAAGCCCGCCCCCGGGAACTGCTCACCGCCCGCTACTGGCAGGACGTCGTCACCGAGGCCGAGCGCGGACTGCTCGACTTCGTGACGATCGAGGACTCCCTCGGCCCGCAGTCCTCCCACTTCACCGAGCCCGACGCACGCACCGACCAGGTGCGCGGCCGCCTGGACGCCGTCCTGGTCGCCGCCCGCGTCGCCCCGGTGACCCGGCACATCGGCCTCGTGCCGACCGTGGTCACCACCCACACCGAGCCCTTCCACCTCTCCAAGGCCATCGCCACGCTCGACTACGTGAGCTCCGGCCGCGCCGGTCTGCGCGTCCAGGTCTCGGCGCGACCGAACGAGGCCGCGCACTTCGGCCGGCGGACGATCCCGGCTTTCGGGATCGACGACCTCGGCACCCCGGCCGTCGAAGAACTGGTCGCCGACCTGTTCGACGAGGCGGCCGACTACGTCGAGGTGGTGCGCCGCCTCTGGGACAGCTGGGAGGACGACGCGGAGATCCGCGACGTGGCCACCGGCCGCTTCATCGACAGCGACAAACTGCACTACATCGACTTCGAGGGCCGGCACTTCAGCGTCAAGGGCCCTTCCATCACCCCCCGGCCGCCCCAGGGCCAGCCCGTCGTCAGCGCTCTCGCCCACCGCACCGTGCCGTTCCGTCTCGTGGCGCGCTCGGCGGACATCGGATACGTGACCCCTCACGACGGCGACCAGGTCAGGGCCGTCGTCGCCGAGATCCGTGCCGAACAGGACGCGGCCGGCCGGGCGGGCGAGCTCCTGCACGTCTTCGGCGACCTCGTGGTCCTCCTCGACGACGATCCCGCCGCGGCGCGGGCCCGCCGGGAACGCCTGGACGGCCTGGCCGGATCCCCCTACACCAGCGACGCGAAGATCTTCACGGGCACTCCCGCCGAGCTGGCGGACCTCCTACTGGAGTGGCAACGCGCCGGGCTCACCGGCTACCGGCTGCGCCCCGCCGTGATCGGCCACGACCTTCCGGCGATCACCCGCGGCCTCGTTCCAGAACTGCAGCGCCGCGGGGCGTTCCGCGGCGCGTACGAGGCGGACACCCTGCGCGGCCTGCTCGGCCTTGCCCGTCCCGCCAACCGCTACGCCGCCGCGGCCACGACCGCGCACGCCTGAGCCGGAGGACCGTACGACATGAGCAAGCCGCTGAAGCAGATCCATCTGGCCGCCCATTTCCCCGGCGTCAACAACACCACCGTGTGGAGCGACCCGGAGGCCGGCAGCCACATCGAGTTCAGCTCCTTCACGCACTTCGCGCAGACCGCCGAACGGGCCAAGTTCGACTTCCTGTTCCTCGCCGAGGGGCTGCGCCTGCGCGAACAGGGCGGGAGGATCTACGACCTCGATGTGGTCGGCCGCCCCGACACCTTCACCGTCCTCACCGCGCTCGCGGCCGTCACCGAACGCCTCGGTCTGACGGGCACGATCAACTCCACCTTCAACGAGCCGTACGAGGTGGCACGGCAGTTCGCCAGCCTCGACCACCTGTCCGGCGGGCGCGCCGCCTGGAACGTCGTCACCTCCTGGGACGCCTTCACCGGCGAGAACTTCCGCCGGGGCGGCTTCCTCCCGCAGGACGAGCGCTACTCGCGCGCCAGGGAGTTCCTCGCCACCACCCGCGAGCTCTTCGACTCCTGGCACGGCGACGAGATCCTCGCCGACCATGCGACCGGCGCGTTCCTGAGCGACGCCAGGGCCGGTGCCTTCGTGCACAAGGGGCAGCACTTCGACATCCACGGGCAGTTCAACGTCCCCCGCAGCCCCCAGGGGCGCCCCGTGATCTTCCAGGCCGGCGACTCGGAGGAGGGCCGCGAGTTCGCCGCCGCCGACGCGGACGCGATCTTCAGCCGGTACAGCACGCTGAAGGAAGGCCAGGCCTTCTACCAGGACGTGAAGCGCCGCCTGGCCAAGTACGGCCGCGAGCCGGAGCAGTTGCTGATCCTGCCCGCCGCGACCTTCGTGCTCGGCGACACCGACGCCGAGGCGAAGGAGATCGCCCACGAGGTGCGACGCCGGCAGGTCAGCGGGGCCACCGCGATCAAGCACCTGGAATTCGTCTGGAACCGCGACCTGTCCGGCTACGACCCCGACGGCCCGCTGCCGGACATCGACCCGGACCTCGGCGAGCACACCGTCGCCCGCGGGCGCGCCCAGGTCCGCATGTACCGCGACCCGCTGGCCACCGTGCGGGAATGGCGGGAACTGGCCGCCGCCAACAAGTGGTCGATCCGCGACCTGGTCATCGAGACCGGCAACCGTCAGTCCTTCGTGGGCTCCCCGGCCACGGTCGCCACGACCATCAACGCCTTCGTGCAGGCGGACGCCTCCGACGGCTTCATCCTCGTCCCGCACATCACCCCGGGCGGCCTGGACGCCTTCGCCGACACCGTCGTCCCCCTGTTGCAGGAGCAGGGCGTGTTCCGTACCGACTACGAGGGCACCACGCTCCGCGACCACCTCGGTCTCGCGCACCCCGACGCCCCTCCGGCCGAGCGGGCGGCGTCATGAGGTTCCTGGCCATCACCCTGATCGTGCACGCCCCGGACCCGGTGACGGGGGTGGTCAAGCCGACCAGCGCCCGGTTCCGCGAGGTCCTGGACAACGCGCTGCTCGCCGAGGAGCTGGGCTTCGACGGGTTCGGTGTGGGGGAGCGGCACGAGCGCCCGTTCATCTCCTCCTCACCGCCGGTCGTCCTCAGCCACATCGCCGCGCTGACCTCGCGGATCCGGCTCTTCACCGCCGTGACCACGCTCAGCCTGCTGGACCCGGTGCGGGCGTTCGAGGACTACGCGACGCTGGACCACCTGTCCGGGGGCCGTCTGGAGCTGATCATCGGCAAGGGGAACGGCACGGCGCAGCGCGACCTGTTCCACGTGACCCCCGAGGACCAGTGGGACCGCAACGCCGAGGGATATGAGGTCTTCCGCCGACTGTGGCGGGAGGAGAGGGTGACCGCCGACACGCGCTTCCGTCCGCCGCTGAAGGACGCGGAGGTCTGGCCGAGGCCGCTGCAGCAGCCGATCCGGGTCTGGCACGGCAGCGCCACCAGCAAGGAGTCGGTGGACCTCGCCGCCCGGTACGGGGACCCCCTGTTCTCCGCGAACGTCACCCACCCGATCGAGCCGTACGCGGAGCTGATCCGCCACTACCGCGAACGCTGGGAGCACCACGGCCACGACCCCGCGGACATCGCGGTGGGTGCCGGGACGGCCGGCCTGTACGTCGCGCGTACCTCCCAGGAGGCGCTCAGCGGCTACCGGCCCGTGTTCGAGGGGCACCTGGCGTTCCAGAAGCGGCTCGGCCTCGAGCCCGTCTTCCCGACGCTGGAGGACTTCGTGGCGCGCAGCTCGGCGCTGGTCGGCAGCCCGCAGCAGGTCATCGACAAGGTGCACCGCTACCACGAGGAGTTCGGCCACACGGTCCTGCACATCCACGCCGACGCGAGCGGCCTGAGCGGCGACCGGCACCGCGACTCGCTGGAACTCTTCCAGTCCGGCGTCGCCCCGGTGCTGCGGCGCGACATTCCCGACCCGCCGTTCCCCTGGGGCCCCGCCCCGTCCTCGTCCGAACCCGCCCGCCCGTCGCCCGCGCACCGTTGAGGAGAAAGCCCACCGTGTCCCGCACACCGCTAGGGGTCCTCGACCTCGTCCACATATCCTCCGGCTCCACCGCCGCGAAGGCCCTGCGCAACAGCATCGACCTCGCCCGGAGAGCCGAGGAATTCGGCTACGCCCGCTACTGGTTCGCCGAGCACCACCTGAACCCCGGTGTCGCGGGCACCTCACCCGCCGTGGTCCTGGCCCTCACGGCGGCCGCGACCTCCACGATCCGGCTCGGCTCGGGAGCCGTGCAACTCGGCCACCGTACGGCCCTGTCCACCGTGGAGGAGTTCGGTCTCATCGACGCCCTGCACCCCGGGCGCCTCGACCTGGGACTGGGCCGCTCCGGCGGCCGGCCGCCGGCGAGCCCGCAGAGCGCGGTGCCCACCACGACACCGGTCGTCGACGGACGCACGCCGAACGGCCTGCGGATCCCGCCGAGGTTCTCGTTCGAGCATCTGCTCGGCTCACCCCGCATCGCGCTCCAGCGGCGGCTGCTCCAGCAGCCCGACGCCCGGTCCCAGGACTACGGGGAGCAGATCGACGACATCCTGGCGCTGCTGCGCGGCACGTACCGTTCCCCGGACGGCATCGAGGCACATGCCGTGCCCGGCGAGGGCGCCGACCTCCAGGTGTGGATCCTCGGCAGCAGCGGCGGCCAGAGCGCCGAGGTCGCCGGCCGCAACGGGCTGCGCTTCGCCGCGAACTACCACGTCAGCCCGGGCACCGTGCTGGAGGCCGCCGACGGTTACCGCGCCGCCTTCCAGCCGTCCGAGGTGCTGGACAAGCCGTACGTGAGCGTCTCCGCCGACGTGGTCGTCGCCGAGGACGACGCGACCGCCCGCGAGCTCGCCACCGGGTACGGCCTCTGGGTCCGCAGCATCCGCACCGCCGAGGGCGCCATCGAATTCCCCACCCCCGAACAGGCCCGCGCGCACACCTGGACGGAGGAGGACCGCGCCCTGGTGGCCGACCGGCTGGAGACCCGGTTCGTCGGCACCCCGGGGCGCGTCGCCGACCAGCTCGAACACCTCCAGGAGGCCACCGGCGCCGACGAGTTGATCGTCACCACCATCACCCACGGCCACGACGACCGGGTGCGTTCCTTCCGGCTCCTGGCCGAGGAGTGGCATCGCCGCTGAACGGGGCACGCCGTGTCAGCGGCCGGTCGAGTTGCCGAGGCGTTCGAGCAGGAGCCCCTCGCGGGTGGACCAGGGGCAGATCGTCACGCTGTGCGCATCGCACGCCTCCATCAGGGCCTCGGCCACCAGCGCCCCGGCCAGGGACTGCTCGGCGCGGTGCGCGGAGATGCCGGGGAGTTTGTCGCGGCTTTCCGGGGGCACGGCGGCCAGCAGGTCGAGGGCGTCCCGCAGCGCGGGCAGGGTCAGCCGCTCGGGCGTGCGCGTGGGCTTGTCGCGGGTCGCGGCGGCGAGCCGGGCGAGCTGGGTGAAGGTCTTGGAGCAGGCCAGGATCCGGCCGTCCGGCTCGGCGCGGGGCAGCCCGGACACCGCGCTCAGGGACCGGCGCAGTTGCTTGCGGACCTCGGCCAGGTGCTTCTTGGAAGAAGCGGTGCCGCCGGGCAGATGCCTTCGGGTGACGGCGCGGGCGCCCAGCGGCAGCGAGTGCACCGTGCGGGGACGGGCGCCGCTGCCGGAGGCGATCTCCACGGTGCCGCCGCCGATGTCCAGCACGAGAAGCGGACCGTCGGCGGGGGCCGCCCAGCGGCGGGCCGCCGCATAGGCGAGCCGGGCCTCCTCCTCGCCGGACAGCACCCGCAGGCGCACGCCGGTGCTGTCCGCGACCCGTTCGATGACGTCGTCGCAGTTGGGCGCGTCCCGGATGACGGAGGTGGCGAACGCGAAGACCTCGGGCAGCCGGAGCCTGGGGTGTGCGGCGACCACCTCGGCCACGGCCTCCTGCACGGTCCTGACGCCCGACCTGCGCAACCGGCCCTCCGGGCCGAGGCTCTGGTGCAGTCCCAACCGCACCTTGCGGGAGAGCACCGGCTCCAGCTCGCTGTCCTCCGACCGTCGCACCACCGTCAACAGGGCGCTGTGGCAGCCGACATCGAGGACCGCCGCCTGCCGCTTCCCACGATCTTCCCGCACCACGAGCCTTTCCGTTCCCGGGTCAGGACCGTTCACCCCGGCCCCTGCCCGGGGCGGTTGCCAGGGGCGGTGACCTGCGCATCGGGGCACCGCGTAGCCATCATGTCACCGCCGGTGCCCCCCTCGGGCCACCACGGCCCTTCGCTACGCGTTTGTGTCGCCCGGCGCGCGGATGTTGACGCCACCCTGCCGCGTCGCCGAGGTGGTGGGAACCGGTCGCGCGGGCGGGCCGTCGCCCGTTCCCTCCTGCTCGGAGGGATGCCCGCCTTACCATGGTCCGGGGCCGAGGCGCGCACGGTGGGGGCGGAAGATGAAGCGCATGGTCGGGAGAGCTGCGGCAGCGGCGTACGTGGCGCTGATCGGGTGCCTTGCCGTGGCGGGGGCCGTCCAGGAACGAGCGGTCTACTACCTGGTGGCGGTCGCTCTGGCCCTGCCCTCGGGTGCCGTGGCGCTGCCGGCGATGTACGGAGGCTATGCGGCGATTTCGGCGATCGGCGCGCTCTGGCTGCCCGTTGCCGGGCCGGACGGCGAGGAAGCCGCTTGGTTGAGCGTCGGGAGCGCGGTGCTGAACGTGGTGGTTCTGACGGCTGCCGCGATCGTCAACGTCGTGCTCGCCGAACGGGTGTTGCGCAGGCAGCGGCTGCTCCGCCGCTGACGTTGCCGATCGGCGTGCGGAGGAAACGCGCTCCCGGGATGTCGGCGTCGCCGCCCATCAGCCGCGAGGACCCGCAAGGTGACCGACGCAGCTGGTTCGCCCCGTCCGCCGGGCGGGACGCGTCGTCAGAGGGAACCTGGTGGGAATCCGGGACTGCTCCGCAGGCGACGAATGGGAATGACCGCCGTCATACGCACTGGGCCCGGTCACCCCGGCCGGCCCGCGGACACGCGAAAGGGCCCGCGGACGGACGGTGCCGCGGGCCCTGTTCGACCGGTGGTGGCTCAGTTGGCCGCCGGTACCGCACGGCCGGACGCGGACGGAGCGGGACGGGGCGACAGCAGCCGGTGGGCCAGTTCGCCGAAGAGGAGTCCGAAGCCGCCCCACAGCGTGACCTGGATGGCCAGGGCGGACAGTCGGAACCGCCACAGCAGGGCGGCCGGGAAGTCCGCCGGCACCTCGTTGACGACCGGCAGGAAGGCGTAGGCCAGCCCGACGGCGACGACGAACGCCGCGACCGCGACCACGGTGGCGTACCAGTTGCCCACACGGGGCGCGAGGCGCTTGCCGAGGATCACGGCGCCGATCGCCAGCAGGACGCTGAGCACCATCATCAGGAAGTACAAGGTGGTGCGCTTGCCGATGGTGTCGGGGTCGCCCACCGACGGCGGATTGGCCGGGTACTTGAGGAACGGAACGACGTACACCGCCAGCAGCGCGCAGCCCGACAGCAGGAGCGCGGTCGCGCGCACCGAGAAGCGGCCGACGCGGCCGAGCGCGAAGCAGTAGGCCAGTGCGGCGATCCCGCCGAAGGCGACGCCGTAGAGGAGGACGCCGGTGGCCAGGCCGGCGGTGGACTGGAGGTGGCGGCTGACGAGTTCGACCTCGTGCTCGTGCGCCGGGGCGTGCGCCTCCTCGAAGCCGATGGCGTCGTCGACGCCGGGCTCACCGAGGAAGTAGGCGACGAGCAGGGCGAACACGCCCGCGGCGAGGCCCGCGAGCATGCCGCGGACGAGGAGGTTCCTCACGGTTGCCGAGTTCATGGGGGTACGGAGTCCTCGTCAGTGGCAGGGGAAGCCGAGCAGGTGACGGGCGTCGTGCACCCACTCGTGGACGTCCGCGCCGTTGACCACGGAGGTGGCGCCCTGCTCGGCGCCGACGAAGTACAGGAGGATCAGCATGAGGACGCCGATGAAGACCGCCCAGGGGGCTATGTCCTTCAGCGGCAGCTTGACCGGGATGACGGGGGTGGTGACTGGCGGCTGGGCGACAGGCTGCGCCATGGCAGGTCCTCCTCGGGAGTTCGCGTCCCATCTCGGTGGTGCACAGGACGGCGGCTGCGGGTCTGACTCACCGGGCGTCCCGCATCTGGGGGCTGCCTGGTTCACAGTGGCGCGACCGTGCCGGGTTCTCACCGGCTTCCGCCATGCCGTCGTCGTATCCGCCAAACCGTATCGCGCCGCGCGTCCGCGGCCAAGACCGCACCGTCTGCGGGGAGTCGCCGTCAGCGCGCCGGGCCCGATGTGCACGTCA
Source organism: Streptomyces sp. MI02-7b (assembly GCF_033793585.1). Lineage (NCBI taxonomy): Bacteria > Bacillati > Actinomycetota > Actinomycetes > Kitasatosporales > Streptomycetaceae > Streptomyces > Streptomyces sp. MI02-7b. The sequence goes on along the minus strand of NZ_JARAWX010000001.1, from coordinate 17,053 downwards.
CCGCGGGACCGCGGTCACTTGCCCCGGCGGATCCGGGCGGCCTCGCGCGCCGCGGCCATCTGGCGGGCCTCGGCCGCCTTGCGCGACTCCCGCCCGGGCCGCGAGCCCAGGCCGCGGAACGGGGCACCGCCACGCGCCGGAGCGCTCACGGGCGCGGCGCCGGCGACGGGGACCCCGGACGGGGCCTGAGCCCCGGTGATCCGGCTCAGCGCCGCCTCACCGGAGCGCACCTGGGTGATCGTGGGGCGGATGCCCGCGTCGGACATGAGCCGCGTCACGGCCCCGCGCTGGTGGGAGGTGACCAGGGTCACCACCGTGCCGGACCGGCCGGCCCGCGCGGTCCGCCCGCCGCGGTGCAGGTAGTCCTTGGCGTCGGCGGGGGGATCGACGTTCACCACGAGGTCCAGGTCGTCGATGTGGATGCCGCGGGCGGCGACGTCGGTCGCCACCAGGGTCGTCACCTCGCCGGCCTTGAACCGGGCGAGGGTCCGGGTGCGCTGCGGCTGGGACTTTCCGCTGTGCAGCCCCGCCGCCGGCACCCCGGACCCCTCCAGGTGCCGGGTGAACTGGTCGACCGCGTGCTTGGTGTCCAGGAACATGATCACTCGGCCGTCCCGGGCGGCGATCTCCGTGGCGGCGGCGAACTTGTCGGCGGCGTGGACGTACAGCACGTGGTGTTCCATGGCCACGACGGCCGCGGCCGCGGGGTCGACGGAGTGGACCACCGGATCGGTCAGGTAGCGGTCGACCAGGGCATCGATGTTCCGGTCCAGGGTCGCGGAGAACAGCATCCGCTGGCCACCGGGGCGCACCTGGTCCAGGAGCTCGGTCACCTGCGGCATGAAGCCCAGGTCGGCCATCTGGTCGGCCTCGTCGAGCACCGTGATCCGCACGTGGTCCAGATGGCAGTCACGGCGCGCGACGAGGTCGCTCAGCCGCCCGGGCGTGGCGACCACGACCTCCGCCCCGGCCCGGATCGCCCCGACCTGCCGGCCGATCGACAGCCCGCCGACCACGGTCGCGAGCCTGAGGTCCAGCGACCGGGCGTACGGGGTGAGGGCCTCCGTGACCTGCTGGGCCAGCTCCCGCGTGGGCACCAGGACCAGGGCCCTGGGCCGCTTGGGCTCGGCCCGTTGCCCGGCGGTACGGGCCAGCAGCGCCAGGCCGAAGGCCAGGGTCTTGCCGGAGCCGGTGCGCCCCCGGCCCAGGACGTCCCGGCCGGCCAGCGCGTTCGGCAGCGTGGCCGCCTGGATGGGGAACGGCTCGTCCACTCCGAGCTCGGTCAGGGTCCTCAACAGGGGCGACGGCAGCTCCAGCTCCGCGAACGCCGCGACCGGCGGGAGGCCGGGGGTGACCGTCCGGGGTGCCGCGAATTCGCCCTGTGGTGCCGTGGGGCGGCCCCTGCCGCCCGAGCGGTGGTCGTTACGGGGCGAACGGTTCATGCGGAACCTTCCTCGACGGGGCTTCGCATCGAGGGATTCCCGGTGGAGCGGTGCGGCCGGAAAGTCGCCAGAACGAGCCGAAGACTGGACAGTGATCAGCAGCGGGCGGTCCCGCACCTTCGGCGCGGGTCCCAGGTGCGTCGTGCGTGCCGGCGCCGGGCGCCGACGCCCGGGCGACGGCGCTGCTCCCCGCGAGTTTACCCGCTGGGTCCGATTCGCCGGGCGGGCCGGCGTGAGCCGTGTGACGTGGGCCGCCGCGCCCGCTCCCGCCGCCGCGGGCGGGCGGCCGCCCGCGCAGGCAGGGCCTCCCGGGTGCTCGATGGTCCCCGACGACCCCGAGCTGCACGAGAGGCCCTGCTGTCACGCGTGTCCGACGGAAACTGCCTTTGCGTCAGGAGGGCAGCGTCCACTGCTGGTTGGTGGAGCCGGCACAGGTCCAGATCTGCAGCCGGGTGCCGTTGGCCGAGCTCGGCCCGGTGGCGTCGAGGCACTTGCCGGACTGCGGGTTGACCAGCGTGCTGCCGGACTTCTGCCAGACCTGTGAGCCGGTTCCGTTGCAGTCGTACAGGTCCACCTTGGTGCCGTTGGCGGTGCCGGCGGCGACGACGTCCATGCACTTGCCGAGCGCCCGCAGGGTGCCGTCGCTGCCGACGGTCCACTTCTGGGCGTCGGTGCCGTTGCAGTCGTAGAGCTGGACCGCGGTGCCGTTGGTGCTGGCCGCGCCGGCGATGTCCACGCACTTGCCCGAGTACCCGGAGCGGATCGGCCCCGTGCCGCCCGGGGGCGTGGTGGTACCGCCGACCCAGGTGGTGGCCGCGGACGCCCCGACGTTGTCGATGGCGGTGTTGCTCTCGATCGGGCTGGCCACCTTGCCCGGGAAGACGATGAACGTGACCGGGCCCTCGGTGCCGCCGGTGGCGGGGTTGGGGTCGATGCCGAGCGCGGTGGCCAGCGCGTAAGAGCCCTCGCCGATGATGTTGTCCGGGCCCTCGTCGGCGAAGGTGGCGTACACCACGTTGCCGTTGTAGACCACGGCCGCCACGCTGCCCGGGGAGATGCCTGCGGACTGGTAGTTGAAGCGGCTGCTCGGCAGCGGGATGACGTAGTAGTGCGTCGTCTCGGAGGTGAAGGGCTGTCCGGTGGAGGTCTCGAAGGACGTCTGCGGCTGGTACCAGGGGTCGGTGGCGGCATTGCAGTGCGTCGTACCCACGCCGTCGCAGTCGATGTCCATGTCCGACGTCCAGGTGTACGCGGAACCGTTCTTGCAGATCTGCACGGTCGCCGCTTCGCCGTCGTCGGTCGCGTATTTGCCGTTCGAGGCCGGTGTACAGCTCTGCGCCTTGGCCAGCAGCTGAGCCGCGGTCGGCCCCGCGGCCGCCGCGGCCTGCGTGGCTCCGGCGGCATTCGATGTGGTCGCGCCGATGCCGACCGTCGCGGTCAGCGTGGCGGCGGCGACGCCGAGGGCAGCGAGGCCCAGGCGAAAGCGAGTACGCGTCATGGGTCACCTCTTCCGATCGTTGGAGAACGTCCGAACGTGTGGGACAGGGGTGGCCACCGGATTGAAAGGAAACCTTACTGACGCATACCTGTCAATGCCTGGAACCTGTGCGTCCGCGGCATGGGGATCCGTGCCACTGAGACGTGTCAACGGGGCGGGGGGCCTGGGCGATTGCCCTTCGGTAGCCTCACTAGATGAACCTATTCTTACGGATAAATGAATGATTGCCGTACGAGGATGGAACGGGGGCGTCGTAGTGGGGGCGCGAGGGGGCCGGGCCGCGTGGTGCGGTCAGGGGCGGTGGCGCGGGGGTCCCGATGGGGCCGGCAGAGCAAGCGCGCGGGGCGGCGAGGTGGGTCACGGCGCGCGTCGCGCCGACGGTGCGAGGGCGGCAGGAAGGGTGCTTCCCGTCCGGGGCGGTTCCGGTGAGTGGCGCCGCTGCCGGGCGGTCGAGCGTGTCACAGGTCGCCGGGGCGTCAGGGGCAGCGTGGTGGACGACGCGCCGGCGCGGGCGTGGCGGCGTTCCGCTTCCGGCGCACACGGCGACCTGCGCCGGTTCCGGAGGTCCCCGTGACCAGGATTCTCGTCGTCGAGGACGATCGGGCGATCAGCCAAGCCCTGTGCCTCGTGTTGCGCTCGGAGGGATACGAAGTCGCCGTCGCGGACACCGGCCCCGACGCGCTGAGTCAGTTCGGCAGCGACGGCGCCGATATGGTCCTGCTGGACTGGATTCTCCCGGAATTGCCGGGACTCGAGGTCTGCCGCAGACTCCGTCAGACGTCGAATGTGCCAGTGATCATGGTCACCGCCAAGGACAGTGAGATCGACAAGGTGGTGGCACTGGAAATGGGCGCGGACGACTACGTGACCAAGCCGTTCTCCAGCCGGGAACTCATCGCCCGCATCCGTGCGGTGCTGCGCGGCCGAGGCAGTCTGGAGCAGGTCCCCTTGAACATACTCGAGGCGGGGCCCGTCCGGATGGACGTCGAAGAGCACCTCACCCTGGTCAACGGAAAGGAGGTCTACTTTCCGTTGAAGGAATTCGAGCTGCTGCGTTTTCTGTTGCAGAACGTCGGTCGGGTTCTCACCAAGCAGCAGATCCTGGACCAGGTGTGGGGTGCGGACCATTTCGGCGACGGCAAGACCGTCGACGTGCACATGCGGCGCCTGCGCATCAAGATCGAGTCGGACCCGGGAAGGCCGCGTCATCTCCTCACCGTGCGAGGGGTCGGCTACAAGTTCCAGAGATGAACTCCCTCTCGTGCGAGGTGTCGTGCCGTGTGACGCCTCACACGATGCGGTAGCCGACGCCGGGGATGGTGGCCACCGGCCGCCCGCAGAGCGTGCGGCGCGGCCGTCCGACGGTCACCGTCACCGTGTCGGTGACGGGATCGGCGTTCTCGTCCCGGACGAGCAGCGCCTCGGCGCTCTCCGGGCCGCCCGGCCCCCAAGGACGGGCTCCGGCAGCGGCGTGGTCACCCGCGACGACGTCCTCCAGGCCGACGTCGACCTGACCGGCGTCCGGGTGCTCGACCTCGTGGTCGGCGACGGCGGCTACAACGACCGCGCCGACTGGGCCGGCCTGAACGCCACCTGCTGAACCGCCTCGGCCGCGCCCGGGCGACACCTCACCCGGGCGCGCCCGCCGGGCTGCGCAGTCCGCGGGACACCGTGGCGCGGCTGCTGCGGCTGTCACAGCGTCATGGCAGGGTGGGGGCATGTGCGGCCGCTACGTCTCGACTCGACGTCCCGAAGACCTGGTCCAGCAGTTCCGGGTCACCGAGTGGAACCCCGAAGCCCTGGTGGCGCCGAGCTGGAACGTCGCGCCGACCGATGACGTGTGGGCCGTCCTGGAAGGCGTCGACCGGGCGACCGGCGCGCTGGAGCGGCAGTTGCGGCCGCTGCGGTGGGGGCTGGTGCCGTCGTGGGCGAAGAGCCTGAGCGTGGGCTCAAAGATGATCAACGCCCGGGTGGAGACGGTGCACGAGAAGCCCGCCTACCGCCGGGCCTTCGCCAAGCGCCGCTGCCTGCTGCCCGCCGACGGCTTCTACGAGTGGCAGGCCGTCGCGGCGACCGAGGAGAGCAAGGCCCACAAGCAGCCGTACTTCATCAGCCCCGAAGGCGGCCACGGGCAGGGCATGGCCTTCGCCGGGCTGTACGAGTTCTGGCGCGACCGCGAGGTCGTCGGCGATGACGAGCCGGGCGCGTGGTGGACGACGTGCACGATCATCACCACGGAGGCCACCGACGCCGCCGGCCGCGTCCACCCGCGGATGCCGCTGACCATCGGCGCCGCCGACTACGACGCCTGGCTCGACCCCGAGCACCAGGACCTCGACGAACTCCGCGCCCTCCTCACCGCCCCCGCCGAAGGCCACCTGGTCACCCGCCCTGTGTCCACCGCCGTCAACAGTGTCCGCAACAACGGCCCCCACCTGCTGGACCCCGCTTCGTCATAGCTGGACGGGCAGGTGGCGGGGCCCGCGGAGCATGGCGTTCTGCCGGTAGGGGGGCGGGTCCTCGACCAGGTGGGCGGAGCCCAGGTGGGGGAGCAGAGCGGCCAGCGCGGCCTCGGCCTCGATGCGCGCCAGGGGTGCGCCGTAGCACAGGTGGATGCCGCTGCCGAAGCCGAAGTGCTCGTTGTCCGGGCGCGTCGGGTCGAACCGGTCGGGCTCGTGGAACCGCTTGGGGTCCCGGCTGCCCGAAGCCAGCGCCAGGATGACGGACGTGCCGCGGGGGATCCTCGTGCCGGCGACGTCGAGATCGGCGAGCGGGATCCGCTCGCGCATGTGGACCGGTGGCTCGTAGCGCAACAGCTCCTCCACCGCCCGCGGCAGCAGCCCGGGTTCGCGGCGCAGGAGGTCCAGCTGGTCGGGCCGGCGCAGCAGGGTGAGGACGCCGTTGGTGATCAGGTTCACCGTGGTCTCGTGTCCGGCGATGAACAACAGCACGGTGGTCTCCGCCAGTTCCTCGGTGGTGAGCCGCAGTGCGGGGTCGGGTTCGCTCACGAAGCCGGAGAGCATGTCCCCGGTGGGGTTGTCGCGGCGCTGCTCGGCGAGGCCGATCAGATACGCGCCCATCTCCTGCCGGGCCCGGCGGCCCGTCCGGTCCCGCTCGGCGGTGTCACCCCCGGGACCGATGTCGGCGGACGCGACGATCGCGTCGGTCCAGGTCTGGAGCAGCGGCTCGTCCTCGTGCGGAACGCCGAGCAGACGGCAGATCACCGTGACGGGCAGCGGGTAGGCGAAGTCGTCGACGAGATCGATCCGCCGGCCCGGCCGGAAGGCCTCCGCCAGCTCCTCGGTGAGCCGGGCGATGTCGCCGCGCAGGGCGTCGATCCGGTCCGGGCTGTGCGGCGGGCCGAACGGCCGCATGGCCGAGTCGCGCAGCCTCTGGTGTTCGGGGTCGTCGAGCCGCAGGAACGGCGGTTTCCGTGTCTCCTCGGGCGCGGACGGGGTGAGGCGGGAGCGCGGATCGGCGCTCATCCGGGGGTCGTGGAGCAGAGCGGCGATCTCGTGGTAGCCGCCGACGAGGTAACTGCCGTCCGCCTGCCGCACCACAGGGCCGGCCTCGCGCAGTTCCGCGTACAGCGGGAAGGGGTCGGGGCGGTTCGCGTAGTCGGTGATCCGTGCCAGCAGTGTGGCGGAGTCCATGATGGCCCCTCGTGGTCGGACGGGACGTGGGTCAGCCGGTGGGTGCCACCACTGTCAGCCGGCGATCGGGCAGATGACCGGTGAGCGTGACCGTGGGGCCGTGGGACAGCCCCTTCGGGTCCGGTACGTCGGACGGGATCGGGACGTCGGCGGCGAGCGCGCGGTCCGCGGCGCCGGGCGGGGGCGGGAACGCGGCGGCCGTCTCGATCAGGTGCCGGTAGTAGTCGAGCGACTTGGCCATGTCGACCGTGACCGCGGCGGTGACCCGCCCCCGGTAGCCGTAGACCACCGCCAGACGGCGCGCCTCCAAGGACCCCTGGGCGATGACGATGTGGTCGGAGTACATCGGCACGCCCACCGACTTGATGTTGAGCCCGAACTGGGTCGACCAGAACGTCGGGACGGCGAGGTGCGGGCGCCGCAGCGGGCCCGGGCAGACCATGTTGTGGGCGGCGATCCCGGCCTGCTCGACCGCGTTGCCCCAGTGCTCCAAGGAGAGCATCTGGTACCCGAACAGCGGGTGGGGGAAGCGGGAGACGTCTCCCGCCACGAAGACGTCGTCGGTGACGATGCCGTACCTGGTGAAGGCCCGGCACCCGGCGTCGCAGGCGATGCCGCGCGGGCCGGCCGCCAGCCCCGACTCCGCCAGCCATTCGACGTTGCGGACGGCCCCCAGCGCCACGACGCACACGTCCGCGTCGACACGGCTGCCGTCGGACAGGTCCGCACCGGTGAACCGGCCGTCTCCGTCCCCGTGCAGGGCGGTGACCGTCACTCCGCAGCGCAGGTCCACACCGTGGTTGCGGTGCATGACGGCCGCGAGCTTCGCCAGCGTCCCGCCGAGCGCGCCCACCAGGGGCGCGACGCCGCGTTCGGCGACCGTCACGTCCAGTCCGCGTTCCCGGCAGGCCGAGGCGATCTCCGAACCGGTGAAGCCGCCGCCGATCACCAGCACCCGTTCCGGTCCGGCGGCCAGCCGCTCGGCCAGCGCCCCCGCGTCCTCGCGGGTACGCAGGGTGCACACCCCGTCCAGGGACGCCTCCTCGGGGTTCGGCCAGGGCCGGGCCCGGGTCCCGGTGGCGATCAGCAGCCGGTCGTACGGCAGGGAGTCGCCGTCGGCCAGCAGCACCCGTTTCCCGAGGGGGTCCAGGCCGGTGGCGCGCACGCCCAGCCGCCAGTCGGCGTCCGGGTCCCGGCGCATCGGCAGCCCGGTACTGTCCGCCGCTGCTCTCCCCAGCAGCACCTGCTTGGACAGCGGCGGCCGGTCGTAGGGCGGACACGGTTCGTCCCCCACCACGGTCAGTGAGCCGGTGAAGCCCTCCTCGCGCAGCGCCTCCGCGGCCCTCAGCCCGGCGAGCGACGCGCCGACGACGACGATCCGGCCGTCCTCCTGCGGCTCACCGGGCACCGGCGCCCACCCCCTCGCCCGTGAGGATGGCCTGGACCGGGCACGCGGCCGCGGCCTGGCGCACGCGTTCGGCCTGGTCGTCCGGGACGGCCGGGGAGTACAGCAAGCCCTCTTCCCCGTGCAGCTCGAACACCTTCGGCGCGAGGAACACGCACTGCGCGTAGCCCTGGCAGCGCGTGAGGTCCACCACCATCTGCATGGCCCGTCACTCCCTGAGTCGTACCGGGCCCCCCTTCTTTTCTACGCCCGTGCCGGATCCGGCGCGCGCCGCACGCCTGTGGCGACAGGTGATCGAGCGGGCACCCTTCGTGTTCCCCGGCATTCGTCGGCGGCTACGCGGGGATCGCGCTCGGGGCCGGGCTCACGCAGTCGCCGGAAGAACGTCCGGATCTCGCCCACCAGCAGTGGCCACCGCGGTCGAAGCTCGTCCACCGCACGGTGGTGTTCGTCCGCTCCGCGATGTGCGCAGAGGGACGAAGGTGTGGCGCGGGAAGTCGGCCTGGGCGGTCGGCGCCGTGGACGGTTCGGGCGGCGTGCCGTGCCGGTCAGCCAGGACAGCATCAGGTCGCGGTCGACGGCGTCCTCCGGACGGTCCCGCGAGTCGGTCCACTCCTCGAACCTCTCCGCGATCCAGGCCAATTGGCCGACCGGCGCCTCGGCGAGGGCGTACGGCGCCGGCGTCTGCGGCCGGGTCGACTGGATGTCCGCGTACCCCTGACGTTCCGGCTCCACGCCCGGAGCCCTTCGTCGGAGGCTGCCGTGCGCTCGCGCTCCCGCGGGCTCAGCCGCTGTCGGCAACCGCGTTTGCGGCCCACGGCACCGTACCTGCACATCACCTTCCGCCCGGGCGGCCGTTCCCGCCGGGGCCTTCGTCGCCGGCGGCCGCTGCACCGGGTCGTGCCACAGGGCACCGGGCGTGATGGCTCGTTCGCACCGTGGGAGTCGGCCCGGCGTGTCCGGGCCCGCCCTGGCGGCGGCGGGCCCGGACGGTCGACCGGGCTACGGCAGGTCGATGCCGGTCACCAGGCCGTTCTGGTTGCCGACGACCAGGACGTCGCCCACGACCGCCGGAGTGCTGAAGCAGTACACCAGGCTGTGCTGCAGCCGGCCCTGCCGGGAGCCGTCGGCCAGGTTCACTCCGAGCAGCTTGCCGTCCGCCGACTGGGCCCAGGCCACGCCGTCGGCGATGACCACACCGGCGTTGAAGACGCGGACCGCCAGGTCGGTCTTCCAGCGCACCGTGCCGGTTGCCAGCTCGACCCGCGACATGACGCCGACCTCCGTCGTGAACAGCGCGGTGCCGTCGCCGAGGACGAGGGTCGGCGCGTACATGGCGCTGCCCGCCAGTTTCCAGCGCAGCGCGCCGGTGGCCGCGTCCAGGCCCCAGGAACTGGAGACCGAGCCGACGACCACGACGCCGTCGCCGACGGCGACAACGTTGTCCCAACCGCTGTACAGGGCGATGTGGTTCTCGGTGCCGGTGGCCATGGAGAACGACCACAGCGGGGCACCGGTCACCGCGTCGTGGGCGCGGGCCCAGCCGTCGTCCGCCGCGGTGTAGACGCGGAGGCCGTCGCTCGCGGCCCGGCCGGAGGAGAAACCGCGGCCGGGCACCGACCAGAGGGCGTTCCCGTTCGCGGCGTCCAGCGCGAACAGCGTGCGGCCGGCCGAGACGAACAGCCGCTCCTGGCCGGCGACCTCGGTCACCAGCGGAGCGCTCAGCACCGGCGCCCCGGCGTCGAAGGCCCACTTCTGGCGGCCGTCGGCGGCGTCGAGGGCGTAGAGCCGGTGGTCCGCGGACGGGACGAAGACCGTACGGGAGCCGGCGTCGACCGCGGGCAGGCGGTAGACCGGTCCGATCCGCGTGTGCCACACGCGGTCCGCGGAGGAGCGGTGGCGGGGACGCAGGGCGACCACGTCGCCGCTGCTGGACGCGATGACGGCGGTCTGCCCGTCGCCCGAGCCGACCGTGGCGATGCCGCCCTGGACCGAACCGGGCAGCTGGTACTCCCAGCGGGGCTTCGGGTCGGCGGCGCCGCGCGCCACCTCGAACAGGGCGGTGTCCTCCCACCAGGTGCCGTCGGCCGCGGTGACCTGCAGGCGAAGGCGCTGCGTTCCGGGGACCACGGAGGAGACGTCGACGCCGCCCTCCCATCGCCGGTCCGAACCCGCCTCGGGGGCAAGGGGCTTCCAGACCGGGGTGGCGGCACCGCCGAAGACCGACTGCGGGTAGAGGTCCACGGCGACCTGGACCGGGGCGGCGTTGCCGTCCAGCCGGACGGAGACCGGCAGCACACCGTCGGCGACCGTGCCGAGGCGGACGCCGCGCGGGCGCTGCGGGCGGCCGAGGCCGTCGCCGGCCAGCGGCATGTCCGCGACCGGCACCTCGGTCTCGGTCCCGTCGGCGGCCACGTTGACCCGGCTGACCCGCAGCACGGGCGTGCCGTCGGAGGCGACGGTGCGCTCCACCCAGTAGTAGAGGGCGCCGTTGCGGACCGCGTTGAGACCGATCTGGGTGAGGCCGTTGAACCGGCTCACGACCTCCTTGTGGATGTGGCCGGCGAAGATGCCGCGGACGTCGTAGTCGGCCAGGAGGTCCAGGACGGCCGGCTGGTCGTCGACGTAGTAGAAGGTGTTGCCCATCGGGAAGTGCTGGAAGAGCACCGCGGGCGTTCCCGGGCGCAGGCCCTCGAGGTCGGCCTCCAGCCACTCCAGGCCGCCGGGGCCGAAGTGCCCGGGCTCCTGGAGCACCTGGGTGGGGTCGAAGCCGATGAAGTGCACGCCACCGGCGTCGAACGAGTAGGGCCCCGGGCCGAAGTGGGAGTGGTACTGCTCCTTGGCGGACGGGTCCCACCGCACGTCGTGGTTGCCGGGCGAGTAGTGCATCCGGCCGTGGAGGGCGGCGGGCAGTACCTCGGCGTACCGGTCGAACTCGTCGGGACGGCCGGTGTCGGTGATGTCGCCGCAGTGCAGCACGAGGTCCGGGGTGCGGGCGGCTATCGAGGCCCACACCTGGGTCAGGTACACGGTCGACTGCGGTGTGTCGACGTTCACGTGTGTGTCCGTCACCAGCGCGAAGCGCAGGGGCGCGTCCGGCTGGACGGCCGGTGCGGCGTTCGCCGGGGCGGCGCCCAGCAGGGAGGCGAGTCCGGCCGAGGCGAGCGTGCCCCCGGCGAGACCGAGGAACCCGCGGCGGCCGACGCCGGCGTGGTGGCAGGCGTCGTGCGTGGAGCCGGACGACTCAGGCAGATCAGACATGTAAGTCCCGAGGGTGCGAGGCGTCTACGCGCCAAGGTGCAAGATCGGAGACACGCTGGTCCGTCCTGGCAACACCGCACTTGATGTAAATGGTCCTTACAAGGAACATCGGATGTCCTGACGTCCGCACCGGTCCGGCCGATTGCCGCGACGGGGCGGGCATCAGGGGGCGACGAAGCCGCCGCCCCCGGTGCTCCCGGACCCCGCCCGGACCGCCGCGGACGTCAGGACAGGCAGCCCACGTGCGCGAGGGCCTGCTTGAGCAGGACGCCCTGACCGCCCGGCATCTCCTGCTGCAGGTGGGGCGACGACGCCTCCTGGGGAGTGAACCAGACCAGGTCGAGAGCGTCCTGCCGCGGGTGGCAGTCGCCCACCACCGGGACCACGTAGGCCAGCGAGACCGCGTGCTGCCGGGGGTCGTGAAAGTGGGTCACCCCGTGCGTCGGGAAGTACTCGGCGATGGTGAAAGGCTGCGGGGAGGCCGGGATGCGGGGCAGCGCCATCGGCCCGAGGTCCTTCTCCAGATGGCGGATGAGCGCCTCACGGACGCGCTCGTGGTGGAGGACCCGGCCGGAGACGAGGGCGCGGCTGACGGTCCCGTCCGGTCCGATGCGCAGCAGGAGACCGACGTGCGTGACTTCTCCGCTGTCGTCGACCCGGACGGGCACGGCGTCGACGTACAGGATCGGCATACGTGCGCGGGTCAGCTCCAGATCCTCGGGAGACAACCAGCCGGGCGTGGTTTCGGTCTTGTCGGCCATCGGGTGATCGTACGTGGAGAACCGGCCGATCGGGGAGACCGTCGGCGTGCCGCGGTGCCCCGTGTACTGGCTGCTCGCGTCAGGTGCGTCCCCACGCCGGACGGGCGGTTCCCCGGGCCTGTCCCCGGTCGCCGCTCACCGGGGAGGGGCGAACGGATCCCCACTGGGCGACGGCGGGCCGCTCCGCCACACCGGCGGGGGCGGGGCGGGAGCCCAGTGCGGCCCTCTGTGGTCCAGCCACCATCTGCCGATGGTGGCGAGCTTCTCGTCGAAGGCACGGTCCCAGCTGAGGAATCCGGTGAGCGGTGCCCGCAGGCGCGTACGCCGGCCGCCCGCCTCCTGGATGACGACGAACCGGGCGCCGAGGACCGACTCGGTCCCGATCGCCTGCACGTCGGCCCAGGCGATGGTCCGGCGGGTCAGGTTGTGCACAACGGCCCCGGACGGGGTGAGGGTGACGCCGAACGGGTGCGAGGCGATCAGCACGACCAACGGCAGCACGACCGCGCCCGATGCCGCACCTGCCGGCCCCCCGTTCCACCAGAACCAGAGGTGCGACAGTGCGTCGACCAGGGCCACGGGCAGGACCGGCAGGACGCGCTGGAGCGCCGTCGACCGGTAGCGGATGCGCTCCGCAGGCACCGCCTCGTCCCGCAAGCGTCCCATCGGCACAACCCCCGCCTGCTCGCTGCGCGGCCGCGACCGCGCATGATCGTCCCGGTAGTGTGACGAGCCCCTCCCCGCGGTGTCCATGCCCGCGGGCCGCCGATCACGACAGCTGTGACACCCCGGGTACCGCTCCGCGGAGCGGTACCCGGGGTGTGTGCCGCCGCCGAGTCGGGCTCCGGCGGCGGTCACTGGCGTGCCGTCAGTGGTACTGCCCGACCTGGTAGTCGCCCGCGGGCTGCTGGGTGATGACGTTGCCGCGGTTGAAGGCGTTGATGACGGCGATCTGGGTGACCAAGGCGGCGAGTTCGTCCTCGTCGTAGTGCTTGGCGGCGTTGGCCCACACCTCGTCCGGGACGCCGCCGGCCGCGTCGGCGATGCGGGTGCCCTGCTCGGTGAGCTCCAGCGCGGCGCGCTCGGCGTCGGTGAAGACCGTGGCTTCGCGCCAGACCGCGACCAGGTTGAGGCGTACGGCGCTCTCGCCCGCCGCCGCCGCGTCCTTGGTGTGCATGTCGATGCATCCGGCGCAGCCGTTGATCTGGCTGGCGCGGATGTTCACCAGTTCGCGCGTCGCGGCGGGCAGGGTCGACTCGGCGAGCGCCTGGCCCGCGGCGATGAGGTGCTTGATGGCCTTGGCCGCGACCGGGCTGGCCATGACGTTCAACCGTGCTTCCATGGTGCACTCCTGTGTCGTTGCTGGCGGTTACGTCTCTTGGACGGACCGGCCCGGCACGTTGTGACACGGACGCGTGTGATGCGCGTCTCAGCACGAGGCGGCGGCCGGCGGACGCGGCGGCCGACGGCGGGTCAGGGCAGGAAGTCGGCGAGAAGTCGGGCGAACTCCTCCTCGGTGAGCACCTTGACGTCCAGTTCCCTGGCCTTGGCGAGCTTCGAGCCGGCCTTCTCCCCGGCGACGAGCAGCGTGGTCTTCCGGGAGACGGTGCCCGACGCCGTACCGCCGGCCGCGATGATCACCTCGCTCACCTCGGTCCGGTTCTTTCCGGCGAGTGCCCCCGTCATCCCCCCGGTGACCACCACGGTCTCACCCGTCAGGGGGCCTCCCGCCACGACCGGGGCGGGCGGCTCGGTCATGGTGACACCGGCGGCGACGAGCTTGTCGACGACCGGACCGAGTGCGGCGATGTGCGCGGCGATCTTCGGCGCGTTGGCGGCCGGAAGCTTCGGCACCCTGGCCAGCGTGTCGGCGTCCGCGGCGCGTATCGCCTCCATTGTGCCGAAGTACCGAGCGATCTCACGGGAGAGCGTGCGGCCGGTGCGGACCACTCCGAGCGCGCAGAAGACGCGGCTGAGGGGCTTGGCCTTGGCCGCCTCGATCTGGGCCAGCACGGTGTCGGCACGCTTCTCGCTCCTGGTCGCCTCGACCAGTTGCCCGCGGCTGAGGGTGAACAGGTCGCCGACGTCGGCGACGGCGCCGCTGTCGGCCAGGGCCTCGATGAAGGTGGTGCCGAGACCGTCGATGTCGAGCTGGTCGCGGCCCACGGCGTACCGCAGAGCGGCGAGCAGCCCGCAGCCCCCGCCCGTGCCGCCGGCGCATTCCCAGCGCTCGCCGGAGGCGTCGATGTCGCCGCCGCACTTCGGGCACGCCTCGGGCAGCTCGATCGGCGTCTCCGCGCCCGTGCGGAGGTCCACCACCGGGGCCTCGACGCGCGGGATGATGTCTCCCGCCTTGAAGACGCTGACGGTGTCGCCGATCATCAGCCCGCTGTCGCGGATGAACCGGGGATTGTGCAGCGTGGCGTAGCGGACGACGCTGCCGTCCACCTCCACGGGTTCGAGCTCGGCACGCGGCGCGATGATGCCGGTGCGGCCGACGTTCCACTCGACGGCCAGCAGCTTCGTCCGGCGCTCCATGGCCGGGAGCTTGTACGCCGTGGCCCAGTGGGGGTGGCGCGTGGCGAGACCGGCCTTGTCCTGCTCGGCGACGGCGTTGGCCTTGACGACGACGCCGTCGATACCGAACGGCAGCTCGGCACGCAGGGCGGCGATCTGCTCGACGCGGCGCCGCACCTCTTCCAGCGTCCCGCACACCTGGAGCCCCACCGGCGTCGCGGACGTGGTCTGCACCCCCGCCGCCTCCACCGCGGCCATCATCGCCTCGTGCGTGTCACCTGCCAGGCCGACCACACCGTAGGCGTAGAAGGTCGTCTCGATCACATACGGACGGTCCTTCGCGCGAAGTGTCCCGGCGGTGCCGTTGCGCGGGTTGGAGAAGACCTTCGCGCCGTGCGCCTGGCGGAGGGCATTGGCCCTGTCGAACTGCGCCCGTGTGAGCAGGACTTCGCCGCGCACTTCGATCGACAGCGGCGAGGTGAGCCGTGCGGGCAGACCCACGACGGAGCCGATCGCATGGGAGATGTCCTCGCCGTGCGTTCCGTCGCCACGGGTGACCAGCCGCGTCAGCCGCCCGTCCACGTAGCGCGCGGCGATGGCCGCCCCGTCGAGCTTGGGTTCGGTGACGTAGCCGCCCTGCACCGGGCCGCCGAGCCGGCGTTCCACGGAGGCGCCCCACTTGACGAGGTCCTCGGCGCTGAAGACGTTGTCCAGGGAGAGCATGGGCACCACATGTGCGACATCGCCGGTGGGGGCCGCCCCGCCGCCCACCTTGCCCGTGGGGGAGTCCGCCCGCAGATGGTCCGGGTGCTCCAGCTCGTAGGCGCGGATCCCGGCCGCCAGCAGGTCGTAGGCCGCGTCGTCGAGAGGGCTGGTCCCGTCACGGTAGTAGGCGGCGCACGCCCCCAGGGCGGTGTCCACGGCGGAGTCGTAGTCGTCGCGGGAGGCCGGCGGTGCGGCGATCACTGTCGTCATGCGCCGCATCATGTCGCGGGGGTCTGACACTCGGTCCGTGTGCGGGAGGTGAGCGGCGGCGCGGGTGGGCGGGGTGAGACGGACGGAGTGCCGTGAGGCGTGTCAAGCGCATACAGGTACCGCGCCGTTCACACCCTGGACATCGGCGACGACCTGCGCCGATGCCGTCCGGTGCGATCCTGCGCCGTGGGCGGGCACGTGCGTTTCAACGCGCGCACAGGTGCGCATGATCCCGGTCGGTCCGGCACCACCTCCGTGATGGCTCGAGCAACGGCGAGGAACCCATGAACCCGAGCGACGCTGACCGTGCCGAACAGGTCGTCGCCGAGCGCGACGCCGAAACCGCGGCCGAGGCCAGACCGCTGCTCGACGCCCCGCAGACAGCCGCTGCGGGAGTGGCGATGTGGATCTTCGTTGTCGGCCCGCCGCTCGCCCTGCTCGCCGCGGTGCCGTTCGTGTGGGGATGGGGCCTGTCCACGCTGGACCTCGGCATGGCGGTGGTCGCCTACCTGGTGTCCGGCTTCGGCCTCACGGTCGGCTACCACCGTCTCTTCACGCACCGCTCGTTCAAGGCGCGGCGCGGCCTGCGGATCGCCCTGGCCGTCGCGGGGTCGCTGGGGGTCGAGGGCTCGCCGGTCCAGTGGGTGGCGAACCACCGTCGCCACCACGCCTTCGCCGACCGCGAGGGCGACCCGCACTCGCCCTGGCGCTACGGCTCCGACACCCGCGCTCTCCTCAAGGGGCTTCTGCACGCCCACATCGGCTGGATGCTGAAGCGTGAGCTGAGCAACCGCGCGAGGTTCGCGCCCGACATCGCCGCCGATCCCGACCTGCGGGTCGTCGGCCGGCTCTTCGGGCTGCTGACCGCCGTCTCGCTCCTGGTCCCGGCACTCGTCGGCGGGCTCGTCACCGGCACCTGGACCGGTGCGCTGACCGGGTTCTTCTGGGCCGGTGTGATCCGGATGGCGCTGCTGCACCACGTCACATGGTCGGTGAACTCGGTCTGCCACGTCGCGGGCAACCGCCCCTTCATCAGCCGGGACAAGGCCACCAACTTCTGGCCGCTCGCCCTGCTGTCCTTCGGTGAGAGCTGGCACAACTCGCACCACGCCGATCCCACGGGCGCCCGCCACGGCGTTCTGCCGGGCCAGATCGACCCGTCGGCACGCCTCATCCGGATGTTCGAGAAGCTGGGCTGGGTGCACGACGTGCGCTGGCCGAGGCCGGACCGGGTGAACGCCCGGTTGCTGTCCGGACCGGCCGGCTCGCACGAGCCCGCGGCCTGACGCGATCACGCGTCGCGTGCCCCCGGCAGCCGGATTCCGGGCCACCGGGAGGCATTGACGTTCCATCAGAGGAACGGGCGTTTGACGACGCTCGGGCGCTGCGGGTGTGCCGTACTCGTTGCCGCCGCCCCGGGGCAACCCAGCGTGCGTGGCCTAGATGATCGATTCCAAGGGTTCGGCCACGAGATAAGGCGAGGGTGTCCACTCTCAGTGTGTGACGACCGAGATAGACACCCTCGCGACTGCACTCTACGT